>NZ_SPVF01000076.1 GCF_004614185.1 Zemynaea arenosa | reverse complement strand
CGCCGACGCCGCTGGCCGCCAGCCCGGCCACCAGCAGCACGCCG
The DNA here is from genome assembly GCF_004614185.1 of Zemynaea arenosa. Classification (GTDB taxonomy): domain Bacteria; phylum Pseudomonadota; class Gammaproteobacteria; order Burkholderiales; family Burkholderiaceae_D; genus Telluria; species Telluria arenosa. Next base: position 91,950 of record NZ_SPVF01000076.1, on the reverse strand, counting down.
GCGGCGTTCCCCGCCGAGGAATACAGCGTGGCGCGCGGGCCGAGGCCGGTCGCGTTGGAAATGGCCAGCAGCACGCCGGGCCCGGGACTGTAGGCGGTCAGGAGGCAGGCGGCCAGGAACACGGTCCAGGTCTGCGCGGTCATGGGAATCCTTCCAGGTGACGTCGAGACGCCGATGGTAGGCCCGGGCCGCTCCGCGAAAAATCCCCTACCATGAGAAACTTTTTCAACCACGACTGGGGGAATCGATGGACAAGCTGCGCAGCATGGAGGTGCTGGTGCAGGTGGCCGATGCCGGGAGCTTCACGGCCGCCGGCGCGGTCCTGCGCCTGTCGCCCGCCATGGTCAGCCGCATCGTGGCCGAACTGGAGCAGGCGCTGGGCGTGCAGCTAGTCACGCGCAGTACGCGGAGCCTGGCGCTGACCGAGGCCGGGCGCCGCTACACGGCCCGCTGCCGCGCCATCCTGGAGGAGGTGCGCGCCGCAGACGGCGACGCCGAGCGCGAGCGCGAGATCCCGCGCGGGACGCTGCGCCTGAGTGCGCCTCCGGCCTTCGGCAGCGAATGCCTGGCCCCGGCGCTCGCCGACTATCTCGCGCGCTACCCGGACGTCAATGTGGAGCTGGACCTGAGCAACCGCCTGGTCGACCTGGTGGAGGAGGGTTTCGACGCCGCCATCCGCATCGGCCCGCTGCGCGACTCGTCGCTGGTGGCCCGCCCACTCCAGCCCTACGGCATGGTGCTGGCCGCTGCACCGGCCTACCTGGCACGCCGCGGGGTGCCGCAGACGCCCGCCGATCTGGCGCAACACGACTGCCTGGAGTTCACGCACTGGCGGCGCGAGGTGCAATGGAACCTGGACGGCGCGGCCGGCGGCCCACCGCTACCCGTTAGCCGCCTGCGCGCCAACCACGGCCAGGCCCTGGTGCGGGCGGCCGTGGCCGGAGTCGGTATCGTGATGCAGCCGGAGCTGGTGCTGGCAGAGGAGCTCGCGGCCGGGCACCTGGTGCCCGTGCTGGCCGAGTTCGCGCCGGCGGCGCGGCCGCTGCACCTGGTGTATCCGCGCGACCGGCTGGGAGGCGCGCGCCAGGCGAGCCTGGTGGGTTTTCTGCTGGAGCGTTTTGGACCGGACGCCGCGAATGGCGGGCAGGCGCACGGCGCGCGGTAAAATAGCCGTTTTGGCAGCACCGGGCCGGGCGGCGCCGTGCCGGTGAGCGTTACGAAATGGCGTCGGCGAACACGATCACCGCCATGGCGGCGGTGGTCCACACGATGATGGTGGCAGCAGTGAGCAGAGGCAGTTTCATGGCTGCGGTTCCTGATGAACGAGAATTCATTAAGGAAATGGTAGCCCCGGCTTGCGGGTACAAGTGCGACCCGCCCGTAAATTTTGTAACTCCGGTTACATCCGTTACGGGGAAGATTGCTGCCGAAAAAGTTGCGATAAATACCCCTTGAAAATGTAGGGTCACCCCCCATCTGTCGGCCTGTGTCCAGGCAATCCCGGCTGGGATGTCGCTAAGTCTTTGAATTTTAGGAGTTCTTTCGATGCAAGACCAAGAAAACCAAGGAGTGCCCGCAGAAGAGCAGCAGCCGGTGTCGGCGAGTGCTGAAGGGTCTCCGGCGCCGGCCGCAGAGCCTGGCCTTGAAGAGAAACTGTCGGCCACCGAAGCCAAGCTGGCCGAGATGCACGATGCCTTCATGCGTGCCCGCGCCGAGAACGAAAACATCCGCCGCCGCGCGCAGGAAGATGTGAGCAAGGCGCACAAGTTCGCCATCGAGAGCTTTGCCGAGGCCATGGTCCCGGTGCGCGACAGCCTGGAAATGGCGCTCAAGGTGGAGACCCCATCCATCGAGTCGCTGAAGGAAGGCGTCGAGATGACCCTCAAGCAGCTGACCGCCGCGTTCGAGAAGAACCGCCTGGTGGAAGTGATGCCGGCCCCGGGCGAGAAGCTGGACCCGAACAAGCACCAGGCCGTGGCCGTGGTGCCGTCCGAGCAGGAAGCCAACACGGTCGTGTCGGTGCTGCAGAAGGGCTACATGATCGCCGACCGCCTGCTGCGTCCGGCCATCGTGACCGCGGCACAGGCGAAATAAGGTCGCGCCGTTCTCTTGAAAGCACGGAACCTTTCCATATATTCGAAGCATCTGAAACTAGCATTAAAAGGATAACAAATCATGGGCAAGATCATTGGTATCGACCTGGGCACGACCAACTCCTGCGTCGCCATCATGGAAAATGGGCAGCCGAAGGTCATTGAAAACGCGGAAGGCGCGCGCACCACGCCGTCCATCATCGCGTACCAGGACGATGGCGAGATCCTGGTCGGCGCCCCGGCCAAGCGCCAGGCCGTCACCAACCCGAAGAACACCCTGTTCGCGGTCAAGCGCCTGATCGGCCGCAAGTTCCAGGAGAAGGAAGTCCAGAAGGACATCGCCCTGATGCCCTACCAGATCATGGCCGCCGACAATGGCGACGCCTGGATCGGCGTGCGCGACAAGAAGCTGGCCCCGCCGCAGATCTCCGCCGAAGTGCTGCGCAAGATGAAGAAGACCGCCGAGGACTACCTGGGTGAAGAAGTCACCGAGGCCGTGATCACCGTGCCGGCCTACTTCAACGACTCGCAGCGCCAGGCCACCAAGGACGCGGGCCGCATCGCCGGCCTGGACGTCAAGCGCATCATCAACGAGCCGACCGCGGCCGCGCTGGCCTTCGGCCTGGACAAGACCGACAAGGGCGACCGCAAGATCGCCGTGTATGACCTCGGCGGCGGCACCTTCGACATCTCCATCATCGAGATCGCCGACGTGGAAGGCGAGAAGCAGTTCGAAGTGCTGTCGACCAACGGCGACACCTTCCTGGGCGGCGAAGACTTCGACCAGCGCGTGATCGACTACATCATCGACGAGTTCAAGAAGATCAACGGCCTGGACCTGAAGAAGGATCCGATCGCCCTGCAGCGCATCAAGGCCTCGGCCGAGCGCGCCAAGATCGAGCTGTCCTCCTCGCAGCAGACCGAGATCAACGAGCCGTACATCGCCATGGCGAACGGCGCGCCGGTCCACCTGAACCTGAAGATCACCCGCGCCAAGCTGGAAGCCCTGGTCGAGGAGCTGATCGCCAAGACCATCGAGCCGTGCCGCATCGCGATCAAGGATGCGGGCGTGAAGGTCTCGGACATCGACGACATCATCCTGGTCGGCGGCATGACCCGCATGCCGAAGGTGCAGGAGAAGGTCAAGGAGTTCTTCGGCAAGGACCCGCGCAAGGACGTGAACCCGGACGAAGCGGTGGCCGTGGGCGCCGCGATCCAGGGCTCGGTGCTGTCGGGCGAGCGCAAGGACCTGCTGCTGCTGGACGTGACCCCGCTGTCGCTCGGTATCGAGACCCTGGGCGGCGTGATGACCAAGATGATCCAGAAGAACACCACGATCCCGACCAAGTTCTCGCAGGTGTTCTCCACCGCCGACGACAACCAGCCGGCCGTGACCATCAAGGTCTACCAGGGCGAGCGTGAAATGGCGCAGGCCAACAAGCTGCTGGGTGAGTTCAACCTCGAAGGCATCCCGCCGGCCGCGCGCGGCACCCCGCAGATCGAAGTGACCTTCGACATCGACGCCAACGGCATCCTGCACGTGGGTGCCAAGGACAAGGCCACTGGCAAGGAAAACAAGATCACCATCAAGGCCAACTCGGGCCTGTCGGAAGACGAGATCCAGAAGATGGTGAAGGACGCGGAGCTGAATGCCGAAGAGGACAAGAAGCTGCGCGAACTGGCCGACGCCCGCAACCAGGCCGACGCCCTGATCCACTCGACCCGCAAGTCGCTGACCGAGTACGGCGACAAGCTCGAAGGCGGCGAGAAGGAGAAGATCGAAGCCGCCATCAAGGACCTGGAAGAGGTCCTGAAGACCGGCGACAAGGCCACCATCGACGCCAAGGTGTCGGCGCTGTCCACCGCCTCGCAGAAGCTGGGCGAGAAGATGTACGCCGACATGCAGGCGCAGCAGCAAGCTGGCGGTGGCGCCGGTCCGCAGGGCGACGCCGGTGCCGCTGGTGCGGGTGGCGCGCAGGGCCAGCAGGATGACGTGGTGGACGCCGACTTCAAGGAAGTCAAGGACGCCAAGTAACAACCACTGCGGGCCGCTGCCGTGTTAGGGTAGCGGCCTGTCGGCCGAGCCGTCGCAACCTCACGGTTGGCCGGCTCGGCTTTTTGTATCAGTAGCAGTCGTATCGATAGTTCAACAGCAAGGTGCCGACACATGGCAAAGCGTGATTTTTACGAAGTTCTCGGCGTCGCCAAGAATGCCTCGGAAGACGAGATCAAGAAGGCGTATCGCAAGCTCGCGATGAAATACCATCCGGACCGCAATCCGGACAACAAGGACGCCGAAGAAAAGTTCAAGGAAGTCAAGGAAGCCTACGAGATGCTGACCACGCCCGAAAAGCGTGAGGCATACGACCGCTATGGTCACGCCGGCGTGGATCCGAACAGCGGCATGGGCGGCGGCTTTGGCGGCGGCGGCTTCTCGGACGCCTTTGGCGACATTTTCGGCGACATCTTCGGCGGTGGCCGCCGCAGCTCCGGCCCGCAGGTGTACCGCGGCGCGGACCTGCGCTACAACCTCGAGATCACCCTCGAGCAGGCGGCGCACGGCTTCGACACCACCATTCGCGTGCCCTCGTGGGACAAGTGCGACACCTGCCACGGCTCCGGCGCCAAGCCGGGCACCGCGCCGGTCACCTGTACCACGTGCGCCGGCCATGGCCAGGTGCGCATGCAGCAGGGCTTCTTCAGCGTGCAGCAGACCTGCCCGAAATGCCACGGCAGCGGCAAGATCATTCCCGAACCGTGCGCGGCCTGCGGCGGCGCCGGCCGCATCAAGCGTAACAAGACGCTGGAAGTGAAGATCCCGGCCGGGATCGACAACGGCATGCGGATCCGCTCGTCCGGCAACGGCGAGCCGGGCACCAACGGCGGTCCCCCGGGCGACCTGTATGTGGAGATCCACATCAAGCCGCACCAGGTGTTCCAGCGCGATGGCGACGACCTGCATTGCGAGATGCCGATCTCCTTCGTCAAGGCCACCCTGGGCGGCGAGATCGAGGTGCCGACACTGACCGGCAAGGTCGCCTTCACGATCCCCGAAGGGACGCAGAGCGGCAAGACCTTCCGCCTCAAGGGCAAGGGCATCAAGGGCGTGCGCTCCGGTTATGCCGGGGACCTGTTCTGCCACGTGCAGGTCGAGACCCCGGTCAAGCTGACCGAGAAGCAGAAGGACCTGCTGCGCGAATTCGAGCGCCTGACCGTGGAAGGCGGTGCCAAGCATAGCCCGCAGACCAAGACCTGGAAGGACAAAGTGAAGGACTTCTTCGAATGACCAGCAGCCAATTCACGACCGCAGACCTCCTCGCGCGCAACCAGGCCTGGGCGCGCGAACAGACCGACCGCGACCCGGACTTCTTCAAGCGCCTGACCAACCAGCAGACTCCCGAGTACCTGTGGATCGGCTGCTCCGATTCGCGCGTGCCCGCGAACGAGCTGCTGGGCCTTGGCCCGGGCGAGGTGTTCGTGCACCGGAATATCGCCAACGTGGTGGCGCACTCGGACCTGAACTGCCTGTCCGTGGTGCAGTTCGCAGTGGATGTGCTGAAGGTAAAGCACATCATCATCGTCGGCCACTATGGCTGCGGCGGTGTGCGCGCGGCGCTGGTTGGCCAGCGCGTCGGCCTGGCCGACAACTGGATCCGCCACGTGCAGGACGTGAAGCAGAAGCACGAGCAGTACCTGGGCACCGCCTTGAAGACCGAACGCGAACAGCACGACCGTTTGTGCGAGCTGAATGTGATGGAGCAGGTGGTCAACGTGGCCGAAACCACCGTGGTGCAGGACGCGTGGGACCGCGGGCAGGAAGTGTCGGTGCATGGCTGGATCTACGGCGTGCACGATGGCCTGCTGCGCGACCTCGGCGTGAGCGTCCACCAGGCGGCCGACGTCGGCCCCCAGCTGGCGGCACGGCTGGCACAGTACTGAGCGGCTGCACTCCGCATTCAAGGCCGCCGCGTGCGGCCTTTTTGCTGGGCGCGGCCAGTGCGGGCAACAGGGCTCCGCTCACCCGTGAAGCGCAAAAAAAATCCCCGCGCAAGGCGGGGACAAGGCAGACAGCGGTCGAGCCGCTCCCGGTAAAACTCAGGCCGCCAGCCGCAGCGCCGCAGCGCCTGCGTGGCCATGTGCGCGCACCGCCGGGCTGCGCACGCCGCCCGGCACTTCATCCAACTGGAACACGGCCACCACCTCGGAGAGCCGGGCCGCCTGCTCTTGCAACGACTCCGCCGCCGCCGCCGCTTCCTCCACCAGTGCTGCATTCTGCTGCGTCACCGAGTCCATCTCGGTGATCGCGGTATTGATCTCGGTGATGCTCGCATCCTGCTCGCTGCTGGCAGTCGAAATCTCGGACAGCACGCCGGTCACGCGCCGCACCGAGTCCACCAGTTCATCCATCGTGCTCCCCGCTTCGCCCACCAGCTGGCTGCCTTCGGCCACTTTTTCGACCGAGGTGTCGATCAGCTGCTTGATCTCCTTGGCCGCGGTGGCGGAGCGCTGCGCCAGGTTGCGCACCTCGCTGGCGACGACCGCGAAGCCGCGGCCCTGCTCCCCGGCGCGCGCCGCTTCCACGGCGGCGTTCAGCGCCAGGATATTGGTCTGGAACGCGATGCCGTCAATGACGGCGATGATCTCCTCGATGCGGCGCGAGGACTCGCTGATGCCGCTCATCGTCTGCACCACCCGCTGCACCACTGCGCCGCCGCGGACCGCCACCTCGGCGGCATTGCTGGCCAAGGCATTGGCCTGGCGCGCGTTGTCGGAATTGCGGTGCACGGCCGTGGTCAGCTCCTCCATCGAGGATGCGGTCTCCTCCAGCGACCCGGCCTGCTGCTCGGTGCGCGAAGAGAGGTCCAGGTTCCCGGTCGCGATCTCACCCGAGGCATGGGCGATGGTGTCGGTGCCCGTGCGCACTTCGCGCACGATGCGCAGCAGGTTCGCGTTCATGTCGCGCAGGGAGGCCAGCAGCTCGCCCGTTTCATCGCGCGAGGTGGCTTCGATGCGGCCTGTGAGGTCGCCCTCGGCCACGCGGCGGGCGGCGGCAACGGCTTCGCGCAGCGGCAGGACGATACTGTTGCGGACCAGCCAGGCCACCAGCACGGCCAGGACGGTCGTCAGGCTGGTCAGCCCCAGGATGACCATGCGCGAACGCGCGGCACGCGCCTCGGTGGCGTCGGCGGAATCGTCCATCAGCTTCGTCTGGAACGCGATCACCTGATCGAGCGCCGCCATGTAATGCATCTGGGTCGGGCGCAGCGTCTCCAGCAAATAGGGGCGGGCCTTCTCGCGGTCCGCCTTGACCATGCGGACAAAGGCGGTTCGTTGTTCGATGAAACGGGTGCGGTCGGCCATCATGCTGGCGAGCAGTTCGCGGCCATGCGGCGATGTCACGGTGCGGTCCAGGTCAGCCAAGTTGCGCGCGATGACTTGCGAATTGCGCTCGATCGCAGCCAGCTCCTCCTCGATCTTCTGGTCGTCGGTCATCAGGAGCACGTTGCGCATGTGGCGCGCGGTTTCGTTCAATTCGTCCTTGATGCCGTGCGCCAGCACGATCTTGGGATAGCGGTCATTGGTGGTCAGGTCCACGCTGTGGGACAGCGCGGTGAGATCGGAATACGAGAGGGCGCCCATGAGCGCCACGAGCGCGATCACGGCGCCAAAGCCCGCGCCCAGGCGCTGGCCTATTTTCAGGTCTTGAAACTTCATGTGAGAACTCGCTCGAACAACGGCGGGGCTGGAGCCGGGGACAGAGAACAGGGCGGGGGAGGGGCCCTGGGAGTGACCTCAAGTTATCACAGTTCTTTGCGGAAAGTACGAATCCTTGCCTGATAGCTCACTGGCGGTGTTGCAATTCGGCATCGTCCGGCTGCGCGGCCGGCTTAGAGGCCGCCCATGCAAATGTATTTCATCACGAGGTAATCCTCGATGCCGTAGCTTGACCCTTCGCGGCCCAGGCCGGACTGCTTGACGCCGCCGAACGGCGCCACCTCGGTCGAGATCAGCCCCGTGTTCACGCCCACCATGCCGGTTTCCAGCGCTTCGGCCACGCGCCATACGCGGCCGATGTCGCGCGAGTAGAAGTAGGCGGCCAGGCCGAACTCGGTGGCGTTGGCCAGCTGGACCACTTCCTCGTCCGTCTTGAAGCGGAACAGCGGCGCGAGCGGGCCGAAGGTCTCTTCGCTGGCCACCCGCATGGAGGTGCTGACGTCTGCGATCACGGTCGGCTCGAAGAAGCCGTGGCCCAGCATGTGCCGCTTGCCGCCGGTGAGCAGGCGCCCGCCATGCGCCAGCGCGTCTGCGATGTGTTCTTCGACCTTTTTGACCGCCTTCTCTTCGATCAGCGGGCCTTGCGTGATGTTTGCTTCCAGCCCGTTCCCGACCTGCAGCTTGCGCACCGCGGCCACGAATTTTTCGGCGAAGGCGTCGTACACGCCGTCCTGCACGTACAGGCGGTTGGCGCACACGCAGGTCTGGCCCGAGTTGCGGTACTTGGAGGCGATCGCGCCGTCCACGGCCGCGTCGAGGTCCGCATCGTCGAACACGATGAAGGGCGCGTTCCCGCCCAGTTCCAGTGACAGTTTCTTGATCGTCGGTGCGCACTGCTGCATCAGGATGCGGCCCACGGCGGTGGAACCGGTGAAGGACAGCTTGCGCACCGTCGGGTTGGCGCACATCTCCGCGCCGATGGCCTGCGCGTCGCCCGTCAGCACGCTGAACACGCCGCGCGGCACGCCCGCGCGCTCGGCCAGCACCGCCAGCGCGAACGCGGAGTAGGGCGTGAGTTCGGCCGGCTTGACCACGATCGGGCAGCCCGCGGCCAGCGCCGGGCCGACCTTCCGCGTGATCATCGCGGCCGGGAAGTTCCAGGGCGTGATGGCGGCGCACACGCCCACTGGCTCGCGCGTGACCACCACGCGGCGATCCGGCCAGGGCGAGGGCAGGGTGTCGCCCGCCACGCGCTTGCCTTCTTCCGCGAACCATTCGATGAACGAGGCGGCGTAGGTGATCTCACCGCGCGACTCGGCCAGCGGTTTGCCCTGCTCGCTGGTCATGATGACCGCGAGGTCTTCGGCGTTCTGCAGGATCAGGTCATTCCACTTGCGCAGGATGGCGGCGCGCTCCTTGGCGCTCTTCTTGCGCCAGGCCGGCCAGGCCGCGTTGGCGGCATCGATGGCGCGCCGCGTCTCGGCCGCGCCCATGTGCGGCACCTGGCCGAGCGGCTGCCCGGTAGCCGGGTTGCGTACTTCGACCGTGGCGCCACCATCGGCATCGCACCAGGCGCCATCGATGAAGCACTGGTGGCGCAGCAGGGAGGGGTCGTTGAGCTTCATGGTGGCGGCCTTTCGCGGTGATATCGCAATGGGACAAAGGCCCATGTTAGCTTTTTTTGCCATCCGGTGGCGGCCCGCCCTACAATCGCGGCACGGCATTCGGATACTGGGAGGGAGTATATGCACAAGCAGCGCATCGCGGCGGTTGTCGGGTTGGCAGTGATCCTGCTCGCAGGCGCCGCGCAGGCCGGTGAGCGCGAGGCGCGGGCCGCCTACTCGAGCAAGGACTATGCGCGCGCCGCCACGCTGTATGTGGAGGCGTTCATCCAGGAGCCGGATGCGAACCTGCTCTACAACGCCGCCTGTTCGTACGCACTGGCGGGCGACCGCGACATGGCCATCGGCACGCTGCAGCGCGCGCTGGATGCGGGCTATGTAAACGGCAGCTCCGCCGAAAAGGACAGCGACTTCGCTTCCGTGCGCGGCGACCCGCGCTTCGGCCAGGTGATCGCCGCGATGAAGGACAAGCAGGCCTTCGAAAACCGCTTGTTCGAGTCGCCCGCCCTGGCCACGCCCTGGCGCGAGAACATCAGCGAGGACGAGAAGGTGGCCGGGCTGTCCAAGTTCTGGTCCGAGGTGAAGTACAACTTCATCTACACCGACACGCTGCGCCAGATCGACTGGGACCAGCTGTATCTGGAATACCTGCCCAAGGTGCGTGCGACCCGCTCCACCACCGAGTACTACCAGGTGCTGATGCAGTTGTGCGCCAAGCTGAGGGACGGCCACACCAACGTCTACCCGCCCGACCAGACCGACGATACCCTGCTGGCGCGCCCGCTGCTGCGCACCCAGCTCGCCGAGGACCGGGTGTTCGTGCGCTACGTGTTCTCGCCGGAGCTGGAGAAGGCCGGCGTGGTGCCGGGCGTGGAGATCGTGGCAGTCGATGGCGAGCCCGCGGCGCAGTACCGCGTGCGCGAGGTGGCGCCGTATGCGTCGGCCTCCACGCCGCAGGACCTGGCGGTGCGCACCGGCATCTATGGCTTCCTCTCGGGAGACCTGAAGCGCACGCCGCGCGTGACCTTCGCCCGCGCGGACGGCTCGCGCTTCACGATCCCGGTCCCGCGGGCGTCGGTCGCCGACTGGGTCAAGGCGCGTCCTCCGATGAAGCCTTTCGAGCTGCGCATGCTGCCGGGGAACGTGGCCTATGTGGCGCTGAACGGCTTCGGCAACCAGGCCGCCGCCGACGGCTACATCGCCGCGTGGCCGCAGATCGCCAAGGCGTCGGCATTGATCATCGACGTACGCGACAACGGTGGCGGCAACTCGGACGTCGGCTACCGCGTACTGGCCACGCTGGCGGACAAGCCGCTCACGCTGTCCCAATGGTCGACGCGTGAGTACAAGCCGACCTACCGCGCGTGGGGGCGCCAGAACGTGGACTACAAAGGCCCGGTGGCGACCTGGCAGCCGGACCTGGCGCACCAGTTCCGCGGCAAGGTCGCGGTGCTGACCGCGCCCACCACGTATTCGGCGGCCGAGGACTTCACCCTGGTGTTCGACTTGATGAAGCGCGGCGCCATCATCGGCGAGGCGACTGGTGGCAGCACCGGCCAGCCGCTGTTCTTCGCGCTGCCGGGTGGCGGCCGCGCGCGGGTCTGCACCAAGAAGGACACCTACCCGGACGGCAAACCCTTCGTCGGTGTCGGCGTGCAGCCGCACATCGCGGCGCGCCAGACCGTCGCCGACCTGCACAAGGGCCGCGACACGGTGCTGGAAACGGCGCTTGCCTGGGTCACTCAGCCCTGAGGTCCGCCGCTGCCGCTGCGGCTTAGCGCTGGCGGGCGGTTCGGATCAGGCCAGGGCGGCTGCGGCCAGGCGCGCGGCTTCTGCGATCACGCCGCTTTGGGCGTCGGCGCCTTTCGATGGCTGGGTGAAGTAGATCACCATCACCAGCGCACGGTCTGCGGCAGGCCACGCGATGCCCGCGTCGTTGGTGGTGCCGTAGTCGCCGGTACCGGTCTTGTCGGCCACCTTCCATTCCGGTGGCACCCCGGCGCGGATGCGCGACGCGCCGGTCGTATTCCCCAGCATCCAGTCACGCAGCTGCATGCGCTGGGCGGGCGGCAGCGCATCCCCCAGCAGCAGGCGTTCGTAACTGCGCGCCATGGCGGCGGGCGACGTCGTATCGCGCTCGTCGCCGGGAATGGCGGTATTGAGGGCGGTCTCCCAGCGGTCCAGCCGGAACACCTCATCGCCGATCGAACGCGCGAACGCGGTCACGCCTTGCGGTCCGCCCACCAGCTGCATCAGCAGGTTGCCCGCCGTGTTGTCGCTGTACTGCAGCGCGGCGGCACACAGCTCGGCCACCGTCATGCCCTCGGCCACGTGCTTTTCCGTGATGGGTGAATAGGTCACCAGATCGCTCTTCGCATACGTCACGCGGCGCGTGAGCAGGCCGGCATCGGTGGCGCTGCGCTTCAGGACCGCGCCCGCGGCCATGGTCTTGAAGGTGCTGCACATGGGGAAGCGTTCGTCCGCCCGGTGCGCCACGCGCGGCGCCTTCCCGGCTTCGTAGGCAGCGACGCCCAGCCGCCCGCCGGCCTTGGCCTCGAGCTTTGCCAGTTCGCCTACGGCCCGCGCGAGGGCAGTGGACGGCGCCGCCTCCCGCGCCCGCACGACAAAGGGCAGCAACAGGGTGGCGGCGAGCACGGTGCGGCGCGTGGAGGAGGTCATGGGCAGGCCTTTCGGATTCAAATAAGTGAGGGCATTTTAACCACAGCGGATGACCGCTGCTCGGTACTCAACAGCAACGCGGCGTCAAAGTTTTGCGATTTGGAATATGATGGTTTTCATCATGCGCCAGCCCGTCGTTCTCGTATCGGCCTGCTCCCGGCGTATCGGGAGCCACCCGTATCACACCGTCCAGTTCAAGTATGTGGACGCAGTGGTGCAGGGATCGCGCTGCGCGCCGCTGATCCTGCCCGCGCTGGGCGACGCCACCGATTTCGAGGCCGTGCTGGCCTCCGCGCACGGCATCCTGCTCACCGGGTCCGCCTCCAATGTGGACCCGGCTTACTACGGCCAGGATGTGCGCGACCCCTCGCTGCCGCAGGATCACGGGCGCGACGCGACCACGCTGCCGCTGGTGCGCGCCGCGATCCAGCGCGGGATTCCGATGCTGGCCGTCTGCCGCGGTTTCCAGGAAGTGAATGTGGCGCTGGGCGGCACGCTGCACCAGGCGGTCCAGGAAGTCCCCGGCTACATGGATCACCGCGAGGACCCGGCCGCGCCCTTGGACGAACAGTACGGCCCCGCCCACGCCATCTCGCTGGCGCAGGGCGGCTTGCTGGCGCGGATCATGGAAGCGGGCGTGATCACCGTGAACTCGCTGCACGGCCAGGGCATCGCGCAGCTGGCGCCGGGCCTCGCGCCCGAGGCGCATGCGGACGATGGGCTCATCGAGGCGTTCTCCTATCCGGGCAGCGAAGGCTTCCTGGTCGGCGTGCAGTGGCACCCCGAATGGCGCATCGAGGACAACGCCGATTCGATGAAGCTGTTCCGCGCCTTCGGCGACGCCTGCCGCCAGTACGAAAAGTGGGCCGCGCGGCGCGTGCCATAGGGCGCATCTTCTCCCTGCATTCGCGTCCCTGGCAGGCGTCATCCTGACAGCGCGGCGACCGAACAAAGATAACGAGAGAGGACAACATGGCCATCCGCGACAACTTCACCTACACCGACATGGACCTGTGGCTCAATGAGAAACGGGTCACCGAAATCGAATGCCTCGTGCCCGACCTGACCGGGGTCGCGCGCGGCAAGATACTCCCGCGCGCCAAGTTCACCGAGGAGCGCGGCATGCGCATGCCCGAGGTGGTGCTGGGCATGACCGTCACCGGCAATTCGCCCGTCAACGACGGGCCGTACGACCGCGCCATCTCCACCACGGACCGGGACATGATCCTGAAGGCCGACCCCACCACCATCACCATGGTGCCGTGGGCCGTGGACCCGACCGCGCAGGTCATCCACGACTGCTACTTCTCCGATGGCCAGCTGGTCGATTTTGCGCCACGCACGGTGCTGCGCCGCGTGCTCAAGATGTATGCGGACAAGGGCTGGAAGCCGGTCGTGGCGCCGGAACTGGAGTTCTACCTGACCGCCAAGAACATCGATCCGGACCTGCCCTTGAAGGCGCCTGCAGGCCGCAGCGGCCGCGCGGAGACCAGCCGCCAGGTCTACAGCATCGACGCCGTCAACGAATTCGACCCGCTGTTCGAGGACATCTACGATTACTGCGAATTGATGAACCTCGACGTGGACACCCTGATCCACGAGATCGGCGCCGGGCAAATGGAGATCAACTTCCTGCACGGCGAACCGCTGGGACTCGCGGACAAGGTCTTCTACTTCAAGCGCACCTTGCGCGAGGCGGCGCTCAAGCACGACATGTACGCCACCTTCATGGCCAAGCCGATGGCGGGCGAGCCCGGATCGGCCATGCACGTGCACCAGAGCGTGGTCGATGCGCGCACGGGGCAGAACATCTTTTCGAACCCGGATGGCTCGCCATCGGCGCTGTTCCACCACTACATCGGCGGCCTGCAGCGGTACATGAAGTCCGCGATGGCGGTGGTGGCGCCATATGTGAATTCGTATCGCCGCATCGTGCGCCACACGGCCGCACCGATCAACATCCAGTGGGGCATGGACAACCGCACGGTAGGCTTCCGCGTGCCGATGTCCGGCTCCAATGACCGGCGCGTGGAGAATCGCATCATCGGCGCCGATGCGAATCCTTACCTCGCGCTGGCGACCACGCTGGCCTGCGGCTACCTGGGCATGACCGAGCAGCTGGAACCGCTGCCGATGGTGACCGGGACCGCCTACGAGCTGCCGTTCGAGCTGCCGCAGTCGCTGTCCGAAGCCCTCAACCTGCTGCGCCGCGAAGACCGGCTGCGGCACGTGCTAGGCGAGCGCTTCATCGATGTCTACGCGGCCGTCAAGGAACTCGAGTACACCGAGTTCATGACGGTCATCAGCCCCTGGGAACGGGAGCACCTGCTGCTGCACGTCTGAGTCACTGAGCCTTGGGGGCGGTCATGGACCAATTCGATACCCGCGCGATCCAGCACCTGGACTCGGCGCACTACCTGCATCCGTTCACCGACTTCAAGGACCTGCGCGGGCGTGGCGCGCGCGTGATCGTGCGCGGGGAGGGCATCTACATCTGGGATTCGGAAGGCAACAAGATCCTGGATGCGATGAGTGGCCTGTGGTGCGTGAACGCAGGCTACGGCCGCACGCGCATCGCGGACGCGGTGTACCGGCAGATGCAGACGCTTCCGTTCTACAACAGCTTCTTCAACACCACCAACGTGCCCGCCGTGCAGCTGGCCACGCGGCTATCCCAGCTCGCGCCGCCGGGGTTCGAACGCGTCTTCTTCACCGGCTCCGGGTCAGAGGCCAACGACACCAACCTGCGCATCGTACGCCGCTACTGGGACTTGATGGGCTACACGGGGCGGCACGTGGTCATCAGCCGCCACAACGCCTACCACGGCAGCACCGTGGCCGCGGCCTCGCTGGGCGGCATGGCGGGCATGCACGCACAGGGCGGCCTGCCGATTCCGGGCATCGAGCATATCGTGCAGCCCAACTGGTACGAGTCGGGGCAGGGCCTGAGCGAGGAGGAGTTCGGCCTGCAGGCGGCGCAGGCGCTGGAGACGAAAATCCGCGAGATTGGCGCGGACAAGGTGGCCGCCTTCATCGCGGAGCCGATCCAGGGGGCGGGTGGCGTGATCATTCCGCCATCCACGTACTGGCCCGAGATCCAGCGCATCTGCCGCAAGTACGACATTTTGCTGATCGCGGATGAAGTCATCAGCGGCTTCGGGCGGTTGGGTGCGTGGTTCGGGTCCACGGCCCTCGGCATCGAGCCAGACCTGATCACGTTTGCCAAGGGCGTGACGTCGGGGTACGTCCCCATGGGCGGCGTCTTGGTCGGCCAGCGCGTGGGCGAGGTGCTGGTGGAGCAGGGCGGTGAGTTTGCGCACGGCTTCACCTATTCAGGCCATCCGGTCGCCTGCGCGGCGGCACTCGAGAACCTCGCCATCATGGAAGAGGAAAAGCTCCCCGCGCAGGTGGCCAACGACACCGGCCCGTATCTGAAGGAGCGTTTTGCGCAGCTGCAGGACCATCCACTGGTCGGCTATGCCAACAGCTTCGGCTTCGTGGCGGGCCTAAATCTCGTGCAGGCCAAGGGACGTACGCCACACGATAACCGCTCGTTCGCGCCCGCGCGGCAGGTGGGCATGACCTGCCGCGCGCACATGTTCAACAACGGCGTCGTGATGCGCGCCGTCGGCGACCGCATGATCGTCGCTCCGCCGCTCATCATGACCAAGGCGGACATTGACGAGATGCTGGCGCGGATCCGCCAGAGTCTCGACGATACGCTGGCCGAACTGCAGAAGGAATAGCCGGATGCGCGTGATGATTTTGATGGTGGTGTGGGTGCTTGCAGCAGCGCCTGCGTGGGCGGGCAGCCAGGAAGCCTGCATCGGCATGGTCCACGGCGCGAAGCTCGGCGCCAGCTTCGGCGAGATGCTGTTCCAGACCGGCACCCAGACCAAGACCTACAGCATGCTGGCCAACCGCGTCGGCAACGAGAGGGCAGAGTCGATGTTCCGCGCTGAGATGCCTGCGGTGGTCGCGCGCTACCAGGCCGAATGGAACGGGAACCTGGCCCGGGCGTGGGGCCAGCTGCTGAGCGATGCGGAATGCAGGTCGCTGGCGGAGCTGGGCGGAAAGTCGCCCTACCGCCAGCGCTTCGAGACTTACACGCCCGCGGCGGCGGAAGCGATGCGTACTACCTCCGGTCCGCTGTTGCAGCGAGCGGTCTCCGATGCCCTGTATTCGGCCTTCGTCAAGGCCATGGCGCCGCCGCCGGTGCGCTGACCGGGACGGCTTTCGAGAGTCTTAGTGGCTCGCGACCACGTGTCCCGTCTTGCGCGGCTCGTGGCGGTTCTGCAGCACCTGCGGGGTGAGCGAGCCGACGAACATGCCGATGAAGGCGGCGATCAGGCCCGCCAGCTGGTTCGGGAAGTGTTCGCCCAGCGAAGAGACTTGCGGGAAGCCGAGGATCCATACGCCAATGCCCAATGCCAGCGACAGGATCGCGCCCTGTGTGGTGGCGCGCTTCCAGTACAGGCCCATCACCAGCGGCACGAAGGCGCCGACCAGCGTGATCTGGTAAGCCGCGGAGACCAGGTCATAGATCGAGGTGCCCTTCATAGCGATCGCATACGCCAGCACCAGCACCGCAAAAATCACGATGGTGACGCGCATCGCGAACAGCTGCTGCTTGTCGTTCATCGGGCGCAGGTTCTTGAGGATGTTCTCGACGAAGCTGGTCGATGGCGCCAGCAGCGTGGCGGACGACGTCGACTTGATCGCCGAAAGCAGCGCACCGAAGAACAGGATCTGCATCGCCAGCGGCATCTTGGACATGATGAAGGTCGGCAGCAAGCGCTGGTAGTCGTTCTTGGCCAGGTCGAGCGCGCCCTGGCCCATCACCAGCACCGCACAGGCCACGATGAACATCGGGACGAAGGCGAACAGGATATAGCTCGCGCCGCCGATCACCGCACCGGTGCGGGCGGTGCCTGCGTCCTTGGCTGACATCACGCGCTGGTACACGTCCTGCTGCGGGATGGAGCCGAACATCATGGTCACACCTGCGCCGACGAACATTGCGATGTCGGTGAAGGTCGGTTCCGGGAACACCTTCCACAGGTCTTTTTGCTGCGCCATTGCGAACACGTTGTGCGCGCCGCCCGCCAGGTCGGCCGCGAAGAACGCGATGATGGACAGGCCCACCACCAGCACGATCATCTGGATGAAATCCGTCAGCGCGACGGCCAGGAAGCCGCCCACCACCACGTAGATCAGCACCGCCAGCGTACCGACGATCATGCCCGCGGTCTCGCTCATCGCGCCATTGGTCAGCACCGAGAACACGAGGCCCAGCGCGGTGATCTGCGCGGCGACCCAGCCCAGGTAGCTGAGCATGATGGCGACGGAGCAGAACACTTCGATGCCCTTGCCGTAGCGCGCGCGGTAGTAGTCGCCGATGGTCAGCAGATTCAATTTATACAGCTTGGTCGCGAAGAACAGGCCCACCAGGATCAGGCAGGTGCCCGCGCCGAACGGGTCCTCGATCAGCGCGTTCAGGCCACCCTGCACGAATTTGGCGGGAATGCCCATCACCGTTTCAGCGCCGAACCAGGTCGCGAAGGTTGTCGTCACCACCATGATCAGCGGCAGGCTGCGGCCCGCCACGGCAAAGTCTCCGGTGTTCTTGATGCGCGTGCCGGCCCACATGCCCAGGGCGAGTGTACCGACCAGGTACACCACAACGGAGGCGAGCAAAGTGACGTTCATGTAAGTATGGCTCCTTCGGGGCAAGCGCCTGTAACTGATGGAAAATTGGGCGATTATAGCGGCAGAAAACGGCCTCCGAGCGATTTTTGATAGTATCGATCGGCAGACTTTTGTACCGTTACGACAGCGCGAAGGAGACCCGATATGACGACCGCTCACGCGATTCCGAATTGGCACCATCTGGCTCGCGATCTCAAGATCGATGGCCGCGCCTTCATCAATGGCCGCCGCGCGGATGCGCGCGAGAGCGCGACCTTCGCCTGCCACTCACCCATCGACGGCCGCCTGCTGGCCAACGTGGCCCGCTGCACGGGTGCGGACGTGGACGCCGCCGTCGCCGCCGCCCGTGCGGCCTTCGAAGACCGCCGCTGGGCCTCGGTGGCCCCGGCCAAGCGCAAGAAAACTCTCATTAAGTTTGCGGACCTGATGCTGCAGCACGCGCCCGAGCTGGCGCTGCTGGAAACCCTCGACATGGGCAAGCCAATCCGCTACGCCCGCAGCGTGGACGTGCAGCTGGCCCAGAACTGCATCCGCTGGTACGGCGAGGCGGTGGACAAGATCTACGACGAAATCGCGCCTGCGCCCGAGGAAGCGCTGGCCCTCATCACGCGCGAGCCGGTTGGCGTGGTGGCCGCCATCATCCCCTGGAACTATCCGATGCTGATGGCCGCATGGAAGATCGCGCCCGCGCTGGCGGCGGGGAACAGCGTGGTCCTCAAGCCGTCCGAAAAGGCGCCGCTGACGTCCCTGCGGATGGCGGAGCTGGCGCTGGAGGCCGGGATACCGGAGGGCGTGTTCAATGTGCTGCCGGGGTATGGAAATGAAGCCGGAGCGGCGCTGGCGCTGCACATGGATGTGGACTGCATCGGCTTTACCGGCTCCACGCGCACCGGCAAGCAGATCGTGCAGATGGCGGGGCAGTCGAACCTCAAGCGGGCGTGGACTGAGCTGGGTGGCAAGTCTGCCAACATCGTGTGCGCGGACTGCCCGGATCTGGATGCAGCGGTCAGCGCGGCCATCGGCTCCATCTACTTCAATCAGGGCGAGAGCTGCAATGCACCTTCACGCCTGTTCGTGGAGGCTTCGATCAAGGACGCATTCATCGAAAAGGCGCTGGCCATGATGCCGCAGTACGCGCCCGGCGACCCGCTGGACGAGTCCACGGTGATGGGCGCGATCGTGGACGAGGTCCAGCTGCGCACGGTGATGGGCTACATCGACTCCGGTAAGTCGGCCGGTGCCAAACTCCTGCATGGTGGCGCGCAAACGCGCATCGACACGGGTGGCTACTACGTCGAGCCGACCCTGTTCGACGAGGTGCGGCACGACATGCAGATCGCGCGCGAGGAGATTTTCGGCCCGGTGTTGTCGGTCCTCAGCTTCACCGACGTACACGAAGCGGTCCGCCAGGCTAACGACACGCCGTATGGCCTGCATGCCGCCGTCTGGACCGCCAACATCTCCAAGGCCATCACCGTCTCGCGCGCCCTGCGCGCCGGCACCGTCCACGTCAACCAGTACGACAACGACGACATCACCGTCCCCTTCGGCGGCTACAAGCAGTCCGGCAACGGCCGCGACAAGTCCCTGCACGCCTTCGACAAGTACACGGAGCTGAAGACCACCTGGATCCAGGTGAAGTAGGGGCTACTTCTTCTTGAGAACCTGCTCGTAGCGCGCGATGTAGAGCTGGGCGGGGAGGCGTCGGAAGGACGCGCCGATGATGTCTAAGGCGATGTCGTCGAGCTTCTTGAAGCGCAGGCAGGATTTGCCCATGTCGAGCGGCTTCTTGCCGCTGGCCGCCCAGGCCTGCTGAAACCACTGCTTCTGGTCCTCGCAGGTGTAGAGGCCCATCAGGTACAGCGACACATACGCCTTTTGCGACGCCAGAGCGGCAAAGGGCAGGGGCTTGCTGCGGTCGCAGTGGTAGCCGGGCGGGTACACGGAATGCGGGACCACGTAGTTGATCATCCCGCCCGCGAACGTTTCGGCATACTGCGAATCGAGATTGGCCAGGATGACCTCACGCACCGCGTTCACGATGGCTTGCCGGTCCGCCGGGAGACCGGCCAAATACGTATCCACATCACTCATGCTGTCTCCATCAATGGCATCGCAAACAGCACCACCCCGCCCAGGAACAGCAGCAGGAACATCTTGGACATCCAGTGCCGCAAGCCGAAGAACACGACCTGTTCCACCGCGCGGAACAGCCAGAACAGCGCGATCGCCGCCAGCAGGGCACGCCCCAGCGGCGTGTGCGCAAGGTCCGACGGAAAGGCCAGGCACAGATAGCCGAAGACCGCGAACACCCACGTCAGGCACAGGTTCAGCACCTGCATGATGGCCCGGTTGACGTGCCGCAGACGCGGCAGCTCCTCGCGCCAGCCGAACAGGCGCCAGAACATCAGGTGAAAGAGCCCGAAGGCCCAGCAATAGATACCGCCCGCCACCACCCACATCACGCGCGGGTCGGCGGCCGCGGTCATGCGTTCGGCAGCGTCACGGTGAGGCGCGTATGGCCGTCGCCACTTTCCATGGTGACGTCGCCGCCCTGCACCTCGGCCATCAGGCGCACCGAGTAGGTGCCCAGCCCCGTGCCGCCTTCCTTCTCGGCGGACGAGTACTTGTCGAAGAAGCGCGAGCGCATCGATGCGGGCACCTCGCCCAAGTTGTCGATCACCACGTGCACGCAACCGTAGCCCGGCGCGATATCGACAATCACCTTGCCATCCATCGGCGACGCCTCGGCCGCATTCTTCATCAGATTGGTGAACATGGAGTAGCACAGGATCGGCTCCCCCAGCCCGTCGCTCGCGCGGCCGTTGGGGAATTCGAAGCGGATGTTCTTGGACCGGAATGTGGCCTCGGTCTGCTGCGCGCACTTGACCAGCACCTCGCCCAGGTCGAACGGCACCAGCGTGGGCTGGTACTCGCCGGTCTCCATCTTGTACACGTCCAGCGTGCGGTTGATGAGGGAGAGGGCATCGGTGGCCGCGGTCTCGATCATTTCCACGTGTTCGCGCTGCTTGTCCGACAGCTTGCTGTCCTTGAGCGCCTGGGTACCCTGCAGGGCCACGGCGATCGGGTTCTTGAGGTCGTGCTGCGTCATGCGCTCCACGTCCTCGCGCAGGTGCGCGTTCTCGACCAGCAGTTCGTTCTGGCGCTTCAGGTCCTTCATCACCATCGACAGCGTCAGGTGCGCGGACAGGCGCGCCTTGAGGATGGTGGGGTCGGCCGGCTTGGCCACGTAGTCGACCGCGCCCAGGCGCAGGCCCGCCACCACGTCGTCCACGCTGTCGCGCGCGGTGAGGAAGATCACCGGGATGTCGGCGGTGGCCGGATCGGCCTTGAGCAGGCGGCAGGTCTCGAAGCCGTCCATGTTGGGCATCATGATGTCCAGCAGGATCAGGTCGATGTGGAAGGCCTGTGCGATCTCGATCGCCTTGCGGCCGGAGATGGCGACCTTGATCGAATAGTCGTCCTTCAGAGTGCCAGCGATGACTTCGATGTTGTTGGGGACATCGTCCACCACCAGCACCGTGCACTTCTTGAGCTTTTCTTCGATCGGCTGGTCCAGGCCGATGACGTCGGTGGCCGCCGGTGCCGCAGCCGGTGCCGGTTCGGCGGCTGCAGGAGCCGCGGGAGCCACCACGCCCGGCTTGACCACCTGCGCGCGCGACAGGCGCGCCACCTCGTCCACATCGTCGATCGTCGCCGACGGCACCGGCGCATCCTTCAACGGTCCGGTCATCGACAGGAACTTGGTCGAGAAGCTGTGCACCGTGAACGGCTTGATCATGTAGGCGTTCACGCCGGACTGCAGGGCCGTGCGCACCGAGCCGGGATTGTTCTCGGCGGTGAGCATCATGAAGGGTACCTTGCTGTAGCGCTCATCCTGCCGCATCCACTTGAGCAGCTCGATGCCACTCATGACCGGCATGTTCCAGTCGCCGATGACGACATCGATCGGCTGCTTGCGCATCAGGTCCTGCGCAGTCTTGCCGTTGTCGGCCTGGTAGACGTTGAAGAACCCGAGTTCGGCCAGCACACTGCGCACCGAGGTACGAATGAGCAGGTAGTCGTCGACGATGAGAATAGAGGCGGATTTGTCCATACGGCCGTGGCATGCAGATGTGCCGTACAGTGTATCAGTACTGCTGGACTATCGAATAGGTGCTGCGGGGGCCAAGTTGGGATTGCATGAGCACATAGCCGCCGATCGGCCAGCGGATGTGGGGTCCGGACGACGGCAGCGTGGCCCCGCCGGCGCGGCGCGACATGGTCACATGCGGCTTGTAACTGCGCTCTTCCAGGGGCAGTCCGGCCGCCCGCACCTGGTCTCCGAGCGTGGCGTGCAGGTCGCGCAGGGCCTGTGGAATCGAGAGCGGTTCGAGCACCGCGATCTTGTCATGCCAGACGGTGGGCACACCCAGCTCCAGCTGAAAGGGCGTGAACGGGACGCGGAAGGCTTCGGCCAGCTCCCCCCGCCGGGCGGTGGGCACCATGCCGAGGAAGTGCAGGGTCAGGTGCAGCTTTTCGTCCGGGACGGGCGTGGCGATCTTCGGCAGCTGGAAGCCGTTGCGCCAGTCCACCAGCGCCGCGCGCACGTCGTCTTCCGGCCACAAGGCCAGGAACAGGCGGACGGTCCCGGGGCTGGCGTCCATGGCGTCGCGGTCCCTGGCCTCAGAAGCAGTGCTCGGGGCCCGGGAAGGAGCCGTCCTTGACGGCGGCCACGTAGGCCGAGACGGCGGCTTCGATGCTGGTCTGGCCGTCCATGAAGTTCTTCACGAAGCGTGCCTTCCGGCCGGGGAACACGCCCAGCAAGTCGTGCATGACCAGCACCTGGCCGGAGCAGTCCGGCCCCGCGCCGATCCCGATGGTGGGAATCGACAGCAGCTCCGTGACTTCGCGGCCCAGGCCCGCCGGAATCGCCTCCAGCACCACCATTGAGGCACCGGCGCTCTGGAGCGCCAGCGCGTCGCGCTTGAGCTGTTCGGCGCCCTCGGTGGTCTTGCCCTGCACCTTGTAGCCGCCCAGCTGGTGGACGAACTGAGGGGTCAGGCCGATATGCGCGCACACCGGCACCGCGCGTTCGCCGAGGAAGCGCACGGTGTCCGCGACCCATTCGCCGCCTTCGATCTTGACCATGTGCGCGCCCGCCTGCATCAGCTTGACCGCGTTGCGCAGCGCGTCTTCCTTGGTGCCGTAGGTCCCGAAGGGCATATCGGCCAGCACCATCGCGCTCTTGGCCCCGCGCGCGACGGCGGCGGTGTGGTAGGCCACTTCGTCGATGGTGACCGGCAGCGTCGAGGTATGGCCGTTGCAGACCATGCCGAGCGAATCGCCGATCAGCAGCACTTCCACGCCGCAGCGGTCCATCAGGGACGCGAAGCTGGCGTCGTAGCAGGTCAGCATGGCGATCTTGTTGGCCGCGCCGCGCATCTGCAGCAGCGAGGGGATGGTGACCGCCTTGGTGGCGATAGGCTTGGCCGGGGCCGGGGCGTTGCCGCTGCCGCTGGCCATGTCCTGGCCCTGCAAATAACCGCTCATGTTGAATCCTTGGGAAAGCTTGAACCGGCGTAGTGTAATGCGATCCGCAGCGGTTTGCTGGAAGCCCTGCTCTAAGAACGGAAGATGAAGTAGACGGCGCCTGCCATGCAGAGCGCGGCCCAGACGTAATCGAGCTTGAAGGGCTGGTTCATGTAGAACATCGCGAAGGGGACGAACACGCTGAGTGTGATCACCTCCTGCATGATCTTGAGCTGCCCCAGCGTCAGTTCGGTGGCGCCGATGCGGTTGGCGGGCACCTGCAGCAGGTATTCGAACAGGGCGATGCCCCAGCTGATCAGCGCTGCGATCCACCAAGGCTTGGAGGCCAGGTTCTTGAGGTGGCCGTACCAGGCGAAGGTCATGAAGACGTTGGACAGGACCAGCAGCCCGGCGGTTTTCCAGATGACCGGCATTTACGCGATCCTTTCGATGGGTTGGCCGGCAACGCGCGGCAGATAGTCGGCGGCGCGGCCGAGGCCCGGCACCTGTGCGTCTGGTGCGATGTCCAGCAGGGGCACCAGCACGAAGGCACGCTCGGTCATGCGGGGATGCGGCACGGTGAGGTCGGGCGTGGCGATGACGGCGTCGCCGTAGAGCAGCAAGTCCAGGTCCAGCGTGCGCGGCGCGTTGCGGTAGGGCCGTTCGCGGCCATGGGCTTGTTCGATGGACTGCAATGCGGCCAGTACGGACGGCGCATCCAGCGTCGTATCGATGGCGGCCACCGCGTTCACGTAATCGTCACCGGAGGAGTCGATCGGGGCGGTGCGGTACAACGGAGAGGCCTGCAGTAGTCGCGTGGACGGCATGCGCACCAGCCGCTTGATCGCGTCCAGCACGTTGGCGCGTGCGTCGCCCAGGTTGGCGCCGATGCCGACGTAGGCGAGCATGAACCGGCTCAGTCCTCGGAGGAATGGGAGGCCGGGCTGCCTTCGCCGGTGCCGGCGCTGTCCCCGCCATTGCTCTTGCCGCGGCGCGGACCACGGCGCGGGCCGCGCTTGCGCTTCGCGCCGCCCTTTTCGCCGCTCGGCAGGTTGGCGATCAGCTCTTCGCGCGTCTCGCCATCGCCTTCGTAGAAGTCGGTCCACCATTCGCCCAGCTCCGCATCGAGTTCACCGGAGGCGCAGCGCAGCAGCAGGAAGTCGTAGCCGGCGCGGAAGCGCGGATGTTCGAGCAGCTTGTGCGCGGCCTTGCCGTTGCGCTTTTCAAAGCGCGGCTGCATGGCCCAGATGTCGCGCATGTCGGTGGCGATGCGGCGCTGCAGGGCGAGCTTCTCGGTCTGGTCGTCCAGCACATCGTCCGCGGCCAGGTGCAGGGCCGGGATCGGCGGCTCGCCGGAAGCCTTGTACGCATTCCACTTCTCCAGCACCAGGTGCCACAGCAAGGACGCGAACAGGAAGCCCGGCGACACGCCCTTGCCCGCCATGACCCGCTTGTCGGTGGACTCCAGCGCCAGCGTCACGAACTTCATGCTGATCGGCTGCTCCAGCACCACGTCCAGCAGCGGCAGCAGGCCATGGTGCAGGCCTTCCTTGCGCAGCTGCTGCAGGCAGGCCAGCGCGTGGCCGCTCATGAGGAGCTTGAGCATTTCGTCGAACACGCGCGCGGCGGGCACGTTGTTGATCAGCGGCGCCATCACCGGGATCGGCGCGCGCGTCGCGGCCTCGATGGTGAACTGCAGCTTGGCGGCGAAGCGCACCACGCGCAGCATGCGCACCGGGTCTTCGCGGTAGCGTGCTTCCGGCTGGCCGATGATGCGCAGGGTCTTGTTGTGGATGTCTTCCATGCCGCCGTGGTAGTCCAGCACTTCCTGCGTGGCTGGGTTGTAGTACATGGCGTTAATGGTGAAGTCGCGCCGCTCCGCGTCTTCGTGCTGCGGGCCGAACACGTTGTCGCGCAGGACCCGGCCATGCTCGTCGCGCGGCGCGTCGCCGGACGAATTGCCGCGGAAGGTGGTCACCTCGATCAGGTCCTGCCCGAACATCACGTGCACTATCTGGAAGCGGCGCCCGATGAGGAAGGCGCGGCGGAACAGGCGCTTGACCTGTTCGGGCGTGGCGTCGGTGGCCACGTCGAAGTCCTTCGGCTTCACGCCCAGCAGCAGGTCGCGCACCGCGCCACCCACGATGAAGGCCTGGAAGCCGTTCTCCTGCAAAGTCTGCGTGACGCGGACCGCGTTGCTCGACACGTTGCGCGGATCGATCTTGTGCGCTTCGGGCCCCAGCACGATGGGCTGGCTGCGGTCTCGGTCGTCGGTGCCGCCGAAGATTTTGCGGATAAATTTCTTAATCATTGAAGAGGTGCAGTGAGGGCCAGCCGAGGCGCGCCGCGTGGGACGCCAGGGTGGCATTCGGGTTGGTCGCGACAGGGTGGCTGACGACGGACAGTAACGGGAGATCGTTGTGCGAGTCGCTGTAGAAGTGGGAGCGCTCGAACTGGTCGAAGCGGTGGCCGAGGCGGTCGAGCCACGCATGCATGTGTTCTACCTTGCCCGGTCCCTGGGTCGGCGTGCCGACCAGGCGCCCGGTCAGGTTGCCCTGCGCGTCTTCCTCCGGCTCGGCCGCGATCAGGTGCTCGACGCCGAGCGCGCGGGCGATGGGCGCCGTGACATAGCGGTTGGTGGCGGTGATGATGCCGACCAGGTGGCCTGCGTCATGGTGCTTTTGCAGCAGCTCGACCGCGCGCGGCCGGATGGCGGGCTTGATCACTTCATCCATGAACTGCGCGTGCATTGTATCGAGCTCGCGGCGCGGGTAGCGCGCCAGGGTGCCGAGGGCGAATTCGAGGTACTCGACCGGATCCAGCGTGCCGGCCTGGTACTGGGCGAAGAAAGCGTCGTTACGGCGTTTGAACTCGGCCGCGTCGACCGCGCCGGTGCGGACCAGGAACTGGCCCCACTCGTAATCGGAATCGATGGGCAGCAGCGTGTGGTCGAGGTCAAACAGGGCCAGTTCAGTCATCAAGGGCCTTTGGTTCTTCGGACTGCAGCAGCAGGTCGCGCAGCAGCGGCAGGGTGACCGGCCGCTGGGTTTCGAGGGAATACTGGTCGAGGGCGTCGAGCATGGTCGAGAGCGAGCGCATGTCTCGCCTGAAATGCGATAGCAAATAGGGTAACACGCTGGCCGACAGCGTCAAACCGCGCGCTTCCGCGGCGTGCGTGAGGGCGGCGATCTTCTCGTCGTCGGACAGGCCGTGGATCTGGTAGACCAGGCCCCAGCCCATCCGCGTACGCAGGTCCTCGCGTACCGGCAGCACGGCCGGGGGCACGGGGCCGGTGGTGACCATGTAGGCGCCATGCTCGCGCACCTGGTTGAAGAGGGCGAAGGCGTCGATCTGGCGCTGGGCCGAGAGCTGCTCGCAATCGTCGAGCAGGTACAGCGTCACGTCCGGGGTAAATACAAAATCGGTCTCCGGCGCTGCGGGCGCGATGTAGCGCGAGCCGGGCGTATTCGCCAGGGCATGCAGCAGATGGGTCTTGCCGGCCGCCGTTTCGCCCCACAGGTAGGCGAAATGCTCGCGCGAGGTGCGCTCCGCGAACTGCTGCATGACGTGCGTGAGCTCGGCGTTCTGCCCCACCTCGAAGGTCTCGAGGCTTTGCGCCGGTTCGGCGCCCAGGTCGAGCACCAGCTGTTTCATTTGGAAGGCCTACCGTAAGTCATACACTCACGCATTATAAAAGCTGCTGCGCAGGTAATGGGCGCGCAGATGGCGGAAGGCGACCATCAGGACGGCGGAGGCGGGGAGCGCCAGCAGTACGCCGACGAAACCGAACAGCTGGCCGAACGCCAGCAGCGCAAAGATCACGGCCAGCGGGTTCAGTCCAATGCGTTCGCCCACCAGGCGCGGGGTCAGGAAGAAGCCCTCGAACACCTGGCCCAGGCCATAGATGATGGCCACCGAAATCAGGCCATGCCAGTCGGAGAACTGCAGCACCGCCGCGATCAGGGCCAGCGCCAGGCCAAGGCCGAAGCCGAGGTAGGGGATGAACACCAGCAGTCCGGTGAGCAGGCCGACCGGCAGCGCCACGTCGAAGCCCGCGATGCCGAGCGCCGCCGAGTAGTACACCGCCAGCACCATCATGACCAGCAGCTGGCCGCGCAGGTACTGGGCCAGCAGCACGTTGACTTCCTGCGCCATCGCGACCGTCTGCGCAACCCAGCGGCGCGGCACGGCGGTGGTGACCTTGGACAGCAGTTGGTGCCAGTCCATCAGCAAATAGAACAGCACCACCGGGATCAGCACCAGCTGCGCCATCAGCGACAGGATGGCCGAGCCGCCGATGCGGGCGGAGGCCAGCACGGTGGCCCAGACTTCGTCGCTGCTGGCGGCCATTTTCTCGGCCAGCAGGTTGCGCAGGCCATCGCCGTGCAGGTCGATGTGCACACCCATGGCCTGGAGGCGCGGCGACAGCACCTCGTCCATCTTGGCCATGAAGGCCGGGATCTGCGCCTTCAGCAGCGGAATCTCCTTCTGCAGCACCGGCACCACGATCAGCACCAGCGCGGCGACCAGCGCCAGGAACATGACCATCACCAGCGTGACCGCGAGCGCGCGCGGAAAGCCGAAGCGGCCGATGCGCCGCCGGTCCAGGTAGTCGACCGCCCCATTCAGGGCATAGGCAAGGATGGCGGCGGCGATGAAGGGTGTGAGGACCGGCCCGAGTGCATACAGCAGCACCATGAACGCCAGCCAGAGCGTGATCCAGAAGGCGGACTGTTTTTGCTCGGGCGTGAAGGCGAATGGCATGTAGGCGTCGGAGTGGGCGCGGGTGGCCGTGCGTGGCAGTTTGATAAAATAGCGGTCTTCGCCGGATTTGCCCCGTATGAGGCACGTTTTCGGCCCGCCGCCTTCTATTTTACCGCCTCCAAAGGCAATGACACCATGAACCAACCTGGCAACGTCTCTCTCTCCTACCGCGACGCGGGCGTCGACATCGATGCCGGCGATGCCCTGGTCGAAGCGATCAAACCGATGGCCAAGCGCACCATGCGCGAGGGCGTGCTCGGTGGGATCGGTGGTTTCGGCGCGCTGTTTGAAGTCAGCAAGAAGTTCAAGGAGCCGGTACTGGTCTCCGGCACCGACGGCGTGGGCACCAAGCTGAAACTGGCCTTTGAGCTGAACAAGCATGACACCGTGGGCATCGACCTGGTGGCCATGAGTGTGAACGACATCCTGGTGCAGGGCGCCGAGCCCCTGTTCTTCCTCGACTACTTCGCCTGCGGGAAGCTGGACGTGCCGACCGCCACCCAGGTCGTCGGCGGCATCGCCAAGGGCTGCGAACAGGCCGGCTGCGCGCTGATCGGCGGCGAAACGGCCGAGATGCCGAGCATGTACCCGGACGGTGAATACGACCTGGCCGGCTTCGCGGTCGGCGCGGTCGAGAAGTCGAAGATCATCGACGGCACCAAGATCGTGCCGGGCGACGTGGTCCTGGGCCTGGCCTCGTCGGGCGCGCACTCGAACGGCTACTCGCTGGTCCGCAAGATCATCGAAGTGGCGCAGCCGGACCTGAACGCCGACTTCCACGGCCGCCCGCTGCGCGACGTGCTGATGGAGCCGACCCGCATCTACGTCAAGCCGCTGCTGGCGCTGATGGAGGCGATGGAAGTGAAGGGCATGGTCCACATCACCGGCGGTGGCCTGGTCGAGAACATCCCGCGCGTGCTGCAGGAGAACCTGACGGCCGTGCTGTCCAAGGACGCGTGGCCGCTGCCGCCGCTGTTCCAGTGGCTGCAGCAGCACGGCGGCGTGGCGGACGCCGAAATGCACCGCGTCTTCAACTGCGGCATCGGCATGTGCGTGATCGTCAGCGCGGAGAACGCGGCGGCGGCGGAAGCGCAGCTGAAGGCCGCCGGCGAAACCGTCTACCGCATCGGCGAGATCCGCCCGCGCACCGACGACCAGCCGCAGACGGTGGTGGTCTAAGCCTGCATGAGCGTTCCAGCCGCATGAGCGAGGCGCCCGCCGGTCCGGTCAGCCGTGTCGAGCGCGCGGCCCGGGCCGGGCATCGCGCGGCGGTGGTGTGGATCACCGGCCTGTCCGGCGCCGGCAAGAGCACCCTGGCCTATGCCTGCGAGCGCGCCCTGTTCGCGCGCGGCTGCGGCGTCTCGGTGCTCGATGGTGACCGCGTGCGCCACGGCCTGTGCGCGGACCTCGGCTTTTCGCTGGAAGCGCGCAGCGAAAACATTCGCCGCATCGGCGAAGTGGCTCGCCTGCTGTACGAGTCCGGCCAGATCGTGCTGGTGGCGGCCATTTCGCCCCTCCAGGCCGACCGCGCCCGGGCCCGCGCCTTGATCGATCCCGCCGATTTCATCGAAGTCTATTGCCGCTGCCCCCTTGAGGTGTGCGAGGAACGTGACCCCAAGGGCCTGTACCGCCGCGCGCGGGCCGGCGCGCTGCCGCAGTTCACGGGCATCGGCTCTCCCTATGAAGAGCCGGCCGCGCCGGAGCTTGTGCTCGATTCGGCCACTGTCAGCGTGGCCGCCGAGGTTGAGGCCGTGGTCGCTGAGCTGGTCCGGCGCGGGATCCTGGCCTGAGCGGGCGGCACCACAGAATCTCCCTTTTCCAACGGTCGGCGTTGGATCGATTGCGTTGCAGTATTAAATCCGCGATCATGTTGTTACTTTTGATCGACGCGGTATTTATCATTTTTCATGGCACCCGATCCTGCGCAGGACCCGCACGTCTACCACTTCATCTCGGGCCTGCCGCGTTCCGGCTCGACCCTGCTCTCCGGCATCCTGCGTCAGAATCCGCGCTTCCGTGCTGGCATGACGAGCCCGGTCGGCGCCTTGTGCGCGGCCTTGCTGGCCCAGTTTTCAGCCGGTAGCGAATTTGCGCCGCTGGTGTCGCAGGAGCAGCGGCGCGCGATTTTGCGCAGTATGTTCAGCGCCTTCTACGCCGGAACGCCGCAGCCAGTGATCATGGACACCAACCGCGCCTGGTGCTCGCGCATGGGACTGGTGCAGGACCTGTTCCCTGGATCCAAGGTGATCGCCTGCGTGCGCAATGTCGGCTGGGTCATGGACAGCTTCGAACGCCGCTACCGCGCCAACCCGTACGAATTCACCCGCCTGTTCCCCGGCAATCCCTTGCGCAGCACCGTGTACACGCGGCTCGATGGCCTGGCCCAGCACGACCAGACGGTCGGCTATGCGTGGGCCAGCCTGCGCGAAGCCTTCTACGGCGAACACGCGTCGTCGCTGCTGCTGGTCGACTACGACCTGCTGGCCCGCTCGCCTGCGCAGGTGCTGCCGCTGGTGTACCGGTTCCTGGGCGAACAGCCGTTCGACCACGACTTCGACAACGTGGAATACGACGCCGAGGAGTTCGACCTCGCGCTCGGCGCGCCCGGCCTGCACCGTGTGCGGGCCAAGGTCGAATTCACGCCGCGCCGCGCGGTGATTCCGCCGGACCTGTTTGAAAAATATTCGCAGATGTCGTTCTGGAAGGACACCGCCGGCAGTGCGGCCAGCGTCATCACCATCCAGACTCACCAGGACACCCCATGACCCCGACCGCCTTTGACGCCACGCTCACCATCGCCGCTGGAACGCCGCCGGACCTGCCCGCGGCGCCGGCCCTGGATGGCCCGCTGACACTGGCGCAGCCCCGCACCGAGATCGTCTTCATCGAAAGCGATGTGCCGGATCTGGCCACGCTGGCGCGTGAACTGGGGATCGGCCGCGAAGTGGTCATCCTGGACGCCGGCGGGGACGGGCTGCAGCAGATGACGGCCGCGCTGGCGGGCCGCAGCGGCATCGCGGCGCTGCATGTGGTGACGCACGGGGCGCCGGGGGCGGCCGATCTCGGCACGCTGACGCTGGACAGCGCCGCCTTGGCCACGCATCAGGCCGAGCTGGCGGCGCTGGGCCGCAGCCTGGCACCGGACGCGGACCTGCTGATGTATGGCTGCAGCATCGGCGCCGGGGCCACCGGCGCGAGCTTTGTGCAGCAGCTGGCCATCGCGACCGGGGCGGATGTCGCCGCGTCGGACGACCTGACCGGCAGCGCGGCGCTGGACGGGGACTGGCAGCTGGAGATCACCCAAGGCCAGGTGGACGCGCCCAGCGCGGCCACCGCGGCGCTGGCGGCGCAGTACAGTTCCATCCTGAGCACAGTCAGCTTCAATAACTGGAACAATGTGGCGCACACCGGCGATGGAGCGACTGCCGCCAGCGACGTCACCTACAACGTCAACGGGTCGGCCAGCACTCAGCTGCTTATCGATGGCGCCACGCAGGGTGTCGCGGCCTACCAGGGCTATGGCAGCGTTTTCCTGTCGCCGCAAAGCGCCGTCGGCGACACGTCCGTCAGCTTGTCTTTCGTCTTCGGCCAGTTGTTCACCGCAACCTCGATCACGCTCGAAAACTGGGACAACTACAACTTCTCGAGTCAAAACCTGGTCTTCAAGGGCTACAACTCCAATCACGATCAGGTCGGCTCAGGCTCGCTGAACTTCGCCTACGGCCCTGGGACCCCGGCCACGGCGACGCTCACCGGCATGACGGACATCGTTGAGCTGAAGATTTTCGCGACGACGAACAGTAACAAGCTGATCTACCTGGCGCTCGACAGCATCGATATCAGCAACATTCACGCCCCGCCGCCCAAGGTCTCGTATGTGGACAGCACCACCGCCAACGGCACCTACGGCCCGGGCACCGCGATCGATATCCAGGTCGGCTTCGACCAGGCAGTCACGGTCACGGGGACGCCGCAGCTGCAGCTCGAAACCGGCACCACCGACCGCTACGCCACCTATGTCAGCGGCAGCGGCAGCAGCACGCTCACCTTCCGCTACACCGTGCAAGCCGGAGACAGCGCGACCCAGCTCGACTACCTTTCGACGAGCGCTCTCACCGGCACCATCACCGCCGCCGGCGACGGTACGGCCGCCAACCTTTCGCTGGTCACACCGGGCACCATCGGCTCGCTGAAGGTCAACGCCGCGATCGCGATCGATGGGGTCGCGCCGACGCTGGCGATTTCCACCAACGACACCACTCTGGTGGCCAACCAGACCGCCACCATCACGTTCACCTTCAGCGAAGATCCGGGCAGCAGCTTCACCGCCGCCGATATCAGCGTGTCCAGTGGCACGCTAAGCGCTCTCACGACGACGGGCGCGGTCCGCACCGCGACCTTCACGCCGACGGCGGGTGTCGACAGCGGGGCCGCCACGATCTCCGTGACCGCCGGATCGTACACCGATGCGGTGAGCAACGGCGGGGCCGCGGCGTCGCTGAATCTGACGTGGGACACGCTGGCGCCGGCCGCTCCCTCGGCCCCGGCGCTGGACAGCGGCAGCGACAGCGGCAGCTCGCACACGGACCGCGTCACCAGCGACACCACGCCCACCTTCAGCGGCACGGCGGAAGCCGGGGCCACGGTCAAGCTGTACGACACTGACGGTACGACCCTGATCGGCAGTACGACGGCCACGGGCGGCAGCTGGACCATCACCGCTTCCGCCCTGGGCGCGGGCAGCCACACCATCACGGCCAGGGCCACGGACGTCAACGGCAATGTGGGCAGCGCGTCGGCGGGCACCACGATCACGATCGATACCGCAGCGCCATCCGCACC
This sequence comes from Zemynaea arenosa, assembly GCF_004614185.1. Classification (GTDB taxonomy): domain Bacteria; phylum Pseudomonadota; class Gammaproteobacteria; order Burkholderiales; family Burkholderiaceae_D; genus Telluria; species Telluria arenosa. The sequence goes on along the minus strand of NZ_SPVF01000076.1, from coordinate 58,994 downwards.
CGCCGCTCTGGACCTCGACAGCGGTAGCGATTCGGGCAGCTCGTCCACCGATAACCTCACCAGCGATGACACGCCTACCATCGGGGGCACCGCGGAGGCCAATAGCGATATCACCCTGTACGACACCGACGGCACCACGGTGCTGGCCACCACAACTGCCAACGGCAGTGGCATCTGGTCCGTGGCAACCTCCACGCTGGGCGCGGGCACGCACACCGTCACCGCCAAGGCCACCGACGCCGCCGGCAACACCTCGGCCGCATCTTCGGGCCTGACCCTGACCGTGGACCGCAGCGCACCTGCCGCGCCCTCAGCGCCCGACCTGCAGGCCGGGGCGGACAGCGGCAGCTCGTCCACGGACGACATCACTTCCGAACGTACGCCGGTCTTCACCGGCACCGCGGAAGCGGGAGCGACGGTAACGCTGTACGACACCGATGGCACCACCGTGCTCGGAACCGGCACCGCCAGCGGCGGCAGCTGGTCCATCACCACCAGCACGCTGTCGGAAGGGGACCATACGATCACCGCCAAGGCCACCGACGCCGCCGGCAATGTGAGTGCGGCTTCCACTGCGCTCAGCGTCACCGTCGATATCACGCCCCCTGCCACCACTGTGATCTCGGCGGCATTCTCAGCCGACGGCGGTGCGTCGGCGAGCGACTTCATCACCGGCACCGCGAGCCAGACTATTTCCGGCACCCTCAGTGCCAACCTGGCGGCGGGCGAGTCGGTCGAGGTCTCGATCGACAACGGCGCCACCTGGCATGGCGCCACGGCGTCCGCCGGACAAAACACCTGGTCGGTGGCCAAAACGCTGACCGGGTCGGACACGCTGCAGGTGCGGGTACTGGACGCCGCGGGCAACGCCGGCACGCCCTGGTCGCATGCATACGTGCTCGACACCACGGCGCCATCGGTGACGATCACGTCCAGCGCGCCCCAGCTGAGCAGCGGTGAGACGGCACTGATCACCTTCACTTTCAGCGAAGACCCGGGCACCACCTTCACGAATGGCGACATCACCGTCACGGGCGGCACGCTGGGCACGCTGAGCGGCAGCGGCACCGTGCGCACCGCCGTGTTCACGCCCACTGCGGACACCAACGGCGGCACGGCCAGCATCACTATCGCCGCCGGCGCCTGGTCCGACGTGGCGGGCAACGACGGCTCCGCGGGCGCCACGCCTTCGCTGACGTTCGACACCCTGGCCCCGTCCGCGCCGGGCACGCCGGACCTGCTGGCGGGAAGCGACTCCAGCCTGAACACGGACAACCTGACCAACGACGCCACGCCGACCTTCAGCGGCACCGCGGAAGCGGGCAGCACGGTCACCCTGTACGACACGGACGGCACCACTGTCCTGGGCACCGGTGCCGCCACCGGCGGCAACTGGAGCATCACCGCCACGCAGCTGGTGGAGGGGGCGCATACCATCCGCGCCACCGCCACCGACGGCGCCGGCAATGTGAGTACCTTGTCGGCGGGGCTGGACGTCACCATCGACACGACTGGACCGACGGTTGCGATCGCGAGCAGCGTGGCGGCGGTGCGCGCCGGGCAGAGCGCCACCATCACCTTCACCTTCAGCGAGGACCCGGGCAGCAGCTTCACGCTGGCCGACGTCGCGGTCAGTGGCGGCACGCTGGACAGCCTGGCCGGCAGCGGCAGCACGCGCACAGCGGTGTTCACGCCCGCCGACGGCGTGGCCACCGGCGCGGCCAGCATCACGATTGCCGCCGGCGCGTACCTGGATGCGGCGGGTAACAACGGCGGCGCGGGAATCACGCCGGTGCTGCACATCGACACCTTGCCGCCCGCCGCGCCATCGGTGCCGGACCTGCAAGCCGCTTCCGACAGCGGCAGCTCGTCCACGGACGACATCACTTCCGAGCGTACGCCCGTCTTCACCGGCACCGCGGAAGCCGGAGCGACGGTGACGCTGTACGACACCGATGGCACAACGGTGCTCGGAACCGGCACCGCCAGCGGCGGCACCTGGACCATCACGGCCAGCACGCTGTCGGAAGGGGACCATACGATCACCGCCAAGGCCACCGATGCCGCCGGCAATGTGAGCGCGGCTTCCACTGCCCTCAGCGTCACCGTCGATATCACGCCCCCTGGCACCACGGTGACTTCGGCAGCCTTCTCGGCGGACGGCGGAACTTCGGCGACCGACTTCATCACCGGAACCGCCAGCCAAACCATCTCCGGCACCCTCAGCGCCAACCTGGCGGCGGGCGAGTCGGTCGAGGTCTCGATCGACAACGGCGCCACCTGGCATGCCGCCATGGCGTCCGTCGGACAGAGCACCTGGTCGGTGGCCCAGACGCTGGCCGGATCGGACACGCTGAAGGTGCGGGTGCTGGACGCCGCCGGCAACAGCAGCGCTGCGCTCGCGCAGGCCTACGTGCTCGATACCACAGCGCCCACGCTGGCGATCAGCAGCAGCCAGGCCCAGTTGAAGATCGGGCAGACCGCCGTGATCTCATTCACCTTCAGCGAGGACCCTGGCGCCACATTCACCGCCGCCGACGTCAGCGTCTCCGGTGGCACGCTGGGGGCGCTGTCCGGCAGCGGCAATGTGCGCACTGCCGTGTTCACCCCCACGGCCGGCCTGGACGCGCGCAGCGCCACCATCACCGTCGCCGCCGGGTCGTATGGCGATCTGGCGGGCAATGCGGGTGGCGCGGGTGTCACGCCTTCGATCAGCTTCGACACGCTGGCTCCGGCGGCGCCCACCGCGCTGGTGCTGGATACGGGCAGCGACAGTGGCACCCTGGGCGACCGCTTGACTAGCACCACCACTCCCACCGTGTCGGGCCACGCGGCCGCGGGCACCACGGTCACCTTGTACGGGACCGATGGCACCACGGTCCTGGGCAGCACAACCGCCGATGGCGGCGGCACGTGGCACATCACCACCAGCCTGCTGGCCGCAGGCAGCCACAGTCTTACCGCCGTGGCCACCGATGCGGCGGGCAATACGTCCGCCTCCAGCGAGCCATTTGCGCTGACCATCGATAACGCGGCGCCCGCAGCTCCGGCCGCGCTGGCGCTGGCGCCGGCCAGCGACAGCGGCACCGCGGGCGATCGGCTCACCAGCGACACCACGCCCACCATCACCGGCACCGCGGAGGCCCTCGCCAGCGTCACCCTGTACGGCACCGACGGCACGACGGTGCTCGGCACGGCCCAGGCCAACGGCGCCGGTGCCTGGAGCATCACGGCGTCCACGCTGGGCGAGGGGGCGCACACCCTGACCGCCAAGCAGCGCGACGCGGCGGGCAACGAGTCCGCGGCGAGTGCGCCGCTGGCGATCACCATCGACATCACGCCGCCGGCGGCGCCGGATGCGCCGGTCCTGGCGCCAGCCAGCGACACCGGTACGGCGGGCGACCGCATCACCTGGGAGTCTGCGCCCGTCATCACCGGCACCGCGCTGGCCAACGCCACTGTCACCCTGTACGACACTAACGGCACCACGGTCCTCGGCACCGCGCATGCGGACGGCGCAGGCCACTGGAGCATCCAGTCCACCGCGCTCGGCGAAGGCCTGCACAGCCTCACGGTGCGCCAGGCCGATGCGGCCGGCAATCTGTCCGCGGCCAGCACCGCGCTGGCCCTGACGATCGAATCGGAGCCGCTGCCGCTGGTGGACGGGGTGCCGGTCGACGTCAGCCCGGTGGTGCTGCCGTCCGGTGAACTCGGCATCGGGATCGACATTCCGCTGGTGCCGCCCACCCGGCCGGACAGCACCGGACTCCCCGGTGTGGCCGACATTCCGCTGTCGCCGGGCAGTGCTGCGAACCTGCTGCTGGCCCAGGTGGCGCCGGGCTTCGGCCTGTCGGCGTCCACCGCACCCAACCAGGTCGCCGCCAGCGGCGCCGAGACCTTGCTCGCAGCCATCCGGGCCGCCACCCACAGCAACCCGGCCGGCGACCAGCAGCAGATGACTGGCAACGGCACCGACTTCCTGGCCTTGCTGCCGGCAGCGCAGAACCTGCTCGTGTCCACCGTCAAGCCGGTGACCGCGCCCGGCACGAATGGCGTGCTGACCTTGAGTGGTGCGAACGCCAGCACCCAGAGCGTGGCGCTGGTCATCGACACCAGCGGCCTGCAGTCCGGCGGACGCATCGACCTGGAGCGGATCGATTTCGCCGCGATCGTCGGCAGCGCGGACGTGCGGGCGCTGTCCGGCAACACGATCCTGACCGGCGATGGCGCGAGCCAGCACTTCACGGTGCCGGCCGGCGGGACGGGCCAGGTGTTCGCGGGCGGCGGGGCGGATGTCCTGCAGTTCGGCGTCCCGCCTGCGCCGCAAACGGGATCGGCTGCGCTGCGCGACCTGCCGGGCACCACGCTGCTGCACGGCGGCGCGGGTGCCGACACGGCTGTCTTGAACGGGACGCGGGCCAGCTACAACGTCGAACAGCACGAGGGCTACCTGCTGGTGAACAGCCTCGCCGCACCCACCGTCAAGGCACTGGTCGTCAACGTCGAGCAGCTGCAATTCAGCGACGTGACCGAAGCCGTGCCGGTCGATGCGGCGCTGCTGACGCTGGCCGGCCTGTACGCCGGCGCCCTGGGGCGCCAGGCCGACCTGGATGGTTTTGCCTACTGGGGGAACGTGCTGCACGCCGGCGCCAGCTGGGGCGCGGTGGCGCTGTCGATCATCGATTCGCCGGAGCGCCGCGCCGCGCACGAAGGCTTCAACGGGAATGCCGGCCATGACCTGGAGCTGCTGTACGGTGCGCTGTTCAACCGCCACAGCGACGCCGAAGGGTGGGCGTTCTGGACGTCCGTGCTGGCGCGCGGCGTCTCGCTGGAGGTGGTCGCCAACGAGATGATGCACTCGGTGGAGATGGTCGGCCACCAGCGGGCTGCCGCCGACTGGAACTTCATCGTGTGATAGCGCGGGCTGCGGTCCCGGTCAGGCCCGCAGCCCGAAGCGCCGCCGGTACTCGCGCGGCGTCACATCCGTCCAGCGCTTGAACACCTTGGAAAAGGTCGACACATCCTCGTAGCCGCAGCGCGCGGTGATCGCTTCCAGCGACAGCCTGGTCGATTCGAGCAAGCCCTTGGCGCGCTCCACGCGCAGCTGCTGCGCGTACTGCACCGGGCTCAGTCCCACCGCGTCACGGAAACGCCGCAGCAGGGTGCGCGCACTGGTGTGGCAGGCCTTGGCCAGGTCCTCCATCGACCACTCGTCGTCCAGATGCTGGTTCAGCCAGCGGCGCGCCTGCTCCACCACCGCGTGGCCGCGGCCCTGCGCCAGCGCGGCGGCCACGTAGGGCGATTGCGACAGGCGGTTGGAATCCGTGACCAGCACCTTGGCCGTGATCTGCCGCAGCGCTGCGCCGCCAAAGTGGCCGACCAGCCACAGGGACAAATCGAGATAGGCCGTCACGCCGCCCGAGGTGAGGATGCTCCCGTCCTGCACCAGGATCTGGTCGCTCTGCAGCGTGACGTCCGGATAGCGCTGGCTGAAGTGGTTGCCGAGCCACCAGCTGGTGGTGCAGCGGCGGCCTGCCAGCAGGCCCGCCTCCGCCAGCAGGTAGGACGAGTTGCAGTTCGCGGCCAGCAGCGCGCGGCCAGCGTGCGCCCGCAAGGCCTCACGTTCGGCGGCCAGCTGCTCCAGCGCCGCGGCCAGCTCGCGCGTGGAGTCGACGTCGATCCCTGGCACCATCAATGCGTCCCACGCGGTGTCCGCGATCGCGGTGGTCGCAAAGCTCACACCATTGCGCAGCGTGACCGTGCCGCCCTGCGCACTCACCCAGGTGCTGGTGAAGCGCACCTGCTCCGCAGCCGGCCGGCGCCGCACGATGGCGTTCGCGATGGAGAACACGTCCGCCGGGGCGGTGGCGGAGCTGCCCACGCAGTGCGGGTGCACGAGGATGGCGATCTGGATGGTGCGCATTGGCCAATTCAACCATGAATTTGTCTTTTCCGCCAATGGCCGCGTGCACGGCCGCTGGCGATACTGGCGCCTCGCTTCAACCGAAGGAGGGCGCTATGCTGGTGCTGCTGGTACTGATCGTGATTGCCTTGCTGGGGTATGCCGGCGCGTGCCTGTTGTGGGTACTGCGTGCGCTGCCGCGCCGGCGGGAGGATTTTTTCAAATGGTTCTGAGCGCGGTGCGTCAGCGTTTCAGCACCTTGGCCACGGGATTGGGCCGCAGCCGGAACGCGTCCGGCATGCCGGAGCCCAGCAAGGGGCGCAGGTACAGGCGGAAGGCGTCCGTCACGTCGGTGCCATTGGCGGTGATGAATTCATCCTCCATGGTGCGGGTCTTGCCCGCCACCGCTTCCAGGGGCAGCAGCTCGTAATCGCTGGAGTAGTAGCCGGTGCGCTTGATGGCCACCGAGCCATTGCGGTCGCCCCACATCGCAAACTGCACGGCCTTTTCGCCGACCTCGCGCGCCTCGCGCTGGTCCACGTCCGACACGCAGCCGATGAAGGAGCGCTGCAGGTAGCCGAAGGTGTCGCCGCGCACGCGCTTGATCCCCAGTTTGGCCTTGATCTCGTCGCACAGCAGGTCGGCCAGCGCGCCCGTGCCGGACAGCTGCACGTTGCCGTGGGCGTCCTTCTCGATCTCCTTGGCCAGCAGGGTGGCGATGGGTGCGCCGCTGGCATCGTGGATGCCTTCCGAGACCGCGATCACGCAGCGGCCGTACTTTTCGTAGGTGGACTTCACATCGGCGAGGAAGCGTTCGATCTCGAAGGTGCGCTCGGGCAGGTAGATCAGGTGCGGGCCGTCATCCGGGAACTTCTTGCCGAGGGCGGAGGCGGCCGTCAGGAAGCCCGCATGGCGGCCCATCACCACGCCGACATAGACGCCGGGAAGCGCAGCGTTATCCAGGTTCGCGCCCGCGAAGGCCTGCGCCACGAAGCGCGCGGCCGACGGGAAGCCCGGCGTGTGGTCGCTGCCGACCAGATCGTTGTCGATGGTCTTCGGGATATGGATGCAGCGCAGCGGATAGTTGGCGGCGCGCGCCTCCTCGCTCACGATGCGCACCGTGTCCGAGGAATCGTTCCCGCCGATGTAGAAAAAGTGCTCGATCTCGTGCGCGCGCAGGACATTGAAGATCTCGTGGCAATACTTGCGGTCCGGCTTGTCGCGGGTGGAGCCGAGCGCGGAGGAGGGCGTGGTCGCGACCAGTTCCAGGTTATGGCTGGTCTCCTGCGTGAGGTCGACCAGGTCCTCGTCGATGATGCCGCGCACCCCGTGCAGGGCGCCGTACACCCGCGTCACCTCGCGGAAGCGCCGCGCTTCCAGCGTCACGCCGACCAGCGACTGGTTGATCACGGCGGTGGGACCGCCCCCTTGTGCGACCAGGATTCTTCCGGATGCCATTGCTTCCTCCTCCAGGTGTTCAGGTGTTCAGGACGAGCGGCCATCCTACCTCACCTGTTGTTATTCGTGGACAAAGAATCGGTTACCCATCGGATTTTCTTGCTGCAAGGCAATTATCGGGTTAAGTTGGCGTTCCGCAATAATAATTACTCAAGGAAAATAAAAATGAAGATTGCAAGCATGACAATTGTTGTTGGTTTATTGGCCATGGTGCCCGCCTTTGCCCAGCACCTGGAGGCGGAGGGCGCCGCCCTGCATGTGCCCCTGATGGACCGGCTGGCGCAGATGTCGGCCGCGATTCCCGAGCCGATTTCGGTGGCGCTGCTTGCGGCCGGGATCGCGGCCTGCGGCACGGTTCTGCGGCGCCGAACGCGCTAGGTCACGCTTCCACACAACGAACACATGGGCGCCGCGGCGCCCATTTGTTTTGCAGCGCCATGCCGCGCTGTCACAGTTCGATGGGCAGGCGCCGGATGCGCTTGCCCGTTGCGGCGAAGATGGCGTTGCACAGGGCGGGCGCGAACACGGGCGGGGCGATCTCGCCGAGGCCGGTGGGCGCGTCGGCGCCGTCTTCCAGGAAGTGGACTTCGACCGCCCGCGGCGCCTCGTGGATGCGGGCCACCGGCGTATCGCCGAAATTCGTGTTGGTTACCGCGCCGTCCTTCAGCGTGATCCCGCCATGCAGCGCGGCGGACAGGCTCCACACGATCCCGCCCTCCACCTGCTGCCGCGCCCCGCTCGGGTTGACCACCAGCCCGCAGTCGACCACCGCCACCACGCGCGTCACGGCCAGCGCCTGGCCGCGCACTTCCACGTCCACCACCATCGCGCAGTAGCTGTTCCCATGCATGTAGGGAAAGGCCGCGAAGCCGCGCCCGCGCTGTACGCCCTCGGCCTGCGGCAGCACGCCGGGCCAGCCGGCTTTTTGCGCGGCCGCTTCGATCACGCGGCGCAGGCGCTTCTGGCTCACCTTGAAGCGGTCTCCCGCGGGCTGGTCCTCGCCGCTGGCCAGCAGGCGCAGACGCAGGGCCACCGGGTCCGTCCCCATCTTGCGCGCCAGCTCGTCGAGGAAGCATTCCTGCCCGAAGGCCCAGTGATTCGCGACCACCGCGCGCCAGGCGCCACCCTGCAGCGGGCTGGGACTCTGCGTGTTCACATAGCGGTAGCGGAGGTGCTGCGCGTCGTAGGCGAACCACGGGATCTCGCCCTTGAACGAGCCGAAATAGGAACGCGCCTCGTCGTGCTGCCACGCGCGCAGCCGGCCATCCGCCGTGAGCTGGGCGCGCAGGCGGCTGGTCGCGTGCGGGTGGAAGTGGTCGTGCCGCAGGTCGTCCTCGCGCGTCCAGATCACCTTCACCGGCACATGGCCTGCGGCTTCCGAAATGCGCAGCGCCTCGATCACCACATCCGGTGCGAAGCGCCGCCCGAAGCCGCCGCCGGAGAACTGCGGGTGCACCACCACGTCCTCGCGTTTCAGCTTGAACAGGGTGACGATCTGGTCGCGCCACATGGCCCCGGCCTGGGTGCTGACCCACACCTCGGCAGCTGTGCCCTTGTGGTGGGCCAGGCAGTTCATCGGTTCCATACAGGCGTGGGCCTGGTACGGATAGGTGTATTCAGCGGTGAACCATGCGTCATCGGCGGGCGCGGTGCCGCGCTCGCTGCCGACGGTGCCGCCCGCATCCAGCAGCTGCGCGACCTCGAGCTCCCACGATGCGTTGTCGTGGCGCGACCCCGCAGCATCGTCCCACTCGACCACCAGCGCCTTGCGGCCTTGCATGGCGGCCCAGGTGGACGTGGCGAGCACCGCGACCGCCTCCTTGCTCGAGAAATAGGTGCCCGGCGGCGGCACATTGTTGGCGGGCGATTCCCAGCCATCGATGCGCACCACCGCGCGCACGCCCGGCACCTGGAGCGCGGCCGTGGCATCGAAACGGCGCAGCTTGCCGTGCAGGCGCGGTGCCCGCTCCACGCTGGCGAACAGCATGCCGGGCACGCTGGCGTCGATGCCGTAGTGCTGCTGGCCGCGCACGATGGTGCGCGCCAGGACGTTCGTCTGCGGCTGGCCGACGATGCGGCGCGCGGGCGCGCCCAGCTCCGGCTTCAGCTTGTCGAAATCGGCTTTGGTGGCGGGGAGGCCCGCGGCCGCCGCCTCGGCGGCCAGCATGCCGAAGGTCGCGCTCTGGCCGCGCGGGCCGAACACCTGGCCATCCTGTACGCGGCAGTCACCGGGCGCGCACGACCAGCGGCGCGCGGCGGCGTCCACCAGCGCAGTGCGCACCAGTGTTGCGCCACGGCGCAGCGGCAGCCATTGATCCTTGACCGTCGTGCTGCCGCCCGTGCCCGCGACGTTGTAGCGCGGGCTGGCCGTGGTGGCCAGTGCTTCCACGCGCATCTGCGGCCAGGCCGCGCCCAGTTCGTCCGCGAAGATCATCGCCAGCGCGGTGGCCACGCCCTGTCCCATCTCGTGGTGGGTGAGGGTGAAGACGACGGAGTTGTCAGCGCCGAGGCGGGCGAAATAGCCGACCTCGGCAGCATCGGTGGCCGATGTGGCCGCGGTGGCCGCAAGCGGCAGCCAGCCCTCGGCCAGCAGGCCGCCGCCCGCCAGTGCGGCCAGCTTCAGGAAAGCGCGTCGTTCCATGTGCGTCCAAGGTGGTGGTATCAGCGGCAATTATGCGTTCGGATTTGGCTGCTGAGTTGCATGTATGCATCAGAAATCGCACTCCCCCTACCGGTGGTGGCTTGCGTATTTGCATCAATCGCGGTATGTTGTTCAGCTGCAAAGAATTTTTCTTAACGGGAATGTCCATCATGACGAAACTTGCCGCTTTCGCTTTCGCCGCCGCCATGGCCGTGCTGCCGGCCGCCCAGGCCACGGTGATCTACGACTTCTCGTACACCTTCCAGGCCAATCCTGCGCACGTGACGGGGTCGTTCAGCGGCGAGCGTTCGGGGGACCTGATCACCAATATCAGCGGCATCAGCGTCTCGATCGATGGCGTGGCCCTGCAGGGCGGCCTGGCGGCCTATGGCTTTGCGCCCGGGCAGGGCTGGGTGCAGGGCGGGGCGGTGGCGTCGATGGACGGCTGGGCCAACAACTTCCTGTTCGTCGATCCGGACGAGATGGGCACGGCCGATCCGGACAATCGCTTCTACATCGTGACCAATATCCCGATGGCGGAGGCCTACATGCAGGTGTCGGCCCTGAACCAGTACCTGTACGACCGCCCGTACTTCGGCTGGGACTGGACGCTGGTCGAGCGCCAGCAGCAGGATGGCACTCCGGTGCCCCAGAATCCGCTGCCGGAGCCGGGTTCGCTGGCGCTGCTGGGCATCGGCGTGGCGGGTGCCTTCGCCGCACAGCGCCGCCGCAGCCGCCGCGCACGCTGACAGCGACCGCTCCATGCAAAAAGCTCCGGCGTGCCGGAGCTTTTTTCATTGCGGCTTTACTCCGGCGACCGGATATGGTCGACCAGGCCCTCGACATGGCGCTCGGGCAGGTCGGTCAGCAGGCTGGCGACGCACAAGGCCACCAGCCCCGCAGGGACCCCGAATACGCCGGCCGAAATCGGCGCGATGCCAAACCACTGGTTGGCCGGCGAACCGCCCAGCAGCGGGATGGTGTGCAGCATGTAGTACAGGCAGGTGACGAAGCCCGTGACCATGCCCGCAATGGCGCCCGCGCGGTTGGCGCGCTTCCAGAACACCCCCATCACCAGCGCCGGGAACAAGGTCGACCCGCCCAGCGAGAACGCCGCGCCGACCAGCGACAGGATGTCTGCCGGTTTTTGCGAAGCCGCGTAGGCCGCGATGAACGCCACCGCGAGCAGCAGCAGCTTGGAGATCGTCACCCGCTTCTGCGTGGACGCGCGCGGGTCCACCACCTTGAAATACACGTCGTGCGACAGCGCGTTGGAGATCGCCAGCAGCAGCCCGTCCGCCGTGGACAGCGCCGCCGCCAGGCCGCCCGCCGCCACCAGCCCCGAAATCACATACGGCAGCCCCGCGATCTCCGGCGTGGCCAGCACCAGCATGTCGCCATCGAGCGCGATCTCGGCCAATTGCACGATGTGGTCGCCGTTGATGTCATTGATGCTGATGAGCGGATTGACCTTGTCCACATTCGCCCAGTAGAACACCCAATTGGGCAAGTGCCCATAGTCGCTGCCGACCAGCGTGGTGTAGATGGCGTGCTTGACCAGCACCGCCAGCGCGGGCACCGACAGGTACACCAGCAGGATGAAGACAAGCGTCCAGAACACCGAGGTGCGCGCGTCCTTCACGCTGGGCGTGGTGTAAGAGCGCATCAGGATGTGCGGCAGCGCCGCCGTGCCGACCATCAGCACGAACACCAGCGCCAGGAAGTTGTTGCGCATCGTGTCCGACTGCGCGCGCGTGGGTGCGTTGAACGGCTGCGCGTGCGGCTTGAGCGGCTGCGCGCGCGCCAGGCTGGTGTTGCGGGCCGCGGTCCAGGTGCGGCGCGCCTCGTCCACGGATTTGGGATAGGCCAGCAGCGCGCGTTCGGCCGCGCGGATCTCCAGCAGGGAGCTGTTGCGCAGCTTAAGGTGGTCCACGCTGCGCTGCGCCTTGAGGCGGCCGTCTTCCCACGAGGTGGGCAGGGCCGCGAGCAGTTTGTCGTAGTCCGCCGCGCGCTGGCGGTACACGGCGCGCACCTGCTGCTCGCGCGGGTCGGCGCGCAGCTGGTTCTCGCGCGCGGTCAGCTTGGGCAGCACGGAGCCGTAGGCCACCTGCGGCAGCGGATTGTTGGCCAGCTTGGCGGACAGCCAGATGGTCGGCACCAGGAAGGCGACCAGGATGATGATGTACTGCGCCACCTGGGTCCATGTGATGGCCCGCATGCCGCCGAGGAAGGACGAGACCAGGATGCTCGCGAGGCCGAGGAAGATCCCCACCGAGAAGTCCACGCCGGTGAAGCGTGAGGCGATCAGCCCCACTGCATAGATTTGCGCGACCACGTAGGTGAAAGACACTGCCACCGTGGCCACCACTGCGAGCATGCGCACCGTGTTGCCGCGGCCTCCGCGCCCCGGGTAGCGCGCCGCGAGGAAGTCCGGAATCGTGTACTGCGCAAGGCGCCGCAGATACGGCGCGATCAGCAGCGCCACCAGCACGTAGCCTCCAGTCCAGCCCATGATATAGGCCAGGCCTTCGAAGCCCTGCAGATAGAGTCCGCCCGCCAGCGAGATAAAGCTGGCCGCCGAGATCCAGTCAGCCGCCGTGGCCATGCCGTTGAACAGCGCCGGCACCCGCCGCCCGGCCACGTAGTATTCGGCCACGTTGGAGGTTCGGCTCACCACACCGATGATGGCGTACAGGATGATGGTCGCCGCCATGAACAGGTAGCCGATCCACTGGCGCGGCATGCCCTCCTGTTCCAGCAGGGCGACCCCGCCGAGGAAGCCGGCGAAGCACAGCGTGAACCACAGGTAGTAGCGGGACAGCCGCCGGAAGTACGAGAGCCGCGCCGTCACGCCAGCTCCGCGCGGTAGCGGCGGTCCAGCGCCCGCATGCGCAGCGCATACAGGGCGACGATACCGAGGTAGATCACCGCCGAACCCTGCGCCGCGAAGTAGAACGACAGGGGCCAGCCGAACACGCTGTAGTGCGCCAGCTCGCGCGCAAAGAACACGGTGCCGAAGCCGGTGATGAGCCAAAGCAGCAGCAGCACGGCCGTCATGCGGCACGTGTGCTGCCAGTGGCGCGCGCGGGCCGCGACGATCGCGGCACGGCGGGCGCCGTCGTCGGCCAGCGTGTGGGGCACGGGGCCGGGTGGCGTGGACTGCGGCGGGGCGGATTGGCCGGGATGCTCGGGATGCGGCATCGGTCAGGTCTCCTCTTCTACGGGCGGCGGCGGGAAGGTCAGGCGGAACAGGCAGCCCGGATATTTTTTCGAATGGCTGCGCGGATTGTCGAACACGTCGATCTCGGCGCCGTGCTGCTGCGCGACTTCCTTCACGATGGCCAGGCCCAGGCCCGATCCCGGCGCCCCGCTGCCTAGGATCCGGTAGAAGCGCTCGAACACGTGCGGCCGCTCGTGCGGCGCGATCCCCGGCCCGGTGTCCTCCACCTCCAGGATACCGCCCGCACCATCGGGCCGCACCCGCACCGTGACGCTGCCGCCGCGCGGCGTGTAGCGCAGCGCGTTGTCGATCAGATTGGACAGCAGCTCGCGCAGCATCAGCCCATTGCCACGGATGAGGACCGGCTGGTCCGGCGGCTCGAACCCCAGGTCGATCCCTTGTGCGAACGAGGCCTGCACCCAGTCGTGCACGCAGTCGCGCGCCAGGCCGGCCAGGTCCACGTCGCCGGAAGCCCCGCCGCTGTGCGGCTGGTTCTCGGCGCGGGCCAGGGCGAGCAGCTGGTTGACCAGGCGCGTGGCCGACTCGGAGCTTTTCGCCAGCTGCTCCAGCGAGCGGTGGATTTCGCCCGCGTCGTGCTGGCGCAGCGCGAGCTCGGACTGCATGCGCATCCCCGCCAGCGGGGTTTTCATCTGGTGCGCGGCGTCGGCGATGAAGCGCTTCTGCATGTCGATGGTCTGCGACAGGCGCTCCAGCATGTCGTTGAGCGAACCGACCAGCGGCGAGATCTCCTCCGGTACCTGGCGCGCGTCGATGGGCGAGAGGTCGTCCGGCTTGCGCGCGCGGATGCGTTCCTGCAGCTCGGCCAGCGGCGACAGGCCGCGCGAGAGCGCGAACCACACCAGCGCCAGCACGATCGGCAGCACGATGAACTGCGGCAGGATCACGCCCTTGATGATTTCATTCGCGAGCTGGGCGCGCTTGTCCAGCGTCTCCGCCACCTGTACCAGCGCCGGGCGCGACTCGATGCGCTCGGCCCCTTCGCTGGAGGCGGGCAGGTTCACGTACGAGAACGCGACCCGCACCTGGGTGCCGTGCACATTGTCGTTGCGGAAGTTGACGGTGCCGGTGCTGAACTTGTCCTCGTCCCAGGGGCGCGGCAGCTCGCGGTCGCCGTCCACGTATTCGCCGTGCGGGCCGGTGATCTGGAAGTACACGCTGTCGGTGTCGTCGGCGCGCAGGATGTCGCGCGCGCTGCCAGGCAAACGGGAGACCACTTTGCCGTTCACCTCCTGCACCTGCTGGGCGAGCACGGTGACGCTGTCTTCCAGCGCGCGGTCGAAGGGCTGGTTGGCGATCGACTTGGCCACCAGGTAGGTGATCGCGATCGACATCGGCCACAGGAGGAGGAGCGGCGCCAGCATCCAGTCCAGGATTTCGCCGAACAGCGAATGCTGGATCGACTCCTCTGGCTCGGGGCTGGGCGGCTCGTACAGCGGGGGCGGCGCCGGGTGGACCGGCTGCGCTTCCAGCCCGGCGTCGCGGTCGTTCACTTCGCGCTGGCGTCGCTGCGGGCCGCGTCGCTGTATTTTTCGAGGCAGTAGCCCAGGCCGCGCACCGTGGCGATGCGGATGCCGCCCACCTCGATCTTCTTGCGCAGGCGGTGCACGTAGACCTCGATGGCGTTGTTGGAGACTTCCTCGCCCCACTCGCACAGGTGGTCGACCAGCTGCTCCTTGGACACCAGCCGCCCGGTGCGGGCCAGCAGGATTTCCAGGAGGCCCAGTTCGCGGGCCGACAGGTCCAGCATCTGGTCGTTGATGTAGGCGCTGCGGCCGACCTGGTCGTACACCAGCGGGCCGTGCTTGATGGTGGTGGAGCCGCCGCCCTGGCCGCGCCGGGTGAGCGCACGCACCCGGGCTTCCAGCTCCGACAGGGCGAACGGCTTGGCCATGTAGTCGTCCGCGCCCAGGTCCAGGCCCTGGACGCGCTGCTCGACCGAGTCGGCGGCGGTGAGGATCAAGACCGGGAGCATCGAGCCGCGCGCGCGCAGGCGGCGCAGCACCTCCAGGCCCGAGAGTTTGGGCAGCCCCAGGTCCAGGATCAGGAGGTCGAATTCCTGGGTGGACAGGGCGGTGTCGGCCTCCTGTCCGTTCTTGACGGCGTCGATCGCATAGCCGGACTGGCGCAGGGAGCGGGTCAGGCCGTCGGCGAGAACGCTGTCATCTTCGGCAAGTAGAATACGCATACCTCATTCTGACCTATTTCAAACTGGGTGCAAATGGCGCTTGCCAAGACTACTGTTTTTTTATACAGTACCGCATGTCAAGTCGCTGACCCAGCGCAAATACCACTAAAGGATTCCCATGGACGACAAGAAAATGCAGGTTCCGGCCGGCGAGAAGAGCAAGGCGCTGGCCGCCGCGCTGGCCCAGATCGAAAAGCAGTTCGGCAAAGGCTCGGTCATGCGCCTGGACGCGTCCGCTCCGGTGGAAGAAGTGCAGACCGTGTCGACCGGTTCGCTGGGCCTGGACATCGCCCTGGGCGTCGGCGGTTTGCCGCGCGGCCGCATCGTCGAGATCTACGGGCCGGAATCGTCCGGTAAAACCACGCTGACGCTGCAGACCATCGCCCAGATGCAAAAGCTGGGCGGCACCTGCGCCTTCATCGACGCCGAACACGCGCTGGACGTGACCTATGCCCAAAAACTGGGCATCAACCTCTCCGAACTGCTGATTTCGCAGCCGGACACGGGCGAGCAGGCGCTGGAAATCACCGACGCGCTGGTGCGCTCGGGCTCGGTCGACCTGGTGGTGATCGACTCGGTGGCCGCGCTGACCCCGCGCGCCGAGATCGAAGGCGACATGGGCGATTCGCTGCCCGGCCTGCAGGCGCGCCTGATGTCGCAGGCGCTGCGCAAGCTGACCGGCACCATCAACCGCACCAACACCCTGGTCATCTTCATCAACCAGATCCGCATGAAGATCGGCGTGATGTTCGGTTCGCCCGAGACCACCACCGGCGGTAACGCGCTGAAGTTCTACTGCTCCGTGCGCCTGGACATCCGCCGTACCGGTTCGATCAAGTCCGGCGACGAGGTGATCGGCAACGAGACCAAGGTCAAGGTCGTCAAGAACAAGATCGCGCCCCCGTTCAAGGAAGCGCACTTCGACATCCTGTATGGCGAAGGCACCTCGCGCGAAGGCGAGATCATCGACCTGGGCGTGGAGAACAAGATCGTCGAGAAGTCGGGCTCGTGGTACAGCTACGAGGGCGAGCGTATCGGCCAGGGCAAGGACAACGCGCGCACTTTCCTGCGGGAGCGTCCGGCGCTGGCCCGTGAGATCGAGAACAAGGTCCGGGCCGCCCTGGGCGTGCGCGAGCTGCCGGTGGTGGTGGACGAAGACGCCGCTCCGGCACCCAAGCTGAAGGCGGTCGACTAAGGTGTTCCCGATGGCCTCGGAACTGAGCCTGAAGGCGCGCGCGCTGCGTTACCTGTCGCAGCGCGAACACAGCCGGCTGGAACTGGGGCGCAAGCTGGCGCGCCATGCCGAGGAGGGCGAGGACATCGAGGCGCTGCTCGACTTCCTCGAGAAGAACAAGTGGCTGTCGGTGGAGCGGTTCTCGGAATCGCTGGTGCACCGCAAGTCGGCCCGTTTCGGCAACAGCCGGATCCTGGCCGAGCTGCAGACGCACGGCGTGAGCGGCGAAGCGCTGGACGTCATCAAGGCCGGGTTGTCCGAGGACGAGACGGCGCGCGCTTGCGAGGTGTGGCGCCGCAAGTTCGGCAAGGTCGCCGGCGACCCGGCCGAGCGCGCCAAGCAGACCCGCTTCCTGCTGCAGCGCGGCTTCTCCCAGCGCGCGATCCGCGTGGCCATGCAAGGCCAAGAGGACGAGTAGTTTGATAACACGAGGCTGCGGCATCGACCGCGGCCCACTTCGCACCGCGTCGTTCCGCGCGCCGCGCTGCTTGCCGTGTCCTGCCGGTCCTCCCCGGACCGGGAAAACCGGAGCGTCTTCCGCCGCAGACCCTCTGCGTCTGCTCCTCACCGGCGGAGGGCGCTACGCTTTTCCTCCAGATCACATGATCACCTCGCGCGCCTCGCTTTGTCGCGAGCTCTTCTTGCCGCTTATCGTCTTCTTGCCGCTTATCGATAACCGATATATCCTGAATTGCTCACGCGCGGCGGTGCCGAATGATCCGGTCATTTTCTTGTCGCGACACAGAGGCCATCTATCAAGGGCGGCCATCCGCACGGTTCGCGAATATCCGGCGCATCTCAGAGCGGAAGTTGACTATGCTCGACTCAGCCACATCGCTCATCGATCTGCGTTCGCCGCCGGGGAACCGTCTTGAGGCGCTGTCAGGTATCCGGCAGGGGCAGCACAGCATCAGGATCAATGACCAGTGGCGGGTCTGCTTTGTGTGGACCGATGACGGACCGGCGTCCGTCGAGATTGTCGATTACCACTGAAGGAGCTCACGCGATATCATGCTGAAGAGTGGAATGCGTCCGGTCCACCCCGGCGAAATCCTCCGGGAGGAATATTTGATCCCGTTGAGTATGTCCCCGAGTGCGCTGGCGGGGGCTTTGCGGTTGACGGCCAGCCGAGTCAACGAAATTGTTCGCGAGAAGCGCGGTATCACGCCGGACACGGCCCTGCGCCTGGCGCGCTACTTCGGCACCACGCCTGAATTCTGGCTCGACCTGCAGACGACATACTCGCTCCGCGTCACCGCGCAGAGCGAGTGGGATACGATCGTCGAGGAAGTGCAGCCGTTCAAGCAGTCTGGCTGAAACGACTCGATCGCGTTATTCGACGTCGTCGTCATCCTCCTCGTCATCCCAGCCGTGGTACTCGGCCGCGATCATGCGCTCCCCCGGCTGGAGCGGGGAGGCGGGCGGCAGCTTGCGGCCGCGGTCGAGCGTCTCGTCGACCACCATGGCCAGCGCGTCCTGCGCCATGAAATAGGCCTCGCCCTCGTCGTCGCCCTGGGTGGTCACCCCCGGCCAGTCGCGGAAACTCACCTGGAAGCCGCCATTCTTCAGGTCCGGCTCGAACCGCGCCGGATACGCGTAGGCACCGCTCGCTTCGCTCATCCCATCCTCCGTCTTGACTGTTGTTGCAGCGCATCATTCCAGTCATTCACCACTCCGCTGCCTAAGTGGAAATCCAGCCCATTTTGGCCGGCCCCCTCCGCCCTGTGGTAAACTTGCCCAGTTTGAGCAGCACCGCCTGAGCGGTCCTTGCCGTAGAAGCTGCGGCATCGATGGCTGTACACATCTGATTCTGCCGCATTATGCCCCTGTCCCCACCTGTTCCCCGCGAGCCGCGGCACACCCGTGCCATCGAGGTGCAGGCGTTCGCCCGCGCCGACGGACTGTGGGACCTGGACGCCCGCATCACCGACGTCAAGGTGCGCGACGTGCAGCTTGCCTCGGGCCTGCGTCCCGGCGGCACTCTGCTGCATGACCTCAGTTTGCGCCTCACCATCGATCTGCATTTCACCGTCGTGGACGCCGAAGCGTGTTCCGACGCCGTCCCGTACCCCGGCTACTGCGATGTCATCGGCCCGGCCTACAAGTCCCTCATCGGCTGCAACCTGATGCAGGGCTTCCGCGCCGCGCTGAAGGAACGCCTCGGCGGCACGCTCGGCTGCACGCACCTGACGGAACTCGCGCAAGTCTTGCCCACCGCGGCCGTCCAGGCCTTTGCCAACGACGTCCTCAAGACGCGCGACGGCGACACCGACGACGCCCAGCTCACCCACAAGCCCTTCCAGATCGATCGCTGCCACGCTTTGGCTTCGACCGCTCCGGCGGTGGCCAAGTTCTATCCGCGCTGGTCCGTCAAGGCAAGCAATGGCTCTGCCTAGCCCCGCCGCGCCCGATCAACCGGTCAATCAATTCACAGTTACAAAACAGAAGGGAAGCCAGCATGAAAATCCATGAGTATCAAGGCAAAGAGATCCTCCGAAAATTCGGAGTGACGGTCCCGCGCGGCATCCCGTGCATGTCCGTCGACGAAGCCGTCAAGGCAGCGGAACAGCTGGGCGGCCCGGTCTGGGTGGTCAAGGCGCAGATCCATGCTGGCGGCCGCGGCAAGGGCGGCGGCGTCAAGGTCGCCAAGTCGATCGACCAGGTCCGTGACTACGCCAACCAGATCATGGGCATGCAGCTCGTCACCCACCAGACCGGCCCGGAAGGCCAGAAGGTGCGCCGCCTGCTGATCGAAGAAGGCGCCGACATCAAGAAAGAGCTGTACGTCTCGCTGGTCACCGACCGCGTGACCCAGAAGGTGGTGCTGATGGCCTCCTCGGAAGGCGGCATGGACATCGAGGAGGTAGCCCACACCAACCCGGAAAAGATCCACAACGTCGTGATCGAGCCGTCGGTCGGCCTGACCGATGCGCAGGCTGACGACGTGGCCCGCAAGATCGGGATCCCGGAAGCGTCGATCGCCGACGCCCGCGCCAACCTGCAGGGCCTGTACAAGGCCTACTGGGAGACTGACGCTTCGCTGGCTGAGATCAACCCGCTGATCCTGACCGGCTCCGGCAAGGTCATCGCCCTGGACGCGAAGTTCAACTTCGACTCCAACGCCCTGTTCCGCCACCCGGAAATCGTCGCCTACCGCGACCTGGACGAAGAAGATCCGGCCGAAGTGGAAGCCTCGAAATTCGACCTGGCCTACATCTCCCTGGACGGCAACATCGGCTGCCTGGTGAACGGTGCCGGCCTGGCCATGGCCACCATGGACACCATCAAGCTGTTCGGCGGCGAGCCAGCCAACTTCCTGGACGTGGGCGGCGGCGCAACCGCCGAGAAGGTCACCGAAGCGTTCAAGATCATGCTGAAGAACCCGGGGCTGAAAGCCATCCTGGTCAACATCTTCGGCGGCATCATGCGCTGCGACGTGATCGCCGAAGGCGTGATCACCGCCTCCAAGGCCGTGTCGCTGAACGTGCCGCTGGTGGTCCGCATGAAGGGCACCAACGAAGACCTCGGCAAGAAGATGCTGGCCGAGTCCGGCCTCCCGATCATCGCGGCGGACACGATGGAAGACGCAGCGAAGTCGGTCGTGGCCGCCGCTGCTGGTAACGCCTAATTCGAAGGAAACAACATGTCGATTCTGATTAACAAAGACACCAAAGTCATCACCCAGGGCATCACCGGCAAGACCGGCCAGTTCCACACCCGCATGTGCCGCGACTACGCGAACGGCCGCGAGGCCTTCGTGGCCGGCGTCAACCCGAAGAAGGCCGGTGAGGACTTCGAAGGCATCCCGATTTTCGCCAACGTCAAGGAAGCGAAGGCCCAGACCGGCGCGACCGTCTCCGTGATCTACGTGCCGCCGGCCGGCGCCGCCGCCGCGATCTGGGAAGCCGTCGAAGCCGAACTGGACCTGGCGATCTGCATCACCGAAGGCATCCCGGTGCGCGACATGATGGAAGTGAAGGACCGCATGGCCAAGGCCGGTTCCAAGACCCTGCTGCTGGGTCCGAACTGCCCGGGCCTGATCACGCCGGACGAGATCAAGATCGGCATCATGCCCGGTCACATCCACAAGAAAGGCCGCATTGGCGTCGTGTCCCGTTCGGGCACGCTGACCTATGAAGCCGTGGGCCAGCTGACCGCACTGGGCCTCGGCCAGTCGTCCGCTGTCGGTATCGGCGGCGACCCGATCAACGGTCTCAAGCACATCGACATCATGAAGATGTTCAATGACGACCCCGACACCGACGCCGTCATCATGATCGGCGAGATCGGCGGCCCGGACGAGGCGAACGCCGCTTACTGGATCAAGGACAACATGAAGAAGCCGGTGGTCGGCTTCATCGCCGGCGTCACCGCGCCGCCGGGCAAGCGTATGGGCCACGCCGGTGCCCTGATCTCGGGCGGCGCCGACACCGCGCAAGCCAAGCTGGACATCATGGAATCGTGCGGCATTAAAGTGACGAAGAACCCGTCCGAGATGGCGCGCCTGCTGAAGGCGATGCTGTAATTCGGTAGGCATTTGTCCGCCGGCCCTTGGCTGGCGATAATAGCGGGGAGCTCTGCGCAAGCGGGCTCCCCGTTTGTTTTGGTGTAGTGTGCAGGACGCTGAGCGTTCCAAACCGTGCAGGGCCCGGCGTTTCAAATTTATATGGCCAAGTTAATCATTTCCCGCGATGGACAGGTGGTGCAGCACGTGGAGCTGGTGAAAGACCGGACCACGTTCGGCCGCCATCCGGGCAATGACGTGGTGCTCGAACATGCCACCGTCAGCAGCCGCCATGCGGCCGTCACCCTGAGCGGCACCGGCGTGGCGGTCGAGGATCTGGGCAGCACCAACGGCACCTACGTGAATGGCAAACGGACCGCGCGCCAGCAATTAGCCGACCGCGACCGCCTGGTGATGGCCGTCTACCAGCTCGATTTCGTCGACGGCCCGCGCCGGCTGCCGGACGAGGAGCCGCAGCAGGACGCCGTGGGCGCCTTGATGTCGGGCGGGCAGGGCGCGGCGCGCCAGTCCAGCTTCGGCCTGCCTTCCGTGGCGCAGCCTGCCGCACCAGCGGCGCCGGTGCCTGGCGGCCGCATCGAGGTGACGTCCGGCCCGCACGCGGGCAAGTCCCTGCCGCTGTCCAAGCCGCTGACCACCTTGGGCAGTCCCGGCGCCGTGGTCGTCGTCATCAGCCGCCACGCCGATCACTTCTGTGTCGCGTTGATGGAAGGGGCGGCCCCGGCGACCCTGAACGGCCAGCCCATCGCGCGCGAGCCGCGCCGTCTGCACGATGGTGACCAGCTGACGCTGGCGGGCACAAACATGTCGTTTTTTGCTGCCTCCTGACAATTTTTGAAGGTTGCCTGACAAAAATCGTCACCCCGACTGACAAAAATCGTAGGAAATCGCTGCTTTCGTTATCCTGGAACTAACGAAATGCCGTCAAAACGGGCTGGCACGGGGATTGCTCTATGGAATGTGCGGCAGTAAGAACGCACCAAACATCCAAACCCCTGAAGGAGATTGACCATGAAATCGATGAAATCCATCAAAGCCCAAGCCCAAGCCGGCTTCACCCTGATCGAACTGATGATCGTTGTCGCGATCATCGGTATCCTGGCCGCCGTGGCAATCCCGGCTTACCAGAACTACACCGTCAAGGCCAAAGTGTCGAGCGCCCTGAGCGCCGTGGCATCGATCAAGACGGCTGTCGGCCTGTGCGCACAAGAGCAAGGCGGCGACCTGACCGGTTGCAACCTGGGCGCCAAAGGCATCCCGACTTTCAACGCAACCAAGGAAGTGACCGCCGCAACCGCTACCGACGGCGTCATCAAGCTGACGCTGGCGAACATCGGCACCGGCGTGGACGGCGCAGACGCGATCACCATGACCCCGACCCTGCCGGCTGGTTCCGACAAGATCATCTGGACCAACACCACCACCGTGACCAACGCGGCGGCCAAGGACCTGATCGAGAAGAACAACGCTGCTGCTGCATCGTCGGGCACCTAATCAGCCAGCCTGATTCAAAGAAAGCCGCCTTCGGGCGGCTTTTTGTTTGGCTCTGTCACCGTTAAGTGTGGCTCTGTCACCGTTAAGTGTGGGAGAAGGCTCCGACAGTCGCTCGTAACTGGGCGGCGGGGTCATCGATACGACTTTTATCGAGCGCCCACCGCCAGCCCAGATAGTTAGACAGGTAGTGAGTCGCGACCCCGTGAAAGTTGCTGAGCCATCCCCGAAATCGGCTGTGATAGGCGTTCACATTTTGGATGTGGACTGCGCCCTTGACTCGTGCGCCTGCCTTGAGATTCACCCACTGGTGCATAAAGCCGCGTTCCTGGGCGAAGTACAGGTAGGAGGCATTGGCGTCGGTCACCAGCAATGCATCCGGTGCGAGGATCGGTGCGAGCCCACGGTGCAGTTGAAGCTTGGTAACCGGACCTTTCCCAGCAATGAAATCGACAGTCTGGCCAGCTCGATCGCGGGCGACAACGATGCACACCTGCTCGCGCGAAATGCCGCGCTTCGTCGCTGCGACCCCGCGTTTGCGGGGTGGTCGCTCCAGGTGGCGCGCGCCCTTTTCCGACTCGCGTAGAAATAGCTCGTCGGCCTCTGCAATTCCGTGCAGTGGAAACGGCCGGTCCGTCTTGGGTAGGGTGAGAAAGCGGTGGCGCCAGCGGAATGCTGTGTTCTTGTGGACGCCTACCCGCACCGCTGCGCGCCGAACGGTATCGGATCTGAGCAGGGCTTTGCAGTGCGCCAGCCAGTTGTCCTTCAATCTGAGCCTGGCCATGGGTGTGCCGGTGAGTGAATCGAAGGTGGCGGCTACAGTCGACGCAGCGATACCTCTGCAGTTGCGACTTGTGACCGTGGCGATGGAGGTGGTGGCCGCGGCAGGCCGGGGACGCGAGTACCGGAGCACCCGCGTCCTCTAAGAGCTGCGCTGCGGGTGGTGGCTCGGCGGCGCGCATGAGAGCCAGCACGTGCGCTCGCTGAGTGCGGGTTAGTCGTTTGAATCCCTCTAGCCAGACTTCGAAATCAGACTTTCGCATGACCAAGCCTCCTGACGAGATACTTGGTTCGACACGCGCGTTCCCTGCAGGTTCCACACTTAACGGTGACAGCGCCTTTGTTTTCAGCGCAGCGTGTCGACCGGCACGCGTTTGCCGTCGGTCTGGATGATGAGGCGGGAGTGCGGCACAGTGAACGACGGATGTGCCAGGCTCAGGGTCTCGTCCTGCCCGGTGTAGCGCACGCCGGCCAATTCGGTCAACGTTGGCATGACCGAAGTTTGCGCAACAGGGAGCGAACGGCGCGCAGCCAGCGCCTGCCACTGCGCCCCATGTGTGCGCCTCCACGCATCGTTGGCCCAGAACACCAGCGGCACAATGGCCTCCATCCGGGTCGCCTGTTTGCCACTGTGCAGGATACGCTCACGCTCATCGTCGTAAAGGTTCTCCCCATGGTCGGCCGTGAACGCCACCACGGCGGGCTTGCCCGTCCGGCGCGCCTGTTCAATGATCTGAGCGACCACGTAATCGGTGGCCAGCACCGTATTGTCATATGAGTTTACGAAGCGCTCCCGCTCCGACGGACTGAAATGCGGCGGCCCGTCGCCCAGCACCGGTGTGAAGCGGCGGAACTTCGGCTCGTAGCGCCGGTCGTACGGGAAGTGGCTGCCGAGCAGGTGCACGGTGATGAACTGCCGGCTTCCGCATTGGTTGAGGCAAGCGGCAATCTGCGGCAGCAGCTCCGTGTCGTAATGCGGGCTCAGGCGCCAGTTGGTGTTCGCGAACTGGCGCAGTTCGGCCAGCGCCGGGTACACGTAATACTCCTGGTTCGAAATCCACGCGGTGAAGAACCCGGCTGCCTTAAACACTTCCGAAATATCGAGCCGCCCGCCGCCCACGCGCTGGGTGACGATGTACGGCATCGAGATGTAGGTGTAGTTGGCGCCCGCGCTGACGTTCGTGTAGCTGATGAGTTCGTCCTGGATCCTGGCCAGTTCGGGCGTGGTCTGGCGCGCGTAGCCATTGATGCCCAGGTGGTCGGCCCGCAAGGTCTCGCCAATGATCAGGATCACGACGGCGGGATCGGCAGGTGCGCTGGCGGTCACCGGGACCCCGCCATAGGTCACGCCGCGTTCGTCGAGGTAGGTCGCCACCGACCAGAGCGGCCCCGTCGGGAAGCTGTCCGCGATCACCTCCGGAGCGAATAGGCCCAATTCCTTTGTGGGCTCGGCAATGCCAGCCGTGGTCAGCGCTCCAAAAGACCCGTAGAAGAAAGTCCACGCAGCCGCGGCCTTGGTCCACGGCCGTGTGCGGCGCAACTCGGGCGGCAGCTGCCGCACCAGCCAGACATACACAAACCAGGCCAGCGGCAGCAGCGGCAGAGCCCAGGCAAAAGCGAACAGGGTGGTCGTGAATTCTTCCGGCCCGGCGCGAAACACCGACGAGATGAACGCTGCACCCGGCACGCTCTTGAAGAACCAGGTCAGGTAGCACTGGATTGGCACCAGGAAGGCGGCGGGCAGCCAGATAAAGAACAGCCTCCGCAGGGAGCGCACCAGCAGCAGCGACACGGCCAGCAGCAGCAGCGGCAAGCCGATCGTGCCCAGGGCATGGGCGATCGGCGCACCCTGGCGCCAGATGTACCAGGCCGCCATGAAAGACGGCGCCAGCAGCCACAGGGTAAGAATGGCCACGATCAGGCGGGGCCGGCCAGCGAACGGCAGCTTCATCTAGACGATCTTCTGCCGGTCCGCGATCAGCGCTTCGTAGGTGATGTTCTGCAGCAGCGTGTAGTGGGTCGGCTCCAGGTCCAGGAACTGCACGCCATAGCTGAACGTCTCCCCGATCCCGGCCGGCCCGCCCGCCGCCGCGCTTACGTTCTTGATGCTGGCGCGGGTGTTGACGATGACCTGGTGGTTGCCCGGGTTTTGAATCAGGGTGAACGACAGCTTCACGGTCTCGCAGCCCATCGGTATCCGGCGCGGCGACTCAACCAGCGCGCCGGACACCGACAGGTTCACCATGAACATGTTCATCGGCTGCGCGTTGTAGTGCTCGGGCGTCACCTGCACTGGAATGTCCACCTTCACGCGCATCGCTGCCCGCAGGCTGGTGCCCTGGATCGAGGTCGGAAAGGTGATGTGGACGTAGTTCACCGGCCGCGGGAACACCCGCACCACGGTGCTCGCGAACGAGCACACATTCACGCCCGAGAAGGCGCGGATGGTGACCTTGTCGCCCTCCGCCAGCGCGATCGCGGCCCCATGCTCCATCGGAATGCGGACGATCATGTACTCGTCCTTGACCCAGCCGATCAGAGTCGAAAAATGCTGCGCCGGTTTGATGGTGCGGTGCGTAATGAACTGCAGCCTCCCACCGACCTGGAGGTTCATCGCCTCGAACTCGAACTCTTTTGAAGCCGGCTCGGCAGCCTGGGTTTGACTCATGAATTCATTGGCAGCTGGAAAACTTCGCTAATCTACCTTGAGCTGCCAATGTTGTCGAGGATTTAAGGGGCCGACCAGTCGCCGGATTTGCCGCCGTGTTTTTCGAGGACGCGGACATCCGTCATGACCATGCCGCGATCGATGGCCTTGCACATGTCGTAGATGGTGAGGAGCGCGACCTGCACCGAGGTCAGCGCCTCCATTTCGACGCCGGTTTTGCCGTAGGTTTCGACCTGGGCGCGGCAGTGGACTGCAGACGCGTCCACATCCGTTTCGAAATCGACCGCCACCCGCGTGAGGGCCAGCGGATGGCACAGCGGAATGAGATCGGCGGTCCGCTTGGAGGCCATGATGCCCGCGATGCGCGCGATCCCCAGCACGTCACCCTTCTTCGAGGTCCCGTCCATGATGGCCGCCAGCGTCTCCGCCTTCATGCGGATCGTCCCCGCCGCCACCGCCACCCGGTGCGTCTCCGCCTTGGCTCCCACGTCCACCATGTGGGCTTGTCCGGACTGGTCGAAATGGGTGAGGCCTTGGATCATGGTCGGATGAGGTAACAATCTGTTTCGGGCCGCCGTTGACGGTCGACGGCTCCGTGGAAGCGGGTATGATAGCACCGTGACTCTGAAACCCAACCTTGCCATTCCCGCCACGCCGCGCTTGGCGGCACGGCCCGCGGCTCAGGCCATGCCACGCGGCGCGAGCGGCGTCCTGGCGCGTGTCGTGGCGCTTGCCTGCGTGGCCGCACACGTCACCACGATGGCCGCCGCCCCGCTCCCCGGCCAGACCGCCAACGGCAACAACCTGCCGGTGCTGGGCGACGTCGCGCGCGTGGACCTGTCGCCAGCGCTGGAACGCAAGGTCGGTGAGCAGATCATGAATGACATCCGCCACGACCGCGACTATCTCGACGACGCGCCCATCCTCGAATACCTGAATGGCCTTGGCACGACGCTGGTGCAGGCGGCGCCGGGTGCGCGCGGCGAAACCAACGCGGACTACGGCTTCTTCGCCGTGCGCGACCCGATGCTCAACGCGTTCGCGCTGCCCGGTGGCTTCATCGGCGTGCACACCGCGCTGATGATCGCGGCGCAAAACGAGTCCGAACTGGCGGGCGTGATGGCGCACGAAGTCGGCCACGTCGCCCAGCGCCACATCGCGCGCGGCATCGGCAAGGAAAAGCAGGACGCGATGATTCCGCTGGCGGCCATGCTACTCGCCGCGCTGGCCGCCAAGTCCAATCCCGATGCCGCCATGGGCGTTTTCATGGGCGGCCAGGGTCTGGCGATCCAGCGTCAGCTCAACTTCAGCCGCGACGCCGAACGGGAGGCAGACCGCGTCGGCTTCCAGATCATGAATGCGGCGGGCTTCGATGTCTCCGGCCTGGTGAGCTTCTTCGGCAAGCTGCAGGCGGCCACGCGCATGTTCCCGGACATCCCGCCCTCGCTGCTCTCGCATCCGCTGACCACCGAGCGCATGGCCGACATGCAGGCCCGCATCCGCGAGACGCCTTACAAGCAGCGCCAGGACAGTCTCGATTTCCACCTCGTGCGCGCCCGTGCCAAAGTGCTGCAGGACGAGACCGTGAACGGCCAGGACGAAGCGCGGCACTTCCTCGACGAATGGGTGCGCGCCCCCAGCCGCCAGCTGCAGATCGCGGGCCAGTACGGCCTGGCCTTCCTGGCGTACCGCCACGGCGACCTCGCCACGGCGCAGACGCTGCTCGACAAGTCGCGCGCGCTGGCGAAGCAGGCGCCCAAGCCCGGCGTGTTCGCACTCGATATCACGGCCAATGGCGACGGCGGCGCGATCTTCGCGAGCCTGGCCATCGACATCAAGCTGGCCGCGGCGCAGCCGAAGGCCGTGCAGGAAGAGGGCGTGAAGCTGGCCGATCGCGCCCGGGGCGACTACCCGCTCTCGCGCGGGCTCTCACGGCAGTATGCGGATGGCCTGATCACAACCGGTCACCTGGACCAGGCGACCAGGTTCCTGCGCGAGGAAGCGCAGTTGTACCGCTCGGACGCGAAGGTGCAGGAGCTGCTGGCCAAGGCCTACGCCGCGCAGGGCAAGATCGCGCTGCAGCACCTGGCGCTGGCGGAGTCCTATGCGCTCACCGGCGGCACCATGGGCGCGCTGGACCAGCTGGCGCTGGCCCGCAAGGCCAAGGACGCGTCGTTCTACGACATGGCGGTGATCGATGCGCGCGAGCGCGAGCTGCAGGCGCGCCGCCGCGACGAGGTCAAGGAACAGAAGGAAAACGGCGGGCCCTGAACGCGGGAGGCTCGTTCTGCGCCAGCCACACGTCGCGCCGCCGGCCGCGCGCCGCCGCCGTCAGGCCGCCGGTTCGCGCACGTAGCCGAAGTGCGCGGGCAGGGCGTCCCGCACAATCGACTTGACCGGCAGTGCCGCATCGCCGAGCCGCAGCACGAGGTGGCCGCGCGGCTCCTGCATCCAGGCCAGCAGCGCTTCGTCCGTGCACGCAACGCCAGCGAGCTCCATCTGCCCCAACAGCTGCGCGGTGTCGCGGTCGTCGACTTGTGCCACCTTGTCCCCGGCGCGCACGATGATTTCGCCGTGCTCCGTCAGGCACACCTGGTCAATGGCGCCAACCGGTTCGCCGGTGTGCAGCACGAGGCCATGCGCCGGATCGGTGCGCGCGATGAAGGGCGTGGTCTCCAGATTGAGGTACACCCGCTGCGGCCCGTTCTGGAAGTACCAGCACCCGCGTTCATCGTGCTGGTAGTTCCGGTTGATGAAGCCGACCAGCTGCGGATTGGTCAGCTTGTCGCCCGCCAGCTGCAGGCGCTGCGCGTTTTCATCCCGCATCCGCCAGACGCCGCGCGCGTCCAGCGCCAGCCACCCGTAGCAGTGCGGTACGTTCGGCCATTTGGCCACCGCTTGTTTGACGATATCGTCCATTTATCGAGCCTCGCACAAGTCGTTTCCGCGCGGCGCGCGCATGGCCGCTTCGCCATCGAAGAAATGCAGGATGCGCGCGGCCAGCCAGTCGATGCGGCCGGGCGGCGGGCCCACGGCGAAGCCCACATGGCCGCCGGTTTCCGGGTACTCCAGCTGCACGTGCGGCGACGCCTTGCGCGGCAGGTGGGCGCCCGGCAGGAACGGATCGTTCAGCGCGTTGAGCACCAGCGTCGGCACGGTGATGTCTTCCAGGACGTGCTTCGCACTGGCGCGGTGCCAGTAATCGTCGGCGTCCTTGAACCCGTGCAGCGGCGCGGTCACCACGTCGTCGAAGGCGTGCAGGTCGCGCGCGGCCAGCATGGTGTCGCGGTCGAACAGGCCAGGGAACTGCTCCAGCTTGGCCAGGCACTTGGGCTTGAGCGTTTTGAGGAACATGCGGGTGTAGAGCATGTTGAAGCCGGAGGAGAGCGCGGCGCCGCCGGCGGCGAGGTCCAGCGGTGCGGAGATCGAGACTGCGGCGTCCACGATTTCCGCCTGGTGCTGCGAAAGGCCCAGCCAGCGCAGCAAGGCGTTCCCGCCCAGTGATACGCCAGACGCATAGAAGTCTGCCTCATTGGGCAGCCGGTCATGCAAGCGGCGTATGACCCAATCCACCTCGTCGGCGTCTCCGGAATGGTAGAAGCGGGGCGCGAGATTGGCCTCGCCGGAGCAGCCGCGGAAGTGGACCACAGCGCCGGACCAGCCGCGCGCCGCGACGGCCGTCATCAGCGAGCGCGCGTAATGGCTGTCCGACGAGCCTTCGAGACCGTGGAACAGGACGACGAAGGGAGCGGCCGGCGCGGGGCCGTCGACAAAATCGAGATGGATGAAATCCCCGTCCGGCGTCTCCCAGCGTTCGCGCCGGAAGGCCACCGGCGGCTTGCGGATGAACAGCGCCGGGTAGATCGTCTGCAGGTGGCCGTTCGGCAGCCAGAGGGGAGCCCGGTAGTTCACGTCGGGCGCATAAGAAGGTTAGTGATGGCCGACCACGGTGCCCGGCTTGAGCGCGTACTCGGTGCCGCAATACGGGCACTTGGCGATGCCGTCATGGCCAAAGTCGAGGAAGACGCGCGGGTGCGAAGACCACAGCGGCATGGCCGGATTGGGGCAGTACGCCGGCAGGTCTTTACCTTCGAGTTCGACCACGGGGATCGTCTTGGTAGTCATGGGTTCTCCAGAATGCACAGTTCAGAAAACCACGATTCTAACGGATTGTCGCAGGCCTCCGGTAGAATAGCGCTCCCATCTGAACCGCAGAATCCCTGTCGCCGCCGTAGCATGTCGCAGCCAGCCTTCCCCCCTGACGAAGACGAGCAGCTCTGGAAGGAGGGCCTCAAGGAAGGCATGCCCACGCTGTTCGGCATCGGCGCGTGGGGCCTGGTGGTCGGGATCGCGATGGTCAAGACCGGCCTCACCGTGGCCCAGGCCCTGGCCATGACGCTGCTGGTATTTGCCGGTTCCGCCCAGCTGGCGTCCCTGCCGCTGATCGTCGCGCACGCGCCGGTGTGGGTGATCTTCCTCACCGCGGTGGTGGTCAATCTGCGCTTCGTGATCTTCTCCGCGCTGCTGGCGCCCCATTTTTCGCACCTGCCCTGGCGCCAGCGCCTGGCCCTCGGCTACGTCGCGGGCGACATGACCGTGGCCCTGTTCCTGCAGCGCTTCCCGAGCGAGGAGCGGGCCCGCGGCAAGCTCTCCTACCTCAAAGGCCTGCTGTACCCCAACTGGGCGGCATGGCAGATAGGCTCGATCGCCGGCATCTTCCTCGGCGCCGTGGTGCCGCCCGAATGGGGCCTGGGCTTTGCGGGCACGCTGGCGATCATCTGCATCATGGTCCCGCTGATGGCCGGGCGCCCGGCGCTGGTGGGCGTGCTGGTGTCGCTGGCCGTCTCGGTGCTGGCCTACAAACTCCCCTACAAACTGGGCCTGCTGTCGGCCGTCATCGTCGGCATGATCGCCGCCTTGGCGGTGCAGGCGCTGGCCGAACGCAAAAAGGCCAAGCGTGACTGACCTCGAAATCTGGGCCACCATCGGCGCGCTGATGGTCGCTACCGCCGTCACCCGCAGCTCGTTCTGGCTGGTGGGCCACCACATCACCATCCCGCCGCGCATCCAGCAGATGCTGCGCTTCGCCCCGGCCTGCGCGCTGGCGGCCATCATCGGGCCGGACATCCTCCTCGACGGCTCCGGCCAGCTGCAGCTGTCCGCCTTCAATCCCAAGCTGCTCGCGGCCATCGCGGCGGTCGTGTTCTACGTGGTGCGGCGGAACATGCTCCACACGATCATCTTCGGCATGGCTGTGTTCACACTGTTGCGACTTTTGCATCTCTAAGCCGTTGCCAATGCGTTAAAATGGCGCTCTTTCTCCCACCAGCCATTTTCTAGCCTCCATGGACGCTGTTCTCAATTTCACCCGACTGCAGGACTTGATCGACCAGGGCGCACTTAGGGCTAAGCGCGTGTTCATCCGCGCGGACCTGAACGTGCCGCAGGATGACGCAGGCAACATCACCGAAGACACCCGCATTCGCGCTTCCGTCCCGGCCATCAAGGCCGCGCTGGACGCCGGCGCCGCCGTGATGGTGACCTCGCACCTGGGCCGTCCGACCGAGGGCGAATTCAAGCCGGAAGATTCGCTGGCCCCCGTCGCCAAGCGCCTCGCCGAGCTGCTCGGCCGCGACGTGCCGCTCAAGCAGAACTGGGTCGATGGCGTCGACGTGCAGCCCGGCCAGGTGGTCCTGCTGGAAAACTGCCGCGTCAACAAGGGCGAGAAGAAGAACTCCGATGAACTGGCCGAAAAAATGGCCAAGCTGTGCGACGTCTACGTGAACGACGCCTTTGGCACCGCGCACCGCGCGGAAGCCACCACCCACGGCATCGCCAAGTACGCCCCGGTGGTTGCGGCAGGCCCGCTGCTGGCCGCGGAGCTGGACGCCCTTGGCAAGGCCCTCGGCCAGCCGGCGCGCCCGCTGCTGGCCATCGTGGCCGGCTCCAAGGTCTCGACCAAGCTGTCGATCCTCAAGTCTCTCGCGGGCAAGGTGGACAACCTGATCGTCGGCGGCGGCATCGCCAACACCTTCATGAAGGCGCAGGGCCTCAACATCGGCAAGTCGCTGGCCGAAGGTGAGCTGCTCGGCGAAGCGAAGCAGATCATCGACATGATGGCCGCCCGCGGCGCGCAGGTGCCGATCCCGGTCGATGTGGTGTGCGCCAAGGAGTTCTCGCCGACCGCGCAGGCCACCATCAAGGACGTGCAGGACGTGGCGGACGACGACATGATCCTCGACATCGGCCCCAGGACCGCACAGACGCTCGCCGCGCAGATCGCAGCCGCCGGCACCATCGTCTGGAACGGCCCGGTGGGCGTGTTCGAGTTCGACCAGTTCGGCGAAGGCACCAAGACGCTGGCGCTGGCCATCGCCGACTCGAAGGCCTTCTCGATCGCCGGTGGCGGCGACACCCTGGCCGCGATCGCGAAGTACGGCATCTCCGAGAACATCGGCTATATCTCGACGGGCGGCGGCGCCTTCCTCGAATTCCTGGAAGGGAAAACGCTGCCGGCGGTGGAGATCCTGCTCCAGCGCAGCGCGGCCAAGTAAGCACCCGCAGCACAAGCGCAGCCCCGGCTGCGCTTTTTGGTTTTTATCAGTTTCAAGCTCGTCCATAACACCCAAGGAAGACCCTATGCACCGCGGTACCAAGATCGTTGCCACCATCGGCCCAGCGTCCACCGACTTCGACATCCTCGTGCGCATGATCCGCGCCGGTGTCGACGTGGTGCGCCTGAACTTCTCGCACGGGAAGCCGCAGGACCACATCGACCGCGCCAACCTGGTGCGCCGCGCTGCCACCGAATGCGGGCGCGAAGTGGCGATCATGGCGGACATGCAGGGCCCGAAGATCCGCGTCGGTAAATTCGAAGAGGGCAAGGTCTTCCTCGAAAACGGTGCGAAGTTCATCCTGGACGCCAAGTGGGGCGAGAACGGCGAACTGGGTAACATCGACCGCGTGGGCCTGGACTACAAGGCCCTGCCGCAGGACGTGCGCCCCGGCGACAAGCTGCTGCTCAACGACGGCCTGCTGGTCCTTATCGTGGACAAGGTGGTGGGCTCGGAAGTCCACACCACCGTGCGCGTGGGCGGTGAGCTCTCCAACAACAAGGGCATCAACCGCCAGGGCGGCGGCCTGACCGCGCCGGCCCTCACGGCCAAGGACATGGAAGACATCAAGGTCGCCATGAGCTTCTGCGCCGACTACCTGGCCATCTCCTTCCCGAAAAGCGCCACCGACATGGAAATGGCGCGCCAGCTGGCCAACATCGCGGGCGAACCGTATGGCCACAAGCCGCTGATGATCGCGAAGATCGAGCGCGCCGAAGCGATTCCGGCGCTGCAGGAGATCCTCGACGCGTCCGACGGCATCATGGTGGCGCGCGGCGACCTGGCCGTGGAAGTGGGCAATGCCGCCGTGCCGGCGCTGCAGAAGCGCATGATCCGCCTGGCGCGCGAACAGAACAAACTCGCCATCACTGCGACCCAGATGATGGAATCGATGATCGTCAACGCCGTGCCGACCCGCGCCGAAGTGTCTGACGTTGCCAACGCCGTGCTGGATGGTACCGACGCCGTGATGACGTCGGCCGAGACGGCGAGCGGCAAATACCCGGTGGAGACGGTCGAGATGATGGCCGCCATCTGTCAGGAGGCCGAACAATCTGAATACATGAAGCTGGACGCGGATTTCCTGAATATCCAGTTCACCCGCATCGACCAGTCGATCGCTTATGGCGCGCTGTTCACCGCGCACCACCTGCGCGTGAAGGCCATCGTGGCGCTGACCGAATCCGGTTCCACGCCGCTGTGGATGAGCCGTCACAGCATCGACACCCCGATCTACGCACTCACCCCGAGCAAGACCACGCAGCGCAAGGCTTCGCTGTACCGCAACGTGCGCTCGTACCACCTGCTGCAGGAGGGCGGCAGCCACGCCGTCCTGCGCCAGGCCGAGGAACTGCTGATGGCCCAGGGCGTCGTCAAGAAAGGCGACATGATCGTGGTCACGTGGGGCTCCCCGATGGGGCAGGCGGGCAGCACCAACGCGCTCAAGATCGTGCGCGTGGGCGAGTTCGACTGACGGGGCGCGCCGGCACAGATTTTTCTATTGTTTGGAGACCTACCATGGCACTCGTATCATTGCGTCAGCTGCTGGACCACGCCGCCGAAAACGGCTACGGACTTCCCGCATTTAACGTCAACAACCTGGAGCAGGTATCGGCCATCATGGCGGCCGCCGACGCGCTCAACGCGCCGGTGATCATGCAGGCCTCGGCCGGCGCGCGCAAGTACGCGGGCGAAGCTTTCCTGCGCCACCTGATCGAAGCCGCTGTCGAAGCCTACCCGCACATCCCGGTCGTCATGCACCAGGACCACGGCCAGTCGCCCGCCGTGTGCATGGCCGCGATCCGCTCCGGTTTCTCCTCGGTGATGATGGACGGCTCGCTGCAGGCCGACGGCAAGAGCGTCGCCTCGTACGAATACAACGTCGCGGTGTCCAAGGAAGTGGTCAAGTTCTCGCACGCGATCGGCGTCACCGTCGAAGCGGAGCTGGGCGTCCTCGGTTCGCTGGAGACCATGAAGGGCGACAAGGAAGACGGCCATGGCGCGGAGGGCACCATGACCCGCGAGCAGCTGCTGACGGACGTGAACCAGGCCGCCGACTTCGTGGCCCAGACCCAGTGCGACGCGCTGGCGATCGCGATCGGCACTTCGCACGGCGCCTACAAGTTCTCGCGCAAGCCGACCGGCGACATCCTCGCGATCGACCGCATCAAGGAAATCCACGCGCGCATCCCCAACACGCACCTGGTCATGCACGGTTCGTCCTCGGTGCCGCAGGAGCTGCTGGCCGAGATCCGCGAATTCGGCGGCGACATGAAGGAGACCTACGGCGTGCCGGTGGAAGAGATCCAGGAAGGCATCCGCCACGGCGTCCGCAAGATCAACATCGACACCGACATCCGCCTGGCGATGACCGGCGCGATCCGCCGCTACATGTTCGAGAACCCGTCCAAGTTCGACCCGCGCGACTATCTCAAACCCGCGCGCGAAGCGGCGATGAAGATCTGCAAGGCGCGTTTCCAGGCGTTTGGCTGCGAAGGCATGGCCTCGAAGATCAATCCGCTCCCGCTGGAGAAGATGGCGGAACGCTACGCAAAAGGCGAGCTTGCCCAGATCGTGAAGTAAAATAATGCGCCCTTCGGGGCGCTTTTCGTTTATGAGCACTGAATATCGAGGTTCCTGCCTGTGCGGCGCGGTCCATTGGGAGATCCGTGGCCCCATCGCCCGCACCAGCCGCTGCTGGTGCACCATGTGCCAGAAGCAGCACGGCGCGGCGTACGCGCCCTACGCCAACGCGGCGCGCGCGGATTTCGTCATCACCCAGGGTGAGGACGCGCTGGCGCACTACGCGTCGTCGCCGGGCGTGGACCGCAGCTTCTGCAAGGTGTGCGGATCGAACATCGGCTGGACCACCACCGAGGCCGCGGACCGCATCGCGGTCGCGATGGGCACTTTCGATACGCCCTACGAAGGCTTGGTCACGCGCGACTTGCACCTGGATACGAAGCCGGCCTGGATTCCCTAAAAACTAAGGATTGATGATGTCTGCGTCTGGAGTACTTGAAACGAACCTGAAATCGCTGCCCTTCCTGCATCGCGGGAAGGTGCGCGACATCTACGCCGTAGGCGAGGACAAGCTGCTGGTCATCCAGACCGACCGCCTGTCCGCCTTCGACGTGATTCTCGAAGATCCGATCCCCAACAAGGGCAAGATCCTCACCGCGATGTCGAACTTCTGGTTCCGCAAATTCGCTGACCTGATGCCGAACCACGAAACCGGGATCGATCCGGTGAGCGTGGTGGCGCCGGAAGAGCGCGCGCAGGTCGAAGGCCGCGCCATCGTGGTCAAGAAGTTCAAGCCGCTGGGCATCGAAGCCATCGTGCGCGGCTACCTGATCGGCTCCGGCTGGAAGGACTACCAGCAGACCGGGAACCTGTGCGGCATCGAGCTCCCGGCCGGCCTGCAGGAAGCGCAGCAGCTGCCGCAGGTGCTGTTCACGCCGTCCACCAAGGCCCCGGCGGGCCAGCATGACGAGAATATCTCGTTCGAAGAAGCACAGAAGATCGTCGGCGCGGACGTGGCCACCCAGGTGCGCGACTACGCGATCAAGCTGTATTCCGAGGCTGCCGCGTATGCGAAAGAGCGCGGCATCATCATCGCCGACACCAAGTTCGAGTTCGGGCAGGACGCGGACGGCAAGGTGTATTTGATCGACGAGATCCTGACGCCGGATTCCTCGCGCTTCTGGCCTGTGGAGAGCTACCAGGTCGGCATGTCGCCGCCGTCGTACGACAAGCAGTTCGTGCGCGACTACCTGGAGACGCTGAAGGACTGGAACAAGAAGGCGCCGTCGCCGCGCATTCCGGCCGAGATCATCGCGCGCACCAAGGCCAAGTACCTGGAAGCCGTCGAGCGCCTGACCGGAGAGAAGCTGGATGTCTGATCAGAGCAAACCGGTGGTTGGCGTCGTGATGGGCTCTTCGTCCGACTGGGACGTGATGCAGCATGCGGTCGCCATCCTCAAGGAATTTGGCGTGGCGTATGAGGCGCGAGTGGTGTCCGCACACCGCATGCCGGACGAGATGTTCGCGTATGCCGAAGCCGCTCGTGGCCGCGGCCTGCGCGCCATCATCGCCGGCGCCGGCGGTGCGGCGCATCTGCCGGGGATGATCGCAGCGAAGACCATTGTGCCGGTGCTCGGCGTGCCGGTCCCGTCGCGCTACCTGCGCGGCGAGGACTCGCTGCTGTCCATCGTGCAGATGCCGAAGGGCGTGCCGGTATCGACCTTCGCGATCGGCGAGGCCGGTGCCGCCAACGCCGCGCTCACCGCCGTCGCCATGCTGGCCGCCACCGACGACGCGATGGCCGCCAAGCTGGAAGACTTCCGCAGCAAACAAACCGCCGCCGCCAAGGCCATGACCTTGCCAGGTTAAATCAGCATGACAGATTCGCAGTACCCACCAATTCTCCCCGCCGCAAAGAAAGCCGCCTGGCTCGGCGTGATGGGCGGCGGCCAGCTAGGCCGCATGTTCGCCCAGGCCGCACAAGCCATGGGCTACAAGGTCGTGGTCCTGGAGCCGTCGCGCGACTGCCCAGCAGGCCAGGTCGCCGAGCGCATGATCGACGCCGGCTACAGCGAAGGTGCCGCCCTGGCCGAACTGGCCGCGCAGTGCAAGGCCGTGACCACCGAATTCGAGAACGTCCCCGCGGACAGCATGGAGTACCTCGGCACCCGCACTTTCGTGGCGCCGAACGCGCATTGCGTCTCGATCGCCCAAGACCGCATCGCCGAAAAGCGCTTCTTCGTCGAATCGGCGCCGCTGTCAGGCGTCATGCCTGCCCCGCACAAGGTGATCGCCTCGAACGACGATATCGATGCCATCGAAGACCAGCTCCTGCCCGGCATCCTGAAGACCGTCCGCATGGGCTACGACGGCAAGGGCCAGGTGCGCGTGCGCACCCGCGACGACGTGCGTGCCGCCTTCGCCGAGATGGGCCAGGTCACCTGCCTGCTCGAGAAGATGCTGCCGCTGGCCTACGAAGTTTCTGTGCTGACGGCACGGGGCGCCGACGGCAGCTCGGTGGTTTACCCGATCGCCGAGAACGTGCACCGCGACGGCATCCTGTTCACCACCACCGTCCCCGGCCCGAACGTGAGCGCGGAGTGCGCGCAAAAAGCGCAGGACGCCGCGCGCGCCATCGTGCAGCAGCTGGGCTACGTGGGTGTGCTGTGCATCGAATTCTTTGTGCTCACCGACGGCTCGCTGGTCGTCAACGAGATGGCACCGCGCCCGCACAACAGCGGCCATTACACCATCGACGCCTGCGTGACCAGCCAGTTCGCGCAGCAGGTCCGCGCCATGGCGCGCCTGCCGCTGGGCGACGTGCGCCAGCATTCGCCCGCCGTCATGCTCAACATCCTCGGCGACGTGTGGTTCGAGGAAGGTGCCGACAAGCCGCGCGAACCCGCGTGGGACCTCGTGCTGGCGCTGCCCGGGGCCAACCTGCACCTGTACGGCAAGGACGACCCGCGCCGCGGCCGCAAGATGGGCCACGTGACCTTCGTCGCGCCCACGCTGGCGGAAGCCCAGGCACAGCTCAACGCGGCCTGCGCCATCCTGCACATCGCCGCACCGGTATGAGCACGCAGCCGATCGACCAGGCGGCCATCGACGCCGCCGCTCGCCTGCTCGAACAGGGCGAGCTGGTGGCGCTGCCCACCGAGACCGTGTACGGCCTCGGTGCGGACGCCGAGAACCCGCAAGCGGTTGCAAAGATCTACGCCGCGAAGGGCCGCCCGCAGGACCACCCGGTGATCGTGCACATCGCCCCCGAGGGCAAGCTCGAACACTGGGCCACGGACATTCCCCCGCAGGCCCACCAGCTGGCCGCGGCCTTCTGGCCCGGCCCCCTGACCATGATCCTCAAGCGCGCCCCGGGCATTCCGGATGCCGTCAGCGGCGGCCAGGACACGGTCGGCGTGCGCTGCCCCTCGCACCCGGTGGCGATCGCGCTGCTGCGTGCTTTCAAAAAAGGGCAGGGCGGCGTGGCCGCACCCTCGGCCAACAAGTTCGGCGCCGTCAGCCCCACCACCGCCCAGCATGTGCGCGACGAATTCGGCGCGGACGGCACGGTCGCCCTGATCCTGGAAGGCGGCCAGTCCGAGGTCGGCATCGAATCCACCATCGTCGACATGTCCCGCCTCGCCACCCATGGCCCGGTGCTGCTGCGCCCCGGCCACATCGGCGCGGAAGCCATCGCCGCCGTCATCGACATGCTGCCGGTGGCGCCGGATGCCGCCGCCCCGCGCGCCTCCGGCACCCTGGAATCGCACTACGCGCCGCATACGCCGGTGGCGATGCAGGACACCGAGACCCTGCGCCAGACGCTTCAGACTTTCCAGCAGCAGAACCGTCAGACCGCGCTGATTCACTATTCGGACTTTGCTCACGCAGGCCCGGCGATCCGCCTGCCCGCGCAGCCCGAGGGCTTCGCCCATGCGTTGTATGCGTCACTGCGCGCGATGGACAACGCCGGGGCCGATGTTATCCTCGTCGAGTCACCGCCGCGCACGGATGCCTGGCTCGGAGTGAACGACCGCCTGCGGCGGGCCGCTCACGGTTCCACCGGCATCGTCCACGGCCTGCTCAATCACACCGCGCCCAGCGCGCCGCCCAGTTCATAGGAGACTGCCATGCGCCACCTGCCACCGCTCATCCTGTCCTTGTTCCTGGTTGCCTGCGGTGGAGGGGGCAACGGGCATTCCGGCGGCGCGACCGCGCCCGAGCCCCCGGTCACCGTCACGCGCGGCGCGCTGGTCGGCAGCGCCGTCAATGTGCCGCTGACCGTCAACGGCACGGCACAGGCCAAGGTCGAACCTGCGGCCTTCGAGAGCTACCTGGAAGGGCTGCAGGGCGGCACCACGCAGATCACGGGCAAGCCCAAATGCGCGCTGTCCATCTACCGCATCAAGTACCAGACCGTCGGTGCCGCCAATGAGAACACGGACGGCACCGCCGCCGTGATGGTCCCGTCCGGCACTGCGCCGCAATGCTCCGGCCCGCGCCCGGTCCTGCTGTACGCCCACGGCACCTCGGTCGAAAAGGCCTTCGACATGGCGAGCCTGAATACCTGGAACGAAGCGCGCGTGGTGGCCGCCATGTTCGCGGCCCAGGGCTACCTGGTGGTGGCACCCAACTACACCGGCTATGGTGGCTCGTCGCTGGCCTACCATCCTTACCTGGTGGCTGACGCACAGGCCAACGACATGGTGGACGCCCTGCGCGCCGCGCGCACGGCCTTCGCGCCGATCGGCGCCAGTGCTTCCACCAAGCTGTTCGTCACCGGCTACTCGCAGGGCGGGCACGTGGCTGTCGCCACCGAACGTGCGATGCAGCAGAACTTCGCAAGCGAATTCAAGGTGACCGCGCTGGCTGGCCTGTCCGGCCCGTACGCGCTGGAATGGATGGGGGACCGCATCTTCGGCGGCGCACCGACCTTCGGCATCAGCTACTTCCTGCCGCTGCTGACATCGGGCGCGCAGCACGCGGGCGCCAAGGTCTACAACGTGTCGGCCAGCGAGATCTACGAAGACCCCTACGCCAACGGCATCGACGCGCTGCTGCCCGGCACGCGCACGTTGTCCGAGCTGTACGGCAGCGGCAAGCTGCCAGTGCAGACGCTGTTCGCCGCCGACTCGCAGCCGCAGGCGGCGGGCTACGGCCAGTTCTTCGGCACCGGCAACCTGGTGCGCAGTTCCTACCGCACGTCCTACCTGGCCGACCTGCAGGCCAACCCCTGCGACACCAGCCTGACGCAGCCGCTGGCCTGCAGCCCCGGCAATGCGCTGCGCAAGTTCACGCGCGCCAACGACCTGCGCACCTTTGTGCCCACGGTGCCGACGCTGCTGTGCGGCGGGGAGAACGACCCGACCGTGCCGTACGAGAACACCAACCGCCTGTCTAGCTACTTCCGCAACAGCGCGATGGACGGAGCCCTGCTGACCCAGGTGAATATCGACGACCATCCGGCTTTGAACGACCCGTACCGGAACCCGAAACTGGCCTTCCTGGCCGCCAAGGAAGCGCTGCGCATCCAGGCCCAGCAGGCGGGCCAGCTGGCCGACCAGGCGGTACAGCAGAACTACCACGCGGGGCTGGTCCCGCCCTTCTGCATCATGGTCGCGCGGGACTACTTCGACAGCAAATAACGGCCCCGGACTTATGACTGTTGTCTTGACGACTATCAAAATACGTTTGACGAAACTTTTACTCTATACAAGGTGTGAGAAGACTGGCATATTAGTAGGAAAGCGAATAGCACGGGCGTTCGTTAACAACAAGTTCGTTTTCCAGGAGACATAATGCGTCAAACCAAATTCGTGCTGGCCGCACTCGCGGCAGCCGTTCTGACGGCTTGCGGCGGTGGTAGCAGCCAGGATGCCGGAGACCAGACCCTCAAGACCAAATTCACGAACCAGGTGACCTTCGGCGATTCGCTGGCCGACGTCGGCACGTATGCGGTGGGCCCGGTGAAAGCGGCGGGCGGTGGCAAATTCACGATCAATGGCACGGGCTCCGACCCGGCCCTGTCCGGCAAGATCTGGACTGAATACACGGCCGCCCAGTTCGGCCTGCCGGCGGACTGCCCGGCTCAGCAAGGCCTGAACGGCACCGGCGCGTTCGCCGTCCCGGTGGTCAACAACGCCAGCTGCTTCAACTACGCCCAAGGCGGCGCGCGCGTCACCAACCCGGTGGGCCCGCACAACCGCCTGACCGGCGACCCGATCGGCGCGCTGACCGTGCCGGTGGTCACCCAGATCCAGAACCACCTGGCCAAGGTGGGCGGCAAGTTCTCCGGCACCGAAGTGGTGATGGTGATGGCCGGTGGTAACGACGAACTGATGCTGCTGGGCCAGCTGTCCGCCGCCGCGACCGCGGCCGGCACCGCCGCTGGCACCGCGGCCGGCAACCAGGCTTTCGCCACCGGTCTCGTGACGCAGTTCGCCGCCAAGACCCCGAACCCGGCCACCGGCGCGCAAGCCATCGGCCAGGCGGTCCAGACCGCTGCTGCGGCCGGCAAGACCCAGACCGAAATTGTGACTGCCGCCATCGGCGCCGCGATCGGCGCGGGTGCCGATCCGTCGCTGGCGACTCCGGCCGTGTACGGTCCGATCGTCGCGAAAGTGACCGCGGACGCCCAGGCGGCCGGCGCTGCCGCCGGTGCCAAGGCCGGCGCGGACTACGCCGCCGCCCACGGCCCGGAAAACGTGCCGCTGATGGCGCAAGCCGGGACCGAACTGGCCAACCTGGTCAAGACCCAGATCATCGGCAAGGGCGCCAACTACGTGGTGGTGAACAACCTGCCGGACGTGTCGATCTCGCCGTCGGCCAAGGCCAAGGACGCGGGCACCCAGGCCCTGATCAAGGCGATGGCGCAAGCCTTCAACGCCGCGCTGAAGGCCGGCCTGTCGGGCGAGACCAAGGTCCTGTACGTCGACCTGTTCACCCTGTCGGATGACCAGTCCGTCAACCCGGGCCCGTACGGCCTGACCAACGTGACCACCCCGGCTTGCGGCCACAACGCCTTCGGCGATAGCTCGATGGGTTGCAACCAGACCAATCTGATCTCCGGTGATGTCAGCCACTACCTGTTTGCCGACGACGTGCATCCGACTCCGTACGAGCACTCGCTGATCGCGCGGTACGTCGCAGAGCAAATGGTCGTCAAGGGCTGGCTGTAATTCGATGCGGGCGGTGCGCTGCGGCGCGCCGCACCCCAATAAGAACCTGGAGATAACATGAAAGTCATGAAAGCAAACGCATTGATCAAGCTGGTGGCCGTGACCGCCGCGCTGGTGGCCGCCTCCGGCGCCCAGGCGCAAAGCGCCGGCCAGTGGACCCTGAAGGCCGGCGTCAACAAACTGACCCCGAAAGTGGAAAGCGGCAACGTAACCGCGCCGGCGCTGCCGAATTCCAAGGCCGACATCAGCGGCGACACCGAACCTATCCTGGTGGTCACCTATGGCATCACCGACAACATCTCGGTCGAGACCGCGCTCGGCCTGCCGTACAAGCACGAGATTTTCGGCGCCGACGCGATCGCCGGCACCGGCAAGCTGGGCGAAGTGCAGGCCCTGCCGCCGACCCTGTTCGCGCAATACCGCTTCTTCGATCCGAAATCGATGGTGCGTCCGTACGTGGGCGCCGGTCTGACCTACGCCTGGTTCCGCAAGACCACCGGCTCGGGCGCGCTGACCGCCCTGACCAACGTGGGCGGCCCGCCGACCACCTTCGAGATCGATAACAAGTTCACCGGCACCGCGCAGCTTGGCGTGGCCGTGAACTTCAGCGAGCGCTGGTTTGCTGACCTGGGCGTGACCAAGACCTGGCTGAAGACCAAGGTCCACTTCTCCAGCGGCCAGACCCAGGACATGAAGCTGGACCCGGTGGGCGTGAACTTCGGCATCGGCTACAAGTTCTAAGCCTCGCCTGAGGCTCAGAGCAGGGCGGCGCACCGCAAGGTGCCCGCCCTTTTTCATGTGCGGTCTGCTTTGACGTTTTCAAAGCGGATCGGGTTGTTCGTCCCCAAGCCTCGGTAGTTCCCGAGGTCGAACAATAGAGCGTTTTCTTTTTCGAAAGGACGCTTTATGAAACGTTCGACGCTGGTCACTCTACTTGCTGGGGTAGCGCTCATGAATAGCGTTTGCGCCATTGCGCGCGCTGGTACGGTTCCATTTCACCTCCTACCAATTCAAGCCAGTGGGCGGACTCTACAAGTCTGCGTACCAATCGAGCAAAGCAAAGTACCGCTATGCCGGCACGCGCAATTGCCGCCTCGTTTTGGATCGATTGCACGGTCCGCCACGGTGCGTCCGCCGTCGCCACCGACTTTGGCAGATAACCTACGCGCCGGCGCTGATGTCGACGATTCGCCCGACCTTCCCGCTAACACCTCACTATCGCTTCTGATCGAAGACGACGGCCGGACTGCAGATGTATGTGCATTCGACGGAACAGTGTTCCGCTGTGCTCGCATCGGCGCAACCATCCCTAGAGGAGTGACTATTGATGCTTGGTCCCTGCCAGGTCATTACATGGCTCTGACGTTCACGCGTACACGAGGCGTGCCTGGGGCACCCGATTCAAAAGGGCGTGGAGCTCTTCGGTTCCAAGCAGCTTTGAACCTTGCAACGAAAGCCATACGACGAGCTATGCTGGCTCAGCATGCTTCTACGCCGCAGCCCGAATCGCCGATAGATGAGGACAATCTGTGGGACCCTGCGGGTGACGATAGCAGTCCGGGCGGCGGTGGAGATATTCCGGTCATTGAAATTCACGCCCCTGCACCGGTTCCAAGCGACGTCGGCGATATACCTGCTTTTTCCACGAGCTCCTTGGTTGATCTCAGCATCGAGGTCATTCCGGAGCTTCCTCCCAACGTCTCGAACGAAGAACTCGCCGCCGCTCCTAATCCATGTGTGGTCAGTCCCATCGTCACGGTGTGCGTCCGGGGCGAACGGCCACCGCCGCCGGTGGTTGAGCAGCTGCCCCG
The DNA here is from genome assembly GCF_004614185.1 of Zemynaea arenosa. GTDB lineage: Bacteria > Pseudomonadota > Gammaproteobacteria > Burkholderiales > Burkholderiaceae_D > Telluria > Telluria arenosa. The sequence continues at coordinate 14,746 of NZ_SPVF01000076.1, read as the reverse complement.
CGGTCCGCGGCCTTGGTTCCCTCAGAGTTGGTGTAACTGGGCTGGCATTTTCTGTAGCGACGGACAAGATCCCCCTGACAATGATCGGGGGCCTAACAGCGAAACCAGTGGTAAGACGAAAGCAGAGCTCGACGAAATCTGTGTCAGAAATAATCGAGTTGATATCGATGTGTGTAAGGTCAGATACCCCCCAAAATACCAATACCGTGAGTACAAAGTCTGCGAAGGCATTGCAAACGAAAAGATGTATGCGTGTTTTCGCACTGCAGACAGGTTGACGGACTATGGCGCTCATCCGGCACCCTGATTGAAAAACCGGTCGGCTTGGCTTACTGTTCGGGTCGGCGCAAGACGGAGCTCTTCAAAATGAAAGAACCAAAATTGACCCTAGGACTGACCGAACGCGATGGCGAGCCGGTCGTATTGATCTCCCGTGCTGACGGTCTGATCCTCAATTGGATCGATAACGGGCTCGCCCAGCTGGCGGGATACGGCTATAGGGGGGCCTGCGACTACATTGGAGAAGCGGTGTTGCGGATGTTGGCTATCGCTCACCCGCAGACCTTCGCCGGATTTCCGGCGCTGACGCCCGCTCTGGAGCCTGCTCTGAGTCCTGGCGAACTTATCTCATCGCTACATCGTCAATCGCTGGAGGACCGGACTAGCCGCTACGTCGGCGCCATCGATGCACTCGTCGAGCGGCACAAAGAAGCCTTGGCCCACACCAGTGTGCCGGAGCAATGGCCGACGTTTCGCGAGCATCTTTTGCGGACGTACCCAGACTGATTGGCGGTGCTTGTGCGAAAGGTATCGGGTTGGGGGCGGCGCACCGCAGGGTGCCCGCCCTTTTTCTTTGCGTGCGCCATGGCGCGGCGCGTGCGCCTATCCTGCGTTCACCCAACCATGTGGAGGAGCGCACCATGCTGAGCGATAAGGATGCGGTGGCGATGCTGGCGGTGAAGGATGTGGCCGCGGCGGCGCGGTTCTATGAGGGCGTGCTCGGGTTCGAGCGCCAGGCGACGCTGGGGGACATGGTGGCCGTGTACCGCAGCGGCGGCACCCGCTTCAACGTTTACAAGTCGGAGTACGCGGGTACCAATCGGGCCACCGCCATGGTATGGAGCGTGGGCGCGCCCGAAGAGGTCGAAAAAATCGCCGCGGACCTGAAGGCGCGCGGCGTGCGGTTCGAACACTACGATCTGCCGGCCCTGACGCGCGAAGGCGACGTCTACAGCGCGGCCGGCATGAAGACCGCGTGGTTCAAGGACCCGGACGGCAACGTGCTCAGCATCGTGAGCGGCTGAGCAGCGCCGCCGGTCAAATCAAGACAATTACGAGAACGCCTGAATCCCGGTCATCGCCCGGCCGAGGATCAGCGCGTGGATGTCGTGCGTGCCCTCGTAGGTGTTGACCACCTCCAGGTTCACCATGTGGCGCACGATGCCGAACTCGTCCGAGATACCGTTCCCGCCCAGCATGTCGCGGGCCACGCGCGCGATGTCCAGCGCCTTGCCGCAGGAATTGCGCTTCATGATCGACGTGATCTCGACCGCGGCCGTGCCTTCGTCCTTCATGCGCCCCAGCCGCAGGCAGCCCTGCAGGCCCAGGGTGATCTCGGTCATCATGTCGGCCAGCTTCTTCTGCACCAGCTGGTTGGCGGCCAGCGGACGGCCGAACTGCTGGCGGTCCAGCGTGTACTGGCGCGCGGTGTGCCAGCACGCTTCCGCCGCACCCATGGCGCCCCAGGCGATGCCGTAGCGCGCCGAGTTCAGGCAGGTGAACGGACCCTTCAGGCCGCGCACGTCCGGGAAGGCGTTCTCTTCCGGCACGAACACATTGTCCATCACGATCTCGCCGGTGACCGAAGCGCGCAGGCCGAACTTGCCGTGGATTGCCGGTGCGCTCAGGCCCTTCCAGCCCTTCTCCAGCACGAAGCCGCGGATCGCGCCTTCATCGTCCTTCGCCCAGACCACGAACACGTCCGCCACCGGCGAATTGGTGATCCACATCTTGGAGCCAGTCAGCGCATAGCCGCCGTCCACCTTGCGCGCGCGGGTGACCATCGAGCCCGGGTCGGAGCCATGGTTCGGCTCGGTCAGGCCGAAGCAGCCGATCCACTCGCCGGTGGCCAGCTTGGGCAGGTACTTCTGCTTTTGCTCTTCGGTACCGAATTCATAGATCGGCACCATCACCAGCGAGCTCTGCACGCTCATCATCGAGCGGTAGCCCGAGTCCACGCGCTCCACTTCGCGCGCGATCAGGCCGTAGGCCACGTAGTTCAGGCCCGGGCCGCCGTACTGCTCGGGAATGGTCGGGCCCAGCAGGCCCAGTTCGCCCATCTCGCGGAACACCGAGGTGTCCATGCGCTCGTGGCGGAACGCCTCCAGGATGCGCGGCTGCAGCTTGTCGGTGCAGTAGGCGGCGGCGGCATCGCGCACCATGCGTTCGTCATCGGTGAGCTGGTCGTTGAGCAGGAGCGGGTCGTCCCAATGGAACTGGGCCTTGCGGGTCGCGTTCATAGATGTCTCTTATGGTTGTATGAGAAAAGGTTGTATAGACGGATTTGGCAATCCGCCATTTTAGCGCGATTGCGTGCTGCTGAACCGTCCGGCGTGGAAAACCAGCGACGGCTGGTCGCGGAACTCGCAGTGCTCGACTTCGCCCACGAAGATGACGTGGTCACCCTCCGGATAGCGGCTGCGGTTGTGGCATTCGAACCACGCCGAGGCACCCTTGAGGATGGGCTGCCCGGTGCGCGACAGTTCGTATTCGACACCGCCGAACGGGTTGTCGGTACGGCGCGAAAAGCGCTCCGCCAGGTAGGCCTGGTCGGCGCTCAGCACGTTGATCACGTAGTGGGAATTGCCGCTGAAGATGGGCAGGCTGTTGGCCTGGCTGCCCAGGCTCCACAGCACCAGCGGCGGATTGAGCGAGACGGAATTGAACGAGCTCGCGGTCAGGCCCCGGAAGCTGCCGTCGGCCAACCGTGTGGTGATGACCGTGACGCCGGTGGCAAACTGGGAGAGCGCGCGGCGGAACTGGCCGGAGTCGAACTCGCGCGATTCTGCGCGGGGTGAGCTGGTATTCATGGAAGCATGGGTGTTTGCCGTCATTATGCCAGTTCAGGTGCACCCGCGCCGGGTTTGGATTAGAGTAGACCTTGAGCAATTTTTCCACAGAGGATGAGATGACGACAGCGACCGAAACGGCCGTGCTGGGGGGCGGATGCTTCTGGTGCGTGGAGGCCGTGTACCTGGAAGTGAAGGGCGTGACCAAGGTCGAGTCCGGCTACATGGGCGGGCATGCGGCCAGCCCCACCTATGAGGACGTGTGCACCGGCAGCACCGGGCACGCCGAGGTGGTGAAGCTCGAGTTCGACCCGGCGGTGATTTCCTACCGCGACATCCTGGAGATCTTCTTCACGATCCACGACCCGACCACGCTCAACCGGCAGGGCAACGACGTCGGCACCCAGTACCGCTCGGTGATCTTCTTTGAGACGCCGGAGCAGGAAGCGACCGCGCGCCAGGTGATGGCGGAGATGGCGGCCGTATGGGATGCGCCCATCGTCACCCAGATCCAGGCCGCGCAGACCTGGTACAAGGCCGAGGACTACCACCAGAACTACTTCGCGCAGCACCCGCTGCAGGGCTACTGCGCCTTCGTGGTGGCACCGAAGGTGACCAAGTTCCGCAAGACCTTTGCCGGCAAACTGAAGTCGGCCTAGTGATACATGTACCGGCGCGACCACGGGTGGTTCGCCGGATCCATGCCCGCCTTCCCGCAGACGACCTGATACAAGCTGATCAGGTCATGCGCGAAGGCATAGCTGCACCCCGCCAGGTACACATGCCAGATCCGGAACTTCTTCGGATCCACCAGGCCCCGGATCTGCTCCGCATGGTTCTCGAAGTTCTCGGTCCACGCCGCGCAGGTGCGCGCGTAGTGGCGCCGCAGGTTTTCCACGTCCCGTACTTCCAGCCCGCCCTGCTGCATGGCCTGGATCACGGTCGACAGGTGCACCAGCTCCCCGTGCGGGAATACATACTCCTCGATGAATTGGCCGCCGCCGTAGGGCGTCTCGCCGCCGCCGACATCGGTGGTGGTGATCCCGTGGTTCATGGCCAGCCCGTCCGGCGCCAGCAGCCGGTGGATGATGCGGAAGTACTCCGGCAGGTTGGCCCGCCCCACGTGCTCGAACATGCCCACTGAGGTGATGCGGTCGAACTGGCCGCTCACGTCCCGGTAGTCCTGCAGGCGGATCTCGATGCGGCTCTCCAGCCCTTGCTGGCGCACCCGCTCGCGCGCCAGCGCCGCCTGGTTCTCGGACAGGGTGATGCCCACGCAGCGCGCGCCGTACTTCTCGGCGGCGCGGATCGCCAGCGCACCCCAGCCGCAGCCGATGTCCAGCAGCGTCTGCCCGGGCCGCAGCGCGATCTTGTTCAGGATGTGGTCGATCTTCTTGACCTGGGCGGTCGCCAGGTCCTCGGTGCCGGTCTCGAAATAGGCGCAGGAATACACCATCGCCGGATCGAGAAAGGCCTGGTAGAACTCGTTGGAGACGTCGTAGTGGTACTGGATGGCCGCCTTGTCCTGCTTGCGGGAGTGGCTGTGGAAGGAGCGGATGAACCGCCCCAGCTTGCCCTCCGCCTTGAGCGAGGTGCGCGCCAGCGCATTGACCACATTGATCATGTCGGACGCGCGCCCGGTGACTTCGATCGCGCCTTCGACGTAGGCCTTGCCGAGGTTGTACAGCGACGGCGAAAGCAGGTAGCGCAGGGCACCCGGCCCGGGCACCCTGATTTCCACGCGCGGCGGTTCAGGGGAAAAGTCGAAGCGCTGGCCGTTCCACAGATCCACCCGCAGCGGCAGCGCCACCTGGCTGCGGATATCGTTGGTCCAGGAACCGAGGCGGGCGAGGTCGAACATGCATCCTCCGTGTGGGGCGCACGCGCGCCCCCGTCATGGTTGCAAACGCTGCCGGGTCCAGCTGCCGTCCGGCTGGCGGGTGTAGACGATCCGGTCGTGGAACCGGGATGTCCGGCCCTGCCAGAATTCGACGCGCTCGGGGACCAGGCGGTACCCGCCCCAGTGCGCCGGCCGCGGCGGCTGTTCGCCGTACTGGGCCGCGGCTTCCTCGTAATGCCGCTCCAGGTCGGAGCGGCTCGCGATTGGCCGGCTTTGCTGGGACGCGATCGCCGACAGGCGGCTGTTCAGCGGGCGGCTGGCGAAATAGGTATCGCTCTCCTCGGCCGACGTGCGCTCCACCTTGCCTTCAATGCGGACCTGGCGTTCCAGCTCCCTCCAGAAGAATAGCAACGCGGCATGGGGGTTGGCGCACAATTGTTGACCTTTCTGGCTGTCGTAGTTGGTGTACCACGTAAAGCCGCGTGCATCGAACTGCTTGACCAGCACGATGCGCGAGCTGGGCCGTCCGTCCGCGTCCACGGTGGACAGGGCCATCGCGTTCGGTTCGTCCACCGCCGCCTTCAGTGCTTCCTCGAACCAGGTCTCGAACTGCTTGACGGGGTCGGCATCCACATCGGTTTCGGACAGCTGCGCACGCTCGTAGTCCTTGCGCATCGCCGCCACCCGCTCGCCGGCGGGTACGATGCCGCGCCGCACCTGCATGGCGTGGCCCAGGTCCGCCATCTGGGTGGCGCTGAACAGGCGCTTGGCCATCGGCGCGATATGGGTTTCCTCGACCAGCATGTGGCGCCCGTACAGGCCCGCGAATTCGTTCACGTCCACCGGCGACAGGTTGGCCGAGGCGCCGGACGCCACCGCCGTCAGCTGCGCGTGCAGACGCTGCCACAGCGCTTCCATCTGCCGGTGGTCGGCCAGGATCTGCGGCCCGTGCTGTTCCAGCGCGGCCTGGTCCTCGCCCTGCGCGGTGGCTTGCAGCATCGGCATCAGGTCCTGCTCCTCGTCGTCATGGTGCAGCGGCGCCGCCTTGTCGAAGTACTTGAGCACGGCGAGCGCGGCCTGCTGGGCTTCCGGGTCGGCGCCGTAGCGGGGCAGGTGGGCCAGCAGCTTCTGCAGGGTAGCCAGCTGCTTGCGGATGCGGTCGTGGCAGTGCTTGAGGACGGCGATGGGCTGATCAAAGCCGGGAGCGGTGTCGAGGAGATTCATGAGGAGGCTCTTGTAAGGAGAACATCTCCATTTTAAGACTTTCGCGCCGAAGCGGCAGGCCGGTCCGCTACAATGCCCGCCATGGATACCGCGAGCACCACCCCGCCGCCAGCACTGGCGGATGACGAGATCGACTACGAGCGCCGCTTCGGCGGCATCGCCCGCCTGTACGGGCGGCGCGCCCTGGAGCGCTTCCAGTCCGCGCACGTGTGCGTGGTGGGCGTCGGCGGCGTCGGTTCGTGGGCGGTGGAGGCGCTGGCCCGCAGCGCCATCGGCCAGCTGACGCTGATCGACCTGGACAACGTGGCCGAGTCCAACATCAACCGCCAGATCCAGGCGCTGACCTCCACCATCGGCATGCCCAAGATCGACGCGCTGGCGCGCCGCATCGCGGACATCAATCCGGCCTGCCAGGTCAAGCTGGTCGAGGATTTCGTGGCGTTCGACAACCTGGACCAGTTCATCGGCAACCACGGCTTCGACTACGTGATCGATGCCATTGACAGCGTGAAGGCCAAGACCGCGCTGATCGCCTACTGCCACAAGCAGGGCATTCCCTTGATCACCATCGGCGGTGCGGGCGGCCAAACCGACCCCACCAAGATCCAGTTGCGCGACCTGTCCAAGACCGAGCAGGAACCTCTTCTGGCCAAGGTCCGCAAGAAGCTGCGCAACGAGCATGGCTTCCCGCGCGGCTCGAAGAACAACTTCCACATCGACGCCGTGTTCTCGATGGAGCCGCTGAAATTCCCCGAGGGCGACGAAGCATCCTGCTCCATCGATGGCGACGACCGCAGCGGCGGCGTGGCGGGCCTGAACTGCGCGGGCTTCGGCTCGGCGATGGTGGTGACCGCCACCTTCGGCATGGTCGCCGTCAGCCGTGTGCTGAACAAGCTGGCCGACAAGGCTGCCCATCCGGTGGCGGCCTTGCTATCATAGTTTTTTCTCTTTTCTGAGGACTGTACCGACATGATCCGACGTACCGCATTGTTCGCCCTGCTGCTCTCCGCTTTCGCCGCCCAGGCCAACGCCCAGGAGGGCCAGGCCACCGCTGCGCCCGCAGCGACCGCCGCCTCCGTGACCTCGGCCCAGGCCACCGCCGAGCCGCAAACCCAGGCGCCGCCGCCGGCCGCCAACGAGGCGCCGCAGGGCCCGAAGATCGAGATCATCGACAGCAAGGTCGGCACCGGCAAGGAAGCGATGGCGGGCAAGATCGTCAGCGTCCACTACACCGGCTGGTTCTACAAGCCGCTGGCCAAGGGCCACAAGGGCAAGAAGTTCGACTCCTCGCTGGACCGCGGCCAGCCGCTCGAGTTCCCGCTCGGCGCGGGGCGCGTGATCAAGGGCTGGGACCAAGGCGTGCAAGGCATGAAGGTGGGCGGTAAGCGCACTCTGATCATTCCTTCGGACCTCGCCTACGGCAAGAAGGGCGCGGGCGGCGGTGCGATTCCGCCAGACAGCGACCTGATCTTCGACGTGGAACTGCTCGACGTGAAATAAGTCCAACCGGCTTGGCCGTGTGCACCAGATGGGGAGAGAGACGTGAAGATCGCAAACGATGTGACTGAATTGATCGGCAACACCCCGCTGGTGCGCATCCGGCGGCTGTACAGCGGGCCGGCGCAGCTGCTGGCCAAGCTGGAGTTCCAGAACCCGGCGCACAGCGTCAAGGACCGCATCGGCCTCGCGATGATCGAGGCGGCCGAGCAGGCCGGCAAGATCAACGCCGACACCATCATCGTTGAACCCACCAGCGGCAACACCGGCATCGCCCTCGCGATGGTGTGCGCGGCGCGCGGCTACCGCTGCAAGCTGGTGATGCCGGATACGATGAGCCAGGAGCGCCGCATGCTGCTGCGTGCCTACGGCGCGGAGCTGGTGCTCACGCCAGGCACGGAAGGCATGCTGGGCGCCATCCGCAAGGCCGAGGAACTGGTGGCCGAGAACCCGAAGTGCTTCATGCCGCAGCAGTTCAACAATCCCGCCAATCCGGAAGTCCACCGCCGCACCACGGCGGAGGAGATCTGGCGCGACACCGACGGCCAGGTTGACATTCTCGTGGCGGGCATCGGCACCGGCGGCACCATCACCGGCGTCGGCGAGGCGATCAAGGCGCGCAAGCCGTCGTTCCAGGTGGTGGCGGTGGAGCCGGATGCCTCGCCCATCCTCTCGCGCGGCACCAAGGGGCCGCACCCCATCCAGGGCATCGGCGCGGGCTTCGTGCCGCAGGTGCTCAACACTCACATCTACGACGAAATCGTCACCGTGAAGAACGAGGACGCGTTCGAGACCGCGCGCGCCGCGGCGCGGCTGGAAGGCCTGCTGGTCGGGATCTCGTCCGGCGCCGCGCTGTGGGCCGCGCAGCAGGTGGCGGCGCGGCCGGAAAACGCCGGCAAGGTGATCGTCTGCGTGATCCCCTCGTTCGGCGAGCGCGATCTGTCGACGGCGCTGTACGCGAACCTGGCCGGTTGAAGCTCTCGCTTCACCGGCTCAGTCGTGCGGGTGCAGCACGCAGGCGTGGTTGGTCGTGCCCTGCTCGACCTGCAGCGTGCAGTGCCCGATCTTGTAGTGCTCCCGCAGCTCGGCGGCGATGAGGTCCAGCGCTTCGTCGCCGGGATACCCCTGCGGCATCACCAGGTGTGCGGTGAGCGCGGTCTCGGTGGTGCTCATGGCCCAGATGTGCAGGTCGTGCACGTCTACCACGCCGGGGCGCTGCGCCAGCCATTCCCGCACTTCGTCCACGTTCACCGATTCGGGCGCCGCCGCCATCGCCATCTTCAGCGATTCGCGCAGCAGGTCCCAGGTGGTGATCACGATGATCGCCACGATCACCAGGCTGACCGCCGGGTCGATCCACTTCCACCCGCTGTAGGCGATCAGCGCGCCCGACACCAGCACGCCGAACGAGATCGCTGCGTCGGCCGCCATGTGCAGGTAGGCGCCGCGCACGTTGATGTCCTCCTTGGCCTCGCGCGCGAACAGCCAGGCCGACAGGCCGTTGACCAGGATGCCGATGCCCGCGACCACCGACACCGTGGTTCCCGCCACTTCATCCGGATGCCCGAAGCGGCGCACCGCTTCCCACCCGATGGCGCCGCAGGCAAGCATCAGCAGCAGTGAATTGATCAATGCCGCAAGGATGGAGGAGCCGCGGTAGCCGTAGGTGAAGCGCCCGCCCGGCCGGGCGCGCGACAGCAGCGCCGCACCCCAGGCAAAGACCAGACCCAGTACGTCCGACAGGTTGTGGCCCGCATCGGCCATCAGCGCGGTGGAGTTGGCGACGAAGCCGTAGCCGAATTCCACCACCACGAAAATGGCGTTGAGGACGATGGCGAGGATGAAGGTCTTGCCGGCGTCCGCCGTCACCTCGTGGTGATGGTGGTGGCCGTGACCATGGTGGCCGTGATCGTGGCCATGACCGCCGTGGTCACGACTGTGGTCATGGTCGTGATCGTGATCGTGGTGATGCGAACCGCCCATCGTCAGCGTACCTGCCCGTCCGCGTCCCGTTCCTGCACCGGCCCGAGCTTGAGTTTATCGATCTGCGGCTGGATCACCTTCTTGTCGCCCACCCCGATCACGACCAGCCGCGCCGGATCGAGATAGCGCTTGGCCGCATCCTGCACCTGCCCGGCCGTCACGCCGCCGAACTGCTGCGGCAGGGTCGAATAGTAATCCAGCGGCAGGCCGTAGACCCAGGTGTTGGCCAGGCTGCCACCGATGGCCTGGTTGGTCTCGAAGAGGCCCGGCAACGACAGGATCTGCGAGTTCTTCGCATACGCCAGCTCCTTGGCGCCGAGCGGTTTGGCGCGCATGCCGTTGGCTTCCTTGAACGCCTCGTCCAGCGCCGGCCCGGTGACATCGGTTCGCACCGAGCCCGCGACCACGAAGGAACCCGGTCCGCGGCGGTACAGGAAGCGCGAGTAGATGCCGTAGCTGTAGCCCTTCACCTCGCGCAGGTTGGTATTCAGGCGGCTGGTGAACAGGCCACCGAAGGCCGCGTTCATCACCTGCAGCGCCGGATAGTCGGGCGTGTTACGCGCCGGGCCTTGCGTGGCGAGGCGCAAATAGGTCTGCGGTGAACCCGGCTTGTCGACCAGGTAGACCTTCGCATCGGCAGGCTTGATGGCACCCGCCTGCGTGGCTGGCACATCGGCGCGTGCCCAGGCGCCGAAGCGCTCCTGCACCAGCGCCTTCAGCTCGTCCTGCTGGATGTCGCCGGAGACCACCAGCGCCGCGTTGTTCGGCACGTAGTAGCGCTTCCAGAAGTCCAGCAGCTCGGCGCGCGCGGTCGCCTTGATCGACGCTTCGGTGCCGATTTCCGGATAGCCGTACGGGTGCTGCGGCCCATACAGGACCGCCGCACTGACCGTGCCCGCCACCGCGCCCGGAATGTCGCGCAGCTGCGCCAGTTCGCCCAGGCGGCTGGCGCGCTGGCGCTCCACTTCCGCGTCCGGAAACGCCGGGTGCTGGGCCAGGTCGGCCACGATGTCCAGCGCCTTGCCGAAGTTGGCCTTGAGGGCCACCACGCCGATCTGCGCCTCGTCGGGCGAGCTGCCGGTATCGAGCTGGGCGCCCAGCTGCGCCACCTCGTCCGCGATCTGCAGCGCGTTGCGGCTGACGGTGCCTTCTTCCAGCAGCTGCGCGGTGTAGCCCGCGAGGCCAGGCTTGGCGACCGGATTCGCTTCCGACCCGGCCTTGAGCACCAGCTCCGCCGACACCAGCGGCAGGGCGGGGTTGTAGTGGTGGATCACGGTCAGGCCATTCGGCAGCGTGAAGGACTGGCCCTTCGGCAGCGTGAACGAAGGCGCGGGGCCGGCCTTGGGCGGCGCGTAGCGCCATTTCTCGTCTGCGTTCAGGGCCTTGCCCGGCTGTGGCTTGGCTTTGGACGGTGCGGGCGTCGGCACCTCGGCGCCCAGGTCCTTCTTGCCTGGCACCGCTTCCACCACCACGCGCGCGTCCTTGCGCAGGTACTGGCGCACGGCCTGCTGCACGTCCGCCGCGGTCACGGCGCGGTAGCGCGCCAGGTCCTTCGGCAGATAGCCCGGGTCGCCGGTGTACTGGTTGTACTGGTTCATCTGGTTGGCCAGGCCGTTCCCGCCCAGCTTTTCCACGGAGCCCAGCATCGCGGTTTCGATCACGTTGCGGGCCCGCTCCATTTCGCGCTCGGTCGGGCCTTTCGCCACCAAGTCCGCCAGCTCGGCGTCGATGGCCGCCTCCAGCTCCTGGGTGGTGTGGCCGGGGCGCGCGGTGCTCTCGATGTCGAACACCGACTGCAGTGCCAGCGAATTCTGGGTCGCGCTCATGTCCTGGGCGATCTGCTTGTCGTACACCAGCGATTTATACAAGCGGCTCGACTTGCCGCCGCCAAGGATCTGCGCGGCGATCGACAGCGCGGCGTCGCCCGGCTGGAAGGCTTGCGGCGTGAGCCAGCCGAGGTAGACGCGCGGCAGCTCGACCTGGTCCTGCACCGTGACGCGGCGTTCCTGGGTGAGCGGCGGCGTGGCGACGCTCGGTTTCGGCACGTCCGCGCCGCGCTTGAAGGTGCCGAAGTATCTGGCCACCAGCTTCTTCGTCTTCGCCTTGTCGATGTCGCCCGCGATCACCAGGCTCGCGTTATTTGGGCCGTAGTAGCGCTCGAAGAATTCGCGCACGTCGGACAGCTTGGCGTTCTGGATGTCGGCGTGGGAGCCGATCACCGAGGCATAGTAGGGGTGGGTTTTCGGGAACAGGTTGTGGAACAGCGCTTCCGTGGCCAGGCCATACGGACGGTTCTCCACGCTCTGGCGGCGTTCGTTGCGCACCACGTCCTGCTGGTTCGACAGGGCGGTCTGGTCCAGCACATCGAGCAGATAGCCCATGCGGTCCGAGTGGGTCCACAGGGCCAGCTCCAGCTGGTTGGAGGGCACGGTGTCGAAGTAGTTGGTGCGGTCGAAGTCCGTGCTGCCGTTGGAGTCGGTGGCGCCGGCGCCTTCCAGCAGCTTGTCGGCCAGGCCGCGCGGCACGTGCTTGGTGGCGGCGAACATCATGTGCTCGAACAGGTGGGCAAAGCCGGTCAGGCCGGGCGCCTCGTTCGCGGGGCCGACGTGATACCAGATGTTGACGGCCACGATCGGGAGCTTGTGGTTCTCGACGAGGATGACTTCCAGGCCGTTGGGGAGGGTGTACTTCTCGAATGGGATGGCGAGCGGGTTGTTCGCGGCGGCGCTTGGGGGTGGCGCGTCCGCGTGAGCGGGGAGGGCCAGGGTGCTGCCGTACAGGGCGGCGACCAGCGCGGGAAGGGCCAGCAGGTTCGTGGGTTTCATAGGAGGCCTCAGGGCTTCTGCATTTCGGACTTGATCAGGGCACGCGTCTTGGCGTCCAGCTTCTCGACGATGCGGTTCAGTTTTTCGGCGTCGCGCAGGGCGGCCGTTTGTGCGGCGGTCAGCTCCCGGGCTTGCACGATGGGCGCCGGGATCGGCTGCGGCTTGAAGAACAGCGCCTGGCCCAGGAGCGTCAGCACAGCCGCGCCGACCGCGGTGCCAGCGGCCAGCATGACCGGCTGCGGCAACCCGCCCGCGGTGCGGGGGCTGGCGACTGGCTGCGCCGGAGCCTCGGAGCGTGCAGGCGCAGGCGGGGTGGCGCCGGTGGTGGCGATCAGCTCGCGCGTGGCGGCGTCGATCTGGGCGACGTGGCGCTCGACCGCTTCCTCCAGCACCGCCTCGTTCAGGGCCACCAGCGCGAACACCGGGTCGTCCACGTCGATCTTGACGCCCGTCTTTTCGAACACCAGGCTACGCAGTTTGAGCTGGTCCATGGCGCTTACCAGTCGATGGAATCCAGCTGTTCGAACAGGTCCTTGAAGACCACCTTCACGCGCTGCTTCTCCATCACATTGAACTTGTCGCTACCCTTCACCTCGTCGATGGTCAGCCGCGCCGTATTCATTTTCTTGATGTCCGCGCCGAAGGTGTCGGCATTGCGCTGGTGGAGCACCACCCGCCCCACCATGCGCGCCGCGTTGTCAATATAGGTCTGCGATTCCGTGAACTGCTTGCCGGACGCCGACTGCAGCTTCCCGAAGTGCTCGTTCTCCCACAGCACCAGCGGCACGTCGGTCGACTTGGCCGTCGAGACGAAGCCGGTGGCCGTGTCATGCAGCGTATCCCCGCCGCCCACGATCGAATGGATGTACACCTTGCGCCCAGACTCCCGCAGCAGCTCGAAGCAGTCGTTCTCCAGCAGATAGCTCATGAGCGGCGAGAAGGTGTTGGCGCCGTTGTCCACCACCGCGTTGCAGTCCTCTTCCAGCATGTCGATCATCAGCGCGTCGAAGCGCTTGGGGTCGATGATGCGGTTCTCGGTCATCACCGGGATGTGCTTCACGTCCAGGGCCTTGTAGCGCAGGAAGGTCGCGTTCTCCTGGTCGGTGTCGTAGCAGCGCAGGGGAGCGTCGCTCTTTTGCGCCAGCCATTGCGCCAGGATGGTCGAGACCAGGGTCTTGCCGATGCCGCCTTTGCCCTGCAGGATGAAGTGAACCGTGTTCTGCATCGAATGCTCCGATCGTACTGATTGAGGTACTGCTTACGATTGAGGTACTGCTTACACTAATGACACGCGGCGCTGCCCCGGTCCGGCGGCGACATGCTGCGTTCCGCCAGCCCATCGTAGGACGCTTCCAGGAACTCCCACGCGTAGCGGTCCGCGTCCAGCCGCAGGCGCAGCACGCCGGTGCGGTTGTTGTCGCGCCGCTCGCTGTGCTGGCGCAGCCACAGGAAAGGCGTCATGTAGGCGCCGCCGGTGCCGACCACGAACTCGCGAATGCCTCGCGCGTCGTCGCGGCGGCCGTGCGCATCCTGCTTGGCGAAGCGCTCGTAGTCATGGTCATGCCCGGCCAGCACGATCTCGGCGCCGGCGTCGTACAGGATCTGCCACGCCTCCCGCATGTGCTCCACGTTGCCATGGCCGCCGGAACTATACAGCGGATGGTGCCAGTAGGCGAGGGTGCAGCGGGCGGGGTGGGCGGCCAGGTCGGCCTTCAGCCATGCGAGCTGGCGCTGGTGCGCTTCGCCCTGCAGGTTGCTGTCCAGGGAGACCAGGTGCCAGCTGCCCAGCTCAAAGCTGTAGTACGCGGGCTTGCCGAAGTACGCGAAGTAGGGGGCGCCTTGCGCCGTGGCGTATTCACGGTTGCCGGGCGAGGGCCAGGTGCGGGACTTGAAGCGGCCCCAGGTCGGCTCATAGCAGGTGGCGAATTCGTTGCCGGTGCCGCGCTGGTAGACGTTGTCGCCCATCGTCAGCACGGCGGCCGCAGGATCGCGTGCCAGTTCGCGTTCGACCAGGGCCGCGGTGGCCGCCGCCGGGGAGACCAGCGGCGCGCGGAATTCGCAGTAGCCGATGTCGCCGGCCGCGTAGACCGTGACCGGCGCCGCCGCGGCCATCGCGGGCAGGGCGGCGAGCAACCCAACGCAGGAAAGGAGGGTATGGATGGCGGAGCGGCCCATCCGCTTATTCGATGAAGCGCAGCAGGCCTTGCAGCGCGTGGCGGACGGTCTGTTCGCGCACCGCCTGGCGGTCGCCCTGGAACACCAGGCGCTCGGTGCGCACCTGGTCGCCGCGCGCCCAGGCGAAGCACACC
>NZ_SPVF01000252.1 GCF_004614185.1 Zemynaea arenosa | reverse complement strand
CCGCTCCGCCGGTGCCGGCGCCACCGGCGCCACCAGCGCCGCCGCGCGCATTGCCGCCATAGCCGTCGCCGCCATTGCCGCCGGTCGCGCGGCCGCCATTGGCGTTACCCGTGTTGCTGGCGATGTTGCCGATATTCGAAATCGCGTTGCCCGTCACCGTGCCGGACAGGTTGCTGGTGGCCGTCGCGGTGGAGGTGTTGAAGGCATTGGTGAAGGTGGAGGTGGCGGTCCCGCCGTTGTTGGCGGCAACCGCACCAATGGCCGACGCCATGCCGGCGCCGGTATCGGCCGAGGCCGTGGAATAGCCATTGGCATTGGCACCGTTGCCCGAAGTCTGAGTTGCGGTCTTGGTCGTGCCCGGTGTTTCCTGGGCATAGGCGCTGCCAAAGGCGAGGGCGATGGCAGCTGCAATCAAGGTGTGTTTCATGTGATCTCCCACTGTGCGTTGAGTTGCGTTGAGTTGGTGCGGTGGTTGGCCTGCGTCGGGGTCCTGCGGTCGATGGCTAGACATCGAGCCCGTGTGCGCTGAGCGCTGCACCCGGACCCTTACAGCAAGCGCAGTGCCAGCCCGGTCCAGCCAACGCAAGTGCTTGAAACGCCAGCGATTTATGAACCGGCAAGACCGCCCCGCACGGGCCAACTGCCACGCCCCCGTGACAGTTCTGGCGCACACCGGTCAGTGCGGGGCCAGGCCGTGCTTGGCCAGCAGGCGGTACAGCGTGGTGCGCGACACGCCCAGGTCGCGCGCGGCGCGGCTGACGATGTTGGCGTTGCGCCCCATCGCCGCCGCCACCGCCTCGCGCTCGGCGTGCCCGCGGCTGCCGTGCAGCTCCTGCACTGGCGTCCGCTGTCCAAGGCCGAGGTCGTCTGCGGTGATATAGCGGCCCTCCGCCATCACCATCGCGCGCCGGATCCGGTTGATCAGTTCGCGCACATTGCCGGGCCAGGCGTAGTCGTGCAGGGCGGCCAGGGCGCTGCTGGAGAAGCCCTCCAGCCGCGTCGGCGCATCGGCCGCGTGCAGGCGGAAGATGTGCTCGGCCAGCGGCTGCAGGTCCGCGCGCCGTTCGCGCAGGGGCGGCACGTCCAGCGGCAGCACGGACAGGCGGTAATACAGGTCCTCGCGAAAACAGCCCTCCGCCACCGCCTGCTGCAGGTTGACGTGCGAGGCCGCGATCACCCGCACGTCCGCCGTGATGCTGCGCGTGGCGCCGACCCGGTAGATGGTCTTCTCCTGCAAAAAGCGCAGCAGGTTGGACTGCTGCTCGCGCGGCAGGTCCGCGATTTCATCCAGAAAGACCGTGCCGCCGATGGCCGTCTCGATGAGCCCGGCCCGCGCCCGGTTGGCCCCGGTGAACGCGCCGCGCTCGTGCCCGAACAGTTCTGACTGGATGAGGCTGGGTGGAATGGCGCCGCAATTGATGGCGACAAACGGCCCGCCCGCGCGCCGCGAGGCGGTGTGGATGGCCTGGGCCGCCAGCTCCTTGCCGCTGCCGCTTTCGCCCCAGATGAGGACGGGCGCATCGACCGCCGCCACGCGCCGGATCTGGCCCCGCAGCCGGATCACGCTGGCGCTGGCGCCAATGATGCCCATGTTGTCCGCCGCGCCGGCCTCCTGCCCGGGCGCGGCCTGCTGCAGCGAAAGGCCGAGGCCGGCTGCGTCCCGGCCGTGGGCATGGCCGTTGACTGCCGGTCTGTTGTCCCTGCCGTCCCACGTTGTTGTGCTTGGTTTATCTGGCATGGTGTGTCCCGTGTGGTGAATTCTCGTGTCTGGTTTCTTGTGGATGGTGCTGAGCTGATGTATCGAGTGCGGCACAGCCGCA
Source organism: Zemynaea arenosa (assembly GCF_004614185.1). Lineage (GTDB taxonomy): Bacteria > Pseudomonadota > Gammaproteobacteria > Burkholderiales > Burkholderiaceae_D > Telluria > Telluria arenosa. The sequence goes on along the minus strand of NZ_SPVF01000252.1, from coordinate 102,300 downwards.
GAAGTTCCGCATTTGCGCATCAAAGTCGCGGCGGGCACTTTTTGGAGAGCGGGCAGTCATAGCAGCGGGAGCGCCGGACCCGGCCCGTGCGCTAGACTATGCATTTGTTGATTTATGCTTCCTGTATGGATGACCTGTTCAAGACCGAGCCCGCGCCGCCTCTCGCCGAGGCGCTGCGCCCGCGCACCATCGACGAGGTGATCGGGCAGAGCCATCTGCTCGGCCCGGGCAAGCCGCTGAACCTGGTGTTCAAGTCCGGCAAGCCGCACTCGATGATCCTGTGGGGCCCGCCCGGCGTGGGCAAGACCACGCTCGCGCGGCTGACGGCGCACGCCTTCGACTGCGAGTTCATCGCGCTGTCCGCGGTGCTGTCCGGCGTGAAGGACATCCGCGCCGCCATCGAGCAGGCCGAGCACTATCTGGCGGGCGGCAAGCACACCATCCTGTTCATCGACGAGATCCACCGCTTCAACAAGTCGCAGCAGGATGCGCTGCTGCCCTTCGTCGAAAGCGGTCTGGTCACGCTGATCGGCGCGACCACCGAGAATCCCTCGTTCGAGGTCAACTCGGCGCTGCTCTCGCGGGCCCAGGTGTACGTGCTCAAGGCGCTCACCGATGCCGAGATGCTGCAGCTCCTCAAGCGCGCGCAGGAACGCGTGATGCCGCAGTTGCAGTTCGACGAGGTCGCCATCGCCACCCTGATCGGCTATGCGGACGGCGATGCGCGCCGCTTCCTCAACCTGCTGGAGCAGACCAAGACCTCGGCGGGCGCGCAGAAGACCCAGCACATCACCGGCGAGTTCGTGGAGAACGCGCTGACGCTCAACGCGCGCCGCTTCGACAAGGGCGGGGACAATTTCTACGACCAGATCTCGGCGCTGCACAAGTCCGTGCGCGGCTCCAATCCGGACGCCGCGCTGTACTGGCTGTGCCGCATGATTGACGGCGGCGCGGACATCCAGTACCTGCTGCGCCGCGTGGTGCGCATGGCCTGGGAAGACATCGGCCTGGCCGACCCGCGCGCGCTCACCATCGCCAACGACGCGGCTGCCACTTACGAACGGCTGGGCACGCCGGAGGGCGAACTGGCGCTGGGACAGGCTGTCATCTATCTGGCGATGGCGGCGAAGAGCAACGCCGGCTACAACGCCTACAACCGCGCGATGGCGTTCGTGAAGAAGGACAAGTCGCGCGAGGTGCCGGTCCACCTGCGCAATGCGCCGACCAAGCTCATGAAGGAGCTCGGCTACGGCAAGGAGTACCGCTACGCGCATGACGAGCCCAATGCCTACGCGGCCGGTGAGACTTATCTGCCCGACGGCATGGCCGAACCGCACTGGTACGAGCCCGTACCGCGCGGGCTGGAGGCCAAGATCGCCGAGAAGCTGGCCTGGCTGCGCAGCCTCGACGACGACGCGCGCGCTTCGGAACCCCCGCAACCACGGGGCTAATCCAGCGTCTGCGCGTTTCATTCCGCGTTTTTGACAGTCCGTCGCAACCCGATGGAGAAGGGCGATGCGGCTCGGTACAGTACCACCATACCGAAGCACATTTGAACCCGATTCCCCTGAAGGAGACTGTCATGAAAACCCTGAAAAACCTCGAAGGCCTGTTCCTCGTCGCCGCCACCCTGACCGTGGTCGCCACCTATGCCAGCGCCGCTGTTCCGGTCGCTCCGCACGTCGCCAAGGCCCCGGTCGTGCAGAAGATCGACACCAGCATCCCGACCGTGGTCGTGCACGCCAAGCGCCTGAGCGCCGCCGAGTAATCCCGGCCCCTTGCAGCAAGGCCGAGGAAAGCGGCCGGTGTCTGTGATGGCTTGGTACAATTGGTGGTTTCGACATCACCACGCCGTACCCGGACCACATGATAGACATCCAACTTCTCCGCAAAGATATCGATAACGTCGCCGCCCGCCTGGCCACGCGCAAGTTCCAGCTGGACGTCGCCGCGTTCAACGCCCTCGAAGGCGAGCGCAAGGCGATCCAGACGCGCACCGAAGAACTGCAGAGCAAGCGCAATTCGCTGTCGAAGCAGATCGGCATGTTGAAGGGCAAGGGCGAGGACACCAGCGCCGTGATGGCGGAAGTCGCCGGCATTGGCGACGAACTGAAGAACAACGAAGCGGCGCTCGCGGCCCTGCAGGGCAAGCTGGCGGCGTTTGTGGAGGCGGTGCCGAATCTGCCGCACGCCTCCGTCCCGGTCGGCAATGACGAGACCGGCAATGTCGAAGTCCGCAAGGTCGGCACCATCCCCACGTTTGATTTCGAAGTGCGTGACCACGTCGACATCGGCGCGCCGCTGGGCCTGGACTTTGACGTGGCCACCAAGCTGACCGGCTCGCGCTTCTCTGTGATGAAGGGCGGCATCGCCAAGCTGCACCGCGCGCTGGCGCAGTACATGCTGGACACGCACACCGACAAGCACGGCTACACCGAGTGCTACACCCCGTACATCGTCAACGCCGACTCGCTGCGCGGCACCGGGCAGCTGCCCAAGTTCGAGGCCGACCTGTTTGCCGTGAAGAAGGGCGGGCAGGAAGGCGACGGCGAGGCGCTGTACCTGATCCCGACGTCCGAAGTGTCGCTGACCAACCTGGTGCGCGACGAGATCGTGGCGGGCGACGCGCTGCCGATCAAGATCACCGCCCACACGCCGTGCTTCCGCTCAGAAGCGGGCTCGTACGGCCGCGACACGCGCGGCATGATCCGCCAGCACCAGTTCGACAAGGTGGAGCTGGTGCAGGTGGTGCATCCCGAGAAATCTTACGAAGCGCTGGAAGAGATGGTGGGGCAGGCCGAGTCCATCCTGCAGGGGCTGGGACTGCCGTACCGCGTGATGTCCCTGTGCACTGGCGACATGGGCTTTGGCGCGGCCAAGACCTATGACCTGGAAGTGTGGCTGCCGGCGCAGAACACCTACCGCGAGATTTCGTCGCTCTCCAACACGGAGGCGTTCCAGGCGCGGCGCATGCAGGCGCGCTTCCGCAATGCGGCCGGGAAGCCGGAGCTGGTGCATACGCTCAATGGGTCCGGGCTGGCGGTGGGGCGCACGCTGGTGGCGGTGCTGGAGAACTACCAGCAGGCCGACGGGTCGGTGGTGATTCCGGAGGTGCTGCGGCCGTACATGGGCGGGCTGTCGGTGCTGTCCGCGGCCTCTGCCGCTTCGTGGAAATAATTGCTGAGTTTGCCCTTCCATTTTCGGCCAAGGCTGCTATAATCTTGGTCTTCCGACGGTGACCACCGTTGCTGCAGTACCTGGAGAGGTGGCAGAGTGGTCGAATGTACCTGACTCGAAATCAGGCGTAGGGTGTCCCCCTACCGTGGGTTCGAATCCCACCCTCTCCGCCAGAATTGCATCCGAGGCCATCCAGCCTCGACAAGGAACCCGCTGATCTCCCTCTGAGACAGCGGGTTTTTTGTTCTACCTCATCCTGATGGGGCCGCCTAGATCCACACTTCTTCGGGGTCTGTTTGGTGGCACGTTTGGACATACCCCCTGGGAGTATCGTGACTTTTGATAGGAGCATGCCCCCAAAATGCCTAAACGCGTCCCCCCTTTGACGGATCTGCAGATCCGCCGCGCCAAGATCAAGGACCGGCCTGAACGGCTGGTTGACGGTCATGGTCTCTACATTGAAATCATGCCGACAGGATCGAAAATCTGGAGGCTCAAGTATCGTCGTCCAGACGGTCGCGAGAACCGCCTGACGTTCGGTCCGTACCCCGAGGTCGGTCTCGTCCAGGCTCGCGAGAAGGCCGTGGCCGCCCGTGCGGAGATTCGAGCTGGCCGCGACCCCGCTGAGTTGCCTCGCCGTTTGGCTCGCCAGCAGGATGAATCGATGACGTTTGAAAGTGTCGCCCGGGAGTGGCACACGATCTTTGAGTCCCGCTGGCAGCCGGACACGGCGGCCGATATCCTACGTCGCCTGGAAACCGATATTTTTCCTGAGTTCGGTAGCCTGCCCGTCGCGGAGGTCACCGGCCGGGACGTCCTTGCAGCGATCCGGAAGATCGAGGAACGAGGTGCACTCGAAGTCGCCCGTCGCAATCTGGCGAATTGCGCGCGAATCTTTGACTATGCCGCTTCGTGTACTTATGTCACCGGTAACCCCGCGACTCCGGTTCGCAAAGCTTTGCGACCGAAAACGACTGGTCACTTTGCCGCAATTACGGTCGATCAGCTTCCCGATTTCTTGATCGCACTGGAGTCGAACGAAGCGAGGATGAAGAAGACGACCCGCATTGCCGTGCGGCTGATGATGCTCACCTTCGTGCGAACCAGTGAATTAATTGAGACGCCTTGGTCGGAAATACCGCTGGACACGCTCGACTGGGTCATCCCCGCGCACCGTATGAAGATGGGCCGACGAAGGGTGAACCCGTCCGAGGCCGACCACGATGTTTGTCCCTCGCGCCAGGTGAAGGAGCTCCTGATGGAGCTGCACAAGCTGACTGGGCACTGTCCGTATTTGTTCCCCAACGAAAAAGATGAACACCGTTTCATGAGCGAAAACACGATCCTGAAAGTTCTGGAGCGAATGGGGTACAAGCACGAAATGACTGGTCACGGGTTCCGGACACTAGCGATGTCGACGTTGAAAGAGCAGCTCAACTACCGGCATGAGACGGTCGATCGGCAACTGGCCCACAAGTTCGACGACAAGCTTATGGATACGTATGACCGCGCTGCTTACATGCGCGAGCGCCGCAAGATGATGCAGGACTGGGCCGACTACCTGGACGCGGTCAGCGCGCACGCGAGGGCACCCAGCCAGAAGGAGATTCTGACGCCGTTTTCTCAATTGTCCTTGGGGCTGAAATCGGGAGGTGCTCATGAATAGGCTGACAAAAACGATCACGCTGCGAATCGACGCCAACATTTATTACGTCCTTCGCGAAGTGGTACGCCAATGCAATCAGGTCGATGCCGCTCGGGCTGGCGCCACCTCGCATGGCAAGCTGACGATTGAAAGTGCGCTTGGCATGTTGGCTGAAGATCTGGCGATGACGGCGACGAGGCCGGGATCGTGGGAAGGCGCGCACATGTCGCAGGTTCTGAGCTCTCACGGTTACCGTGACTGATTGCATAATTGATGTCACTGCCGGCCGTCGCGTGCGGCGAGGTTGGCTCGAATCCAGTCGTCGATCTCTGTCTCCAACCAGGCGACAGCCTTCACGGAAATGACGATCTGACGCGGGAACGTGCCGGCTTTGATCTTGGCATAAATGGACGTGCGCGAAAGAGCGCACCGTTCCACCACGTCCTTTAGTTTTAGCAGCCGCCCAGGGCTGTTTGATGTGGTGTCATCGCTCACGGTTTGGCTCCTCAACAGGGTTTATCACGCGCTGAGGATATGGTTGGCCTCCGTCCGTATCAACGGAAAATACCTCCCTGACTCGGTCCACATTTTCACACCCAATTCCTGTGCAGGTTCGACCGACGTTCCTGCTTGCCGGAAGGGCGGCGCCGTACCGTGCTCCTGACAATGGAGGAACATGATCATGCGTGACCAAGCACAGAGGCTGCTCTTGCCGAGCGGTGTAATTGCGATCAGCGATAAAGACCTGCAGGCCGCTCTGGCCCAGGCTTACGAGGCCGGTGTCCGGCCACGGTGCTTGTGCCGCGAGGCCGGGGTCGAAATGTACATCGCGCGCTATGAGCGGTATGTCGTGAAATGCATGCCCGGGACCGGGCGCCAGCATGAGCCTCAATGTCCTTCGTTCCTTACTGAGCAAGAGGGTGAGCATGAAGCTATTCGGGCAGGTGCCGACGGGCGATTTGATGTCTTGGTTAAGTTCTCTCTGATGTCGCGCGGTGCGTCGCCAGGGCGCAGTGAGAGCGCGCATGCTGGCGACGCTACGCGGCGTCCACGGCCTTTCACACTTACAGCGCTCCTTCACTTGCTTATCGATCACGCCCAGATCAACCGTTGGTCTCCGCCCAGCCAACGTCCGTATCATTACCTGCAGCGTGAAATCGAGAAGGCCGCAGCCAACTTTCGCATCAAGGGCCACTCGCTATCGGATGTGCTGTTCATCCCCGAGACGTATGACCCGAAGCGCAAGTTGGAAGTGCTTGAGCGGCGACGCCACCGTGTGCGTGCGCTGTTGCATCGGAACGGGATCCAGAGTCCACGAGCGGTACTGGTCGGTGAGCTGAAGCACAGTGAGCCCGGCAATCTGTTGCGGCGGGTGTGGTTGAAGCACATGCCGGAACGCCCGATCCTGGTCGAAGAAAAGACTTGGAAACTAGCGACAGTTCGGTTCCGCGGCGCGCTGGAAGCGCTCGATGCTGGCCTCGCAGTGAGAGTTCTCTTGGCTGCTGTTATCTCCGACGGAACGGGTCAGGAAATACGGATCGAGTCGTGCGCATTGGTCCTCACCACGAAAAGCTGGATTCCGATCGCCGGTAGCTTTGAGCTGGATTTGCATGACAGACTTGTTAGTGGTGAGCGTACTTTCTACAAGCCGCTGCGATATGACGCGAGTTCATGGACACAACTGCCAAACTTCGTGCTTCTCGATGCTGGGCCTGAACCGGTACCTCTTCACGTCATCGATCCATGGGCCGATCAGGCGGATATCGAACGAAAACGCAAAGTTGCTGAGGGAAGCTGGATCTGGCAATTGGACCAGCCAGCTCCGCCACTGCCACACAGGGACACTCTGCCGATAGCGCGAAATGAAAACGGCGCATCCAATGAATGCGCCGTCTAGGGACTCAAAAAACTTCCTTAGTGTCCCCGCTCCGCTCGTGCCCCGCGCACGCAACCTAGTGTCAGCAGCACGACCGCCAAAGCTGCGGCTGCGTCAAAGATAAGCAGTCCGATTGTCAAAGCCATTGTGCGCCTCCGTCATGAAGGTTTTAGTCTAACGAGATCCCAACTGAATGCAAGCGGAGCGCGACCGGCTTTTCCGTCCGGTCGCGCTGCACTTCACGGCATGTCGTCATCGCCCGCCACATGCTCAGGCGTGCCGTCTGGGTGATCGACAATACCGGCGATCACGGTCTCCCCGATCCTGCAGAGGATAAATACCGCCAAGGCCGCCACGGCCGTCACCCTGGGGTTGGCACCGAACGCACCCAGCACTGCGCTCATAAAGGAGCCGGTCTCAAGCTTCTTAATGGCCGCGATCGCTGTGGCACGGGCCTTCCTGTTGAATGTGAACTTCACCATGATGATCTCCACATGTCGCTAGAACACATGGCATCCCCCTAACGGGATGCGCGCATCCCGATTCGGGGGGGGAAGAACCCAGGTTAGGCTGGGTGAGATTCATGATTTCTGTGGTCGTCACGAGCGGACGCCTTCCGTCTTGCCCGCGCTCTCCGGTAATGCCGCGGGCAGGGCGCTGCGATAGCCGCGATACCATTCGGCCAGCAGTTCCGGCACCTCCAGGAAAGCGAGGGGCGGTTCCGCGCAGTCGCAGCGGCAGTCGAAATTCCCTTGAGTGAAGGCGTCAATGCGCGCCGACAGGACCATCGGGCGCCCGGCCTCAGAAGCGGCGACGCCATCGTTGTAGAGATTGACGGTGTCTTGTATGTCGCGAAGTTCATCTTCGTTGCGCATTTGGTCCTCCGGTGGAAAATTGGCGGGGTGCGTGATGCATCCACCATGGTTTGAAATCAGTGCATGTGCTGAACAAATGTGGCCGGTCCGCAGGTTGCAGAAGCCGTCGCAAAATCGATCGGTTCGGATAAATCGGCTGCCATCACGCATCACCAATCGTTTGCCAGCGGGCGTCCGTACCAGAGCTATGAATTCGGCACTGCAGTTCACGGCCGCGTGGGCGTTGGAACTATTCGTCGGGTCCATACGGCCTCCGTTGGCTGAGCCCGTCGCTGACGTGCGGCGGATACAAATTGCAGGGGATCGCGATGCTGAAATTCGGAGACACCATTCGACTGAGCGAACTTGACGTTGAGCTGTTGCGAGCGGCGACGGGTTTCGAGCCGGTGGAGATTGGCTCGGTCGCAGAGCTGATCGAGTTTGTCCGCCTGGCCAAAGAGCATTACCCTGGCGAGACCGCAGACTGCCGCCGGCGCAGGCGCTCCATCGACGGAGCGATGAAGCGCCTGACCGAAGGCGAATCGAACTCGAACTAACCCGTACGTTCCACCACCTCAGGCGATGCCTGTTGCGGTGCCGGTTGCTCCGCATGGCCAGTCATAACGAATTGAGCCGGCCTCACTGCAGGTGCGGAGCGGCTGCGGCGTTCGGAGGGCAGAGTCTCCAGTGCGACCCGTCCGACGACGCGGACCATCGCTGCCGCCACGCCTATCGGCCTCACGAACAGCCACGACGCGGCGAGACTGACAGCGTGTGCAACTCGACGTACCCGAGCCGTGCGTTCATGCCCGTGCCGGATGGATTGCTTGGCTTTAATGTAGAGGCCCGGACAGCGGTCACGCAGCGTCGGATGCGCGTCCAGGTATTGGACGAGATCCGCTGCGACCGTTGGATCGGTCACCTGGCGGTAAAAACTACTCCAGGTGCGATCCTCTTCGAGGTCCACAGCCGTGCGACGGGCTCGCGGACGCGGATTGCCACTTTCTTCTCGACGATTGTCGGACATGACGTTCTCCTTCAGTCAAAAAAATCGAAGGGAACGCCGGTGCGCCCTTGGGGGAACATCGATCGTTCCCTCAAAGGCTGGATGGAATGGTCCTGCTCATGCTGCGAGCAGGACCTGGAAGGACAAACACGCACAGTGTTTGCATCGGAGGCCGGTCACCTGACCACCGGATGAAATACCCGAACGACGGACCGCTCGGTCGGGAAAGCTGAAGGCATGGCGATCAGCGGAGAAGGCGCGTCACGAGCGCAACGCCTGGGCTAGCCAGGGCATCGTGTCGCCACGATGGCATGCAGGAGCGATTCCTGCGGAATGCAAGGCCATTCTTGCACTCTGATCCGCGTACTTCAAGGCGAACGGCGACCGATACGTGCTCAGCGAACCGCTAATTCAAGTCCTTTTGCGGTTGATCAGATGTGCGAAAATCGGACATCGCAGTCACTATGCCCGTCTGAGTCGCAGTCTCGGTCAGCCACCGCCGGGCCGCCGCGAGCTTCATTCTCTCTTCGCGTTGGCTTGAGCCGAAGTTGGCCGACCGTCGGGCCGACGCGCCAAGTCTTACTTCGCGAAGATCCAGCGCAGCTTCTTGCAGCCTGCGCGCGACGACCGGAATGAAACTATCCAGCTCACAGGGGCCGAGCCGGAAGGTGGTGGTCACGAGCTGGCGAACGTACTCCTCCGGAGGCTTGCGTGCCACGTCGCGCTCTTTGGTCGCATTTCGAGCCTGTTGGGACAGTGTGTTCAGCTTGCGCCGTACGACCTGGTCGCCCAGGCGTTCCGCGAGCCAGCGGCGCGCCGTGAACTCCCGTTCAGGAGAAGCGTGGAGGCTTACTACGTAGAGACCGTCGCCCTCGGATAACAGAAGTCCAGTTTCCAATGTTGAGCCGACGATAGCCGCAGCCTGACCGGCCATCCAGCGGATTGGATTGAAGTCCGTTCTGATGTGCAGCCAGAGCTGCGGCAGGTACACGCGCCACTCGGGCGGCACACCTGGCTCCTGGTCAGCGTGAACCTCGACGACGGCAATGCCGCGGCTTTCATAGCCTCGGCGGCCGGCCAGCGTGCTTTGCAGGATCTGGCAAATCGAGTCCGGTACTCCGGCCGCCTCCAGCTCCAGCAGCATCCCAGGGAAGAGCTTGAGAGGCACGTGCTGTGTCTGGACGATGCGGTCGCCGAGATATAGATCACGAGTGGCGAGCATGATGGTCTCCTTCGTTGGCAGGTGATGAAATGGTGCGTCCAGTTGCAGCACCGAGGTATGCGCCGCTGATCTGGGGGCGGTTGTGGCCAAGCTGCCGCGCGACTTCGAGATAAGCCAGGCGCCGTGTCTCCGGGTCGAGCCACGGTGCGCCGCCCCGCACCGGTGGGTGGACATGGGTCAGTTCGAAGTAGAGGTCCGCCGCGAACTGGTGCCGCAAACCGTGTGCAGTCACGCCGAGACTTCGTTTCGAGACGCCGACTGTGCGCATGACGTAGCTGAAACGATCCAAGCTTTGCTTCAGGGTCAGGCCAGGGCGGCCGATATGACCTGACTCATGGCGGATGAATCGGCGTGCCAACTCCAGCGCTTCCAGCTGAAAAGGCGTGCGCACAGCGACGTAGCGCAGACGGCCTCCTTTGGTGCCGCGCCTGACGCGCAGGAATGATAGGAAGATCTCCGTTCCCTGATACTGCAGCGGCAGGGCGTGCGCTGGTACCTCCGCCACAGAGGGGCAGAACATGACTGCCTCCTTTCTGCGAAGCCCAAACGCCAGCATGAGGTGCAGCTGGAGTCCCACGTACTCGTCAATCTCACCTACCTGCCTGAGAACGGCGTGGATGTCGACCGTGTTGCCCGACCAGGACTTATCGCGTGTGGCAGCGTAGCGGCGTGTCACCAGCGCTCTGTCGTTCACATAGCGCTCCGCGGACAGCACAAGTCCAGGCTTGCCAATCCAACGCGCAAATACCCGAAGGTGGCTGAGTTGCTGTTGTATGTAGGCCGCGCTTAGCGGTCCTTGGCGCGCGTTCGCGCTCGGAACGCCGTCCATGGCCGCCGTCGATTCCGCGGTCCAGTATCGGACCAGTGCCTTCACGTGTCGGCCTCCGAGGGCGGTGGGATTGATCCGGTATCCCAGCTGGTGCAGCAGCCGAAAGCACCGGAAGAGCCCCAGTGCCCGCGCTTCCCGGGTGCGATGCGAGACTCCTTTCTCGCGATCGGCGTGACGTTCATTGTGCTGCACGAGGATGCGCTGCAATTCGCCGCGCCATCCGCGTGCGCCTGCCTTACTTGCGATCACCATGATGTCCTCCTTTGTCTGATTCAGTGATGAGCCCTTCGCAGCGAAGGGACCCGCCTCGGATACAGTTCGGCCGCCACGCGGCACGGGTGTCGTAAAAACGTGCATGCGGAAGGCGTGCGGCTTTCGTCGCGGCGCGTTCCCTCGCGTCGAGGGCGAGTACCTGATGTCGTGCATCTGGGTAGCGTCCTGGCGTACCAGGGCCAGTCCACACTGGCTTGTCCGACCTGCTGGCCGCGCGCGGTATCCAGCGCCCTACCACCGGGCGTAGCGCGCGCTCGCGTGCGCTGACTTCGTCGGCACGTCGAATGTGCTCGTGACGAAGGCGTCCATGCAGGACTGGTGCACGCGTGGCGGCAGTGTGTGTGTCGGGGAGTGCTCGTCGGTCGTGCCGACGGCTCGCAGGCTTGCAGCCTGTTGAATGCATAGCTACGCTTTGAAACGCAGCTCTTCGGAGGAACGCATCGTGTGCGTCTGGTTGACGAGCATCCAGGCAGCGCTCGCGGCGCTTGCGCTGAATGCGTGAACGGGAGAAAAGAAGAGGGCGGGTCTCGACCGCAACGGGCTCTTGGCCAACGTCCAGATTTTTCGACGCGATGTCGATGGCATGGACTGCCGTACAGCTCTCTCAGGGTAGGAGGGCAGACTCAGGAAGTCAAGGTCGCTTAAGTCATGCGATTGATGCCGAATTGATTTTGTGGACGCAGCATCTTCGGCTCGCGGCCCTTGACAGCGCCGCAGTCCGTGTTACCTCTGATTGTGCCAGCGCGGAGGCTTCACGGCCCTGCCGCTAGGAGAGGAGGTTGGTTTCGAGACCACCCTACGACTGCAGAACGAGGGGGAAGCAAGCCGACTTGTATTCGTGGGGCTCATGCGACGATTGGATTGAGCTAAAAACCTGTGGAGCGCGGGTGCAGTGGTAGTCCGACGAAATCTTGGCCCAAACTTGGGCGCATTTCGGTTGGCTTGGCAGGCTGCGGCTGGCTAGTCTGGTCATCTCAAACTTCAAAGGAGAGGCCCGTGGAACCGATCGTACGTGCAGTCGATGTGGGACGTGGGAACACAAAGTACGTGACCGCCGTGGACGGCGCGGAGATTCGCTGTGCCGCTTTTCCATCGGAGGCGCATCCAACAGATGTCGCTGTGAGCGGAGAAACCTGGACCGGTCGACGGAAGACTGTGGGCGTTCCTGTGGCCGGGCTGATCTATGAGGTCGGGCCAGACGTGCATCTTGCGGCGGACGTGTACAACTCCAGGGTGCTACAGCACGACCGATACTGCGAGCTGCCCGAATACATGGCGCTGACATTGGGTGCGCTGCATTTCATGCGGGTGGACGCGCTCGATCTTCTGGTCGTAGGGCTGCCTGTGGCCACCTTCAAGGTGCGCAAGGTGGTGACGGCGTTGGAGAAGCGACTCGCGAGCCGCCACGTGATCGGACGTGGACGAGAGGTGACAATCGCGAAGGTGAAAGCTATCCCCCAGCCAGCCGGCGCGCTGATGCATTTCGCGCATACCAACAACTGCGTGGCCAACATGCGCAAGGAGCGGCATCTCATCATCGATGTAGGCCAGCGCACCTTTGATTGGATTGTCGCGCAGGGGATGCAGCAGATCGAGAAGCGGAGCCACTCAGTGAACCGAGGCATGTTCGATGTGCTGCATGCGATTGCCGATGGCGTGAGCCGCACGCTGGGCATCGATTTCCGCGACTACGAGCTCGTTGATCGGGCGCTGCGAGACGGCCGCAAGCCAGTGATCTTCCAGCGCGAGTACGACCTCGCGAAGCATATGCCGCTGGCACGGAAGATTGCGGAGCAGGCGGTGGCGGAGATGCAGCACTACGTCGGCGATGCGAGCGACGTGCAGAACATCATCCTGGTAGGCGGTGGCGCTTTCTTCTTCCGCAAGGCCGTGAAGGAATCTTTTCCACGCCATTCGATCCAAGAGGTAAAAGACCCGTTGTTCGCGAATGTGCGCGGTTTCCAGATCGCCGGAATGGAGCTGGCGCGCGCTGCCGGCACTCCAGCAAAGGTGGTTGATGTGGGGGAGGCTGGTGATGAGTGACACGATCCGTCTTAACTTCGTCCTGGATCGGGCGGATGACCCTCGGCTTTACGATGAGCTGGCTCGCTTCTCCAAAGGCAGCAAACGGGTAAATCGCCTGCGCATTCTGGCCCACGACGGGCTGCAGCATGTTTTGATCGACACTTCGCCTCCACCGGCCGCCGCTGCACCGAATGACCTCCAGGCGGCCTCGCTGGAATTGTTTGGGCCGTCACTATGAATATCGAACCTAATTCTGCTTGCTCCGCCCATGAGGTGAGTATTTCCGAACTTGCCGAAATGGGCTATTGCGAACACCTCGTAAGGATAGATGCCCGTATTGAGGATGCGGTTTCTGAAGAAAGGGAACGGGCGCTTCAGCGTCGCGTAGTCGACCAGGTACCTGAAGAGTGTCGGCAGCGAGCTGCGAATGATCGCGCGATGGAGGGGGCCATGTCCCGCAGCCTCAGAACCTTGTTTCGATTTTTTCGAAGGGGCAGATCATGACACTACTGTTGTACGTATGGGCGAGCTTAACAATCGCTGCAGCAGTGCAAAGTCTACTAACGCGCCGGGACACAGATGGCCTGCCTGAGCTGCAAGGGGCCCGAGTCTTTTTTAGGGGTGGAGACCTGCGTATATCGAGCCCAATCCCGCTAGCGGGCCAAGTAGAGAGTGCTTTTCTGATTCAAGGGTATGCCGTAGTGATGCGAACAAAGGTACGGGCGCAACGGACTGTCAGCAAGTCAGATGTTATTGAGCTGTCTGCCCAGGCAATGGTGCCGCAGGCGGCCACAGGCCAACCTACTGCTGACTACGGGATCCTGCGATTTCAAATGGAGAACGGGCGCGACGTGTACTGTCGGGTATTCCTCATGAGCCATGATGAAATAGTCGCCCTCCATCGGAGGCGAATTGAACTTCGTAGCGGACGATTGAGCGCGTCCGGCCCGCACAGTTTAAGCCGATGCCATCACTGCGCGCGCCGGATGTCGTGTGATCGTCCGAACCCGTTAGCTCCGAAGTGACGACTCAGAGGCATGGACGTGCTGGCCCATATCGCCAACCATCCCATAAGCCGAGCCGATGAGTTCTTACCTTGGAAATGCACAAACATGCTGTAGTCGCCCACAATGGAGCTTCGATGGAAATGTCTCAGCCGCAGCAGGGTCGCTCACCTTGAATCGGCGGGCACTTGACCGTGCCGTATGAACAGAAGACGCAGCAGTCCCCAGCCTTCGGCCGCAGCACAACGGAACAGCCTTTGCATTCGTAGTAGAACTGGCAGGCATCAGTCGGCATGATCTCCTGTTCACGCCGCCCACAATGCGGGCAGGTCAGTACCGATTCCAAAACTGCTTCGGTCATCGCGTTACTTCCTGACGGTCGAAGGAAAGCCTGCGTCAGCCGTCGCTTTGGTCAGCATTGCTACCTTGCCTTTGTCTGGATCCAGATGCACGGTGGCCGTCTTGCGCTCGTAGTCGATCTTCACTTCACTCACACCTGGGACTTGTTCTAGCGCCTTCTTGACGGTGATCGGGCATGCGGCACAGGTCATGTTCTGCACGTCAAGGGTAAGCGTTTCAGGTATTCCAGCGAAGGCCGAGCCACTCAGCAGCAGCGTGACAATGAATGTAGGGATTCGCATTGGTGAGTCCTTTCAATAGAACAGTGGGGCGTATAAGGGAAACGTCAGTAGCACTAAGACAGGCAAGGCAACGAGCCAGAACATGATGCGCTGGCTCCTGATGACACCGTCATTGGCGCAGGCGTCACCAGGCGCACATGCCCTCCTACGAAGGTATAAATTGTGGAAGGCGGCTCCCAAAAATAGAACGCTCAGCGCCGTGGAATACGGGCTATACGGTTCGAGCGCAATCAGCTGAGATGCCCAGCCGCCGCCGACACCCATCAACAGGAGGACGAGCGGACCAGCGCAACATGCCGAGGCGCCCATGGCGGTTAACACGCCTGCGGCTAAAGATGCTTTTGTTCCGATCGCCATCCCGACTCCGACAAGGTTTACACAGAAACAGGATAAACTCCGTACACATATACGGAGTCAAGTAAATGACCGAAAAAATGACGATCAGCCGCTTGGCCAGCGCCGCCGACGTGAACGTCGAGACGGTGAGGTTCTACCAACGGACTGGATTAATCGATGAGCCGGCGCGGCCGTACAGCGGCTACCGCACCTATGGGGGCGACGACGTACGCCGAATCCGATTCATCAAGCGGGCGCAGCGTCTTGGCTTTACCCTGGATGAAATCGCGAGCTTGCTCAAGCTGGAAGGCTCGCAAACCTGTGCCGCCACCCGCGACCTGGCTGCGCGGAAGCTGGCCATGGTCGAGGCAAAACTTAAAGATTTGCTTGCAATTAAGACCGCGCTCGCAATGATGGTATCTCACTGCGACAGCGAGCATCCTAGTGTCGGCTGCCCCATTATTCAGGCGCTGCTAGACGATTGATTTGCTACCCCAGGCTTTGTATGTAATCAACTACGTCCTCCGAGCACTTTATTAGGGCGTCAGTCTGAAGTACTGAACTGGCCAGCTGGGTTATTCCTGCTGGGATACCTTACCACAGGCCGGCGCTAGCGGTGTATCGACAAACAGGATCTGCACTATTTCGTTTTACAGGTTCCGCCCCCGAATAGGATCGACGCGAGTTTTGACTTGCCCGAACAGCGGTCGGCGGCCTTGTCAACTACGTTGGTCGCGTCGCTGCGGTGCACAGCTTCCCCCTCCGGTAACACGCCGGCACGCGAAGCGATCATGGCGTCCAGCGACTCCAGCCGGTCCTGGTTCTCACTCCAATTGCGCGCGCTTGTGATTTTTCGGATCAGGCATCGCAGTTCAAACGCTTGAGGGTATTGGGACGACCCCTTCGAGAATTGGCGAATATCCGCGCCGGTGCATAAGCGAAGAGCCGAAGATTCCGCGTAGCGGTGTTCCCAGTCGTCTCCGTTGGCGCCATCGATGATGAGGATCTGTCCATCGTGGCATTGATGCACGACCCAGGAGACTAGCATCCGCTCATGGACCTTGTCGATTTCACGAGTATGCCAGGGAACAGAGCGAATCTTCATCAGCGCGAGGGAGGTGTTTGATCCCAAATCGCAAACTGAGTCGTCGGTGGGGCGATCGGATCTCAGAGCCGTGGCCTGGGCGTCGCCCGTGGCCAGCAGGATCGAGATAAGTATCGTTCTCCAGACCGTCATTTGAGCCTCCGATCGACCTGTAACGGACCTGCCGGGACTACGAAGGCCCGAGTGATCGCTTTAGCTTTGCTGGGCAAATTTATCATTGCGAGCTTGCGGGTGGCGGCACGAGGCGCGAGCCAGCGATAGAGACCAATGATGAGCGAGGCCGGAACTGCAAGGCCAACGAAGTTGGGTAGCCCGGCAAAAAGTCCACCCGCCGCAAGCACTGCGATTACAAGCGCTGCTACCACATCGTCTACTGAACTCGCGCGGCAGACTGCCCCAGTCGTCTTGTTGTAGGCGTTTCGGCCCGCGAACACACCGTCACGGAGGTTGCCTTCCATCGCAAGCCAGTCACCATTACGAACCGGAATAATCTGGGACGCATGCAGCTTAGCCGGGACCTCGTTCAACAAGAACGACGCCACATATTCACCCTTATCTCGGGCATAACGGATTCTGCGTACCTGCCCAACCTTGATTTTCATGATACCTCCCCCAAAGTTCTGAACGCGTCAATTCTTCGGCCTTATCGTATTCCTGATTCCGCCCACGATCCTTCCTGCGCTTGAGGCCCCTTTGAGATAGGTTTCCTTTTTCAGCTGATCGAGCTTGCCTTCCTCAATTCCAGTAGCTACCTCAGCTCGAAGGGTCGCGGCACGCGCATTAATCTTGGCCTTTCTGTCGTCCATGGTGGGTTCGGGGGATGCTGGTGCAGACGCTTCGGACGGCTTAGGTGTCGCTGTTGATGGCCTGCCCCTTGTTGGCGAAGGCTTACCGGACCCGGCAACGGAACCAGTTTCGGTGGAATTCTTCTCGAAATCAGCTTGCAGGTCTTCGCGGCTGGTCGGCAAATTTCCTACTGTATTCGCGGGTTGTGGAACGCGAGCGAAATTCGCGAGTTCAGTGTTTAGTTCGCGCAACATGGCCTGCGACGCGGGCCCGTTTAGCACATTGAACCAGTGCGAGTCCTTCGGGTTCTGCGCTAGATCAAGAGTAATCGTGGCTGAATGTGCGAATGCCGAGCTCAGGTTGGAGAAGAGCTGACTGCTTTCACCGAGTTCAGCGGCTGCTTGTTTGAGTTTTTGAGCAGAGTCCGAGGTGCGATTTGCCCGCTCTGTTCCGCTGCGGGATTCGTTACCTTTTGACTGACTGGTGTTAGCTTCGTGCGATGTGCGCTGAAGCTCTCGTCCAAATTCGGAAATCTGGTCGCTGGTAAGGGCTTGGTAAATCTGACGATCCCTTTCGGACAGGGATGACTGCCATGCTTTACTGCCTTGAAGAGATCCTTCGATTCCGGCACCCAGAATCTTCAGATTTGAGACCAGAGCCGCGCCGATAGCGACTCGTGCGACCTCTTCTTTGGACGCACCTGTCTCGTGCGCGACCGAGTCCACGATCTGCGTTAGGTGTTGGTTTTGGGCGCCGGATTCGCTGACTTGACTGTGTCCGATTCCTGTACTGTCGCGCTGTCCTTCTGTGCGAACGCTGCCGGAGAACAGTGATGTACTCACCGATTTGGCATGCTCGTTAACGTTGGCAACCGTGCGGGTGAGCGCTGCATCAAGTGACTTCCGCGCTCCGGACACGTCCTCCTGGCTCGCCTTGAATTGAATAACCGCACTCCCCATGCCCTGGTTCGTGAGTTTCGATGTCGCGGCTACTCCTGTGGCAAGTTGGCGGCTAATGGTGTCCCCGGATGCCTGTTCCTGGTGGCGTTCCCAGAACGGCGAGGTGCGGCTCGGCGCCAGAGCCATTTGGTCCATGCTCACGCTCCCCATCTGGAGCTGGCCTTTCAGCGCTTCCGCAGTGCTGGAGATCCCGGACTGCAGGGAATTGAAGCCACTCATGAGGGCCGTTCCGAGATTCTCCATTCGCTTGACTGCCGCCCAAGCGATGAAGGGGATGCTGAGCGTCAGGTAGCCGACGACACCGGTGTTCGCGATGACATTGGAGGTCACAGCATCTGAAGTTGTCAGCGCGAGTCCGTGGGCGGTTCCACCAAGCGCCGCGGCCGCGGCGTTATCCTGAGCGGTATAAATCAGCGCAATGTAGTTCAGGATGGCGAACAACGGAGGCCATAATTCGGTCCAGACGATCAGCGCCACATAGGCCTTCAACGCCATCAGGGCTTCGGGCCCACCCATGATCATCAACAAAAGGACCAGTAGAAGGAACAGTCCGATCACCAGTCCTTCGATCACATTTCTCACGACCGGAAGCGATTGTTCGGCCACCGCGCCATTGTTCAGCCATGTAGCATTAGTCTGTTGGATCGCTTGGGCCCGACCCACGGCCAGTAGCAGTTTGCTCGTATCGTTAAGCCGAACCCCCGAGATCATCGAGGTGTCGTTGACGGCGTTGATCATTGCGTTTTGCCGAATGATGTCGGCCGCCGCAGCGGTGGCGTCTGCCAATCCGTATTTCAAATAGGCCTGTTGAAGCTGCGACGGATAAACGTTGAGGGCTGCGGTCGCGGAGAGGGTGGGATGGGCACGTTGACTCAGTCTCGCCAATAGCGGATTCATTTGTGCGGGCATCAGAGCATCCAGTTTGTGGAATGCCTGGTCACAGGGAACTACCGAGGCCGCCCCTGAATTCTCTGTGTATGGCGTGAAGCGCGCGGGGTTGGGGGGATTGCTTTGTATGAGCCCCCAAATGTCCGTCGAGTTGGCGAATTGCGAAGCACTGATGTATCCGGACGCGACATCGTAAGCAATGCAGTTCCCCATGAACTCGATCATGTTCGCTCGAAAGTTGGGATCGGAAAAAACGACATCGGAAGACTCCCTGATCAGCCTATTTCCGAACACCAGGCCGTTTCTTGAATACGCCATTTCCGAGGGCAGATTCGCTAAGCCAGGAAGCGCTTGAAATCCGGTCTCGGTGACCTCCGTTAGCGTATTTCCTATGACACTTGAAAGGCTCTTGAGCGCGGCGAGACCGAAAGGCACGTTAGCGACGATCCGGACCGCACTGCCGCCGGTCTTGTCCACGATCCCGACGGTGACCTTCGGCATGATCAGGACCGAGTAGATCAGCATGACGGATGCCAGCCATTGCCAGCCAATCAGTTTGTGCGGGGCAAACGCATAGCCAATCATCGCTGCGATGAAACCGATCACCACAGTGGCAGCCAGGCTGGCGAGAAACGAATCTCCGCCGCAGACCGCTGCAATGGCATTGAACAGGCCAGCGAGACTCTCGCTGTTGTGATAGGCGTAGATCTCCCACATGGCCAGCTCCGTTACCGCATGAATGCATTGCGACGGCCGAGGGCATCCAGAATCTGCTGCGGCAGGCCCGCCCGAAGTTGCCGGTCGAGCGTGTCGAGAGCACTCGCCATCGAGTTTATTGAGTTCACCTTGGCGTAGACTGTTTGCTTCTGTTCGGAGAGCGCCATCGCCTGCCGCATGGCCCGCTCCCGCAGCCACGCGACCTGCTGCCGCTGCTGGCTGTTCAGCAGGTAGTCCTTTTCGAGAGCGTCCATCCCTATTCGAAATGTACGATCGAGGAATACGTAGGCATAGTCCGCTGCGATCACGTCTCGATATTGCGCAATCAGGGTTTCGTCGAGGCCTGTGCCGAGCCGACTGGTTGCGATGGAGAGCAACCGGTACACGGGCTCGCTGGTTTGATTGACGAAGCCGATCTCGCGGGAGTTGTTGGCGATGGGTTGGCGATTAATGATCTTCTCCGCGATGGAATGCATGAGGTTCGCAACCTTGACCGTGAGCGGTGTGTGCCGGTAGTGCTCATCCACCCGTACGTTCAGGCACTTCGTGTATTCATCACACCGGAGCATTGGAAGTTCGATATCGCCCTCAGGCGTGTCGCTCTGCCCGTACAGCAGCTGGGGAATGGAGGTGAGAGTGGCCGACCAGATAATCGGATTCTTGTCCGGTTCTTCGTAGACAGCCGTCCCAATAATGCTCATCACTAGCTCCCGCTCCTCGTTGTCGAGGTTTGGGCTCACGAGCTGGAGGGCGTGCCACGTAATGTTCCCCGCAAAGCCAGCCCGGGCTTTGGCTTCGGGGTTATCGGAATTGCGGGCGGTATTAAGCACTCCGCTGCGGTCAGTCCCGCAGCGCCGGCGCGCCGAATCGCGATCAGACTCCAGGCCAAGCGCCACAGCGACGTCCGCGCATGATTCCTGCGCATTGAATCCGACCATTTCAGCGCCCGTCGAAACCATCGCCTTCGCGGTCTCGCATGAATTGATCCGTGCATTGTTCACCATGGTCGAAAGGTTGTTGAAGCGTTCGGTCACGCTGCCCAATAACGGCGACACGGTGTCTAGAGCGAGCTGGAACGCGACGCCGGGTAGCGCCGAGGTGATATTGCGCAGCATGTTCTTGAGTTCGGCCGACGAGATGTGGGAAAACGAGCCCCCGAACACGTCGATGCCGCCGCAACCCGCGCGTGCCGTTGGGTAGTCAATCGCCATCAGCTGATAGGTCTTGTTTTGTGACCGCAGCATCAGGCTACCTCCGGTGTAGGTGTTAAATGCTTGTCCGCGGAACGCACCCGGCGCGGTGTAATTGCCGATCGTGCCCAGGTTGTTGAACATTCGGTTCACTTCCGAGTTCAAGTCCCCGGCCCAAGGAAGGCTAGGAGCAGTAAGCAGCGCAATCGCTGCTGCAATGGATCGAATCTTCATGGTGCCTCCGGCAGGGCAGTTAAGGTTGTTGCCTGAGTTACCTCAGGATTTGCTCCGCTGAGAACGGCAATGCGTTCCAGGAGCTGGGACTCGGAGAGCACACCGACCCCAATTGGAGCGATTTGTCCCGTGAACGGCTGCGCCAGGAAGACTGCCGGTACCTGGGAGACCTTCAAGGTGCGGGCAATGCCGTTATCTCCCCGTGGCGTTCGGAAGTCCGGGAGCGCTCCCCCATCCAAGGAGACGGGCACGACCTTCAAGCCGAATCGCTTTTCGAAAGCGGCAACGGTAGGCGCAAATGCATGGCAGTATGGGCAATCGCCCCGAAAGAAGAAGAACAGAACGTGTGTTCCAGCCAGCGTTGACACGATACGAGCACGATCCTGCTGTTCCTGTTGTTCGAAGACCTGCAGCGCCTTCGCATTTGCGGGACGTCCGCTCAGTGTCGGATCCAGGTAGGGGTGGGTCCAGGCGACGCGGCGCGCAACTTCCGAGAATGCGGACGCGAGTTCCGCAATCTGCCTCTCAACCTCCATGTAGCGACGGACATGGTCAACTGTCGGGTTCATCACCGCAATCGCTCGGGTGCGCTTTGCCTCTTCTTGCAGTCGTTCGAGCGCCTGCAGCTCGGGCGTCCGTTTTGCCTCTGCCTCCTTTCGAACGGGAGGGGGCGAAGCTGGGGCCTCGTAGAAGTGCCAGCCGCGCCAGCTATCGGACCAATATGGATTCGCTGGCGTGCTCGCCTCCTGGGCGACGGCAAACGTTGGGAGTGCCAAAGTCAGAATAAGTCTCTTCATGGCTCCCTCCTGCGTTCCAAAGTGCGCGGCGGGCCGCCATCGAGGCAGTAGTTCAGAGTCGACTGCAATTTCATGTCCCGTGGTGACTCCTCGGGGTACAGCGTCACCGCCCGCTGCTCTACCTCGATCCTCAGCCGGGCGCATCCGGGGCTCGCATACCGGAACTCGGTGGTCACGTCGATCAGGACCGGGTTGTTCGTCTTGAAACGGGCGCCAAATGCGCCGGCAATAGGTCCAGCGAGCTGGCCATGAGCAGTCCCATTGGGTGCCAGCAGCGCGGTGCGAAGCAGGGGGCGAAGGTCATCAACCTGCATCCGCGGGCCTGGCGCAGAGAGCGCCGAAACCAGGGCAAGAGCGGCTAGCATTTTCCACCTCCGCGGTAGCAGTTCGCAGCGCGCTCGCGTGCACCGGCTTGCATTGCCGGCACGTTTGGCATCGATGGAACGATCGAATCGTAGAACTCGGTGAGATCCATCCGAGAGAAATCCAGCCTCTGTAAGTCGGCGACGGTGAATCCGTCGCAAGCCGGTCGCTCGGGTGTGCCCCAGCCTAGCCCGAGCTGCTGCCGGCCTTGTTCGTTGATCATGCGGGCGAGTCGCGAATTGAAACAGCACTTTCCCGTAGAGCGCTCAATGCAGCTGACGCAGTGTCCCAAGACCCGGAAGCACTCGGAACACCACGTGCCGATCGAGTGGCAGAGGTGGGCGCCTTCCTTCAGCGCCGCCAGCGACTCGGCCTTGCTGCACTGGCTGAGCTCGGCCACGATGAAAATGGTGGCCGTGATCGCAAGCGACCAGGGATCGATGGCGATGACGTAGTTTTCCCCTGAACCGAGAACCATCGACCCGGCTGGCAGCGAGCTGCCGTTAACGGCTACCGATATCCCGAAAGTGGAGTAGGTCCCGGTGAAGCCACCACCGCTCATGAGGGCGGTCAGTCCGGCCTTGACGAAATTCCGGTTGGTGGAATTCATCAGCAGGTCGTAGACCAGGCGCGACCCGGTGGTGAACAGGCGCTGGTTGCTCATGCTCGCGCCAGCGGAGTCGGAATAGCAGCAGTTCTTTAGGAGGCGATCACGGCAGACGTTGGGTTGGCCGCTGAAGACTTTGGTTGTGGCTGGGTCAAGGTAGACTCCGGCCTCGCGTACTGCCTCCATGAACGTCATGGTCTGGGCAAAGTCCGCGTCATTTGTGTAGCGCGTACTGAAGCAGCGCGCACCCAAACAGAACTGGTCGCGGGAGCACACACCGTTCAGCGCGCATCCACTGAACTGACCCAACCCGCCGAGAGCGACGCCAGGATCTGAAAACACCTGCCGAGCCCCGACGACGGTTGGGTCGTTATTGCCAGGCCCTACGCGCGGACGCTGGGCATCCTCCGTGGCTTGAACGATGCCAGCGCAGCTTGGATCGCTGACGTGGGTGGCGCAGTACCGAACCTGTGCGTTGGCAGATTGGCGTAGGTCCCTCGCATTCAGGCCCGCCTGCGGTGGCGTCAGCGAAGCGCCGGGCACCAGGTCGTTGATGGCGCCGGGGCGAGCCTGTGACGAGGCAAATGAATTCCCTTGTCGCGCGGCATCCAGGTCGTTTGCATCTTGTGCGGCGGCCGACCCCGCGGCGACGAGCAGGCATAGAACGGTGGCCAGTTTCATGGATGTCCCCTCAGAGTTTGTAAGCGACGATTTGCCTCGGCCGCACTTTTGGGGATTTGCGCAAAGCGCTCCAGAACATAGTCGAGCGACACATCTCCTGTCGCCTTCACGAAGCCTGAGGCAGGGCAGGAGGCCGCACCGCACTCGTCACCTTGGTGGGTGAGCACCACACTGGGCACTGACGTGACGGCATAGCGCTCGAACGCCTGGGGATCGATCTGCACCCCCACCTGGCGCTGGCCGATCAGCTGCTTCACGCGCTGCAGCGTCTTTTGCATCGAGCCGTCCGCGAGTCCGCGGATGACTATGACGCCCTGTGCTCGCGCTGCTTGATCGAAGATGCGATCCAAGGTCTGTTGAGGGAGCGAGAGGCTGATGAATATATAGAGACCGACGCTCGCGCCCCCAGGTCCGGCCCGCAATCGGTCTTGAACCTCGCGTGCGTAGCCACCGGCGATCTGGTCCAAATCGACGTCCGAAATACGAGCGGCCGGCATCTTGTCGATTCGGACGGGAGCCGACCGATTCGTTGGTATGGACGGAGCGGCGTACTTCTTCGCGACCGCCGCCACCTCGGCTTCGGTCGGGGAGCGAGCGGCGGAGGAGCCCGCAGGCGTCTGGGCTGCAGCAAACTGAGACGTGGCCCAGCAAACAGCGAGCAGTAAGAACCTAATAGCCGACACAGCAGTTCCTTTTCCTGAAGAGCAGGAAGGTGAAGTCTTCGCCACGCACGGGGAATTCTTTTCCAGCGCCCCAGAGCGCTGTGGTACGGCCGAACGGCTGGCAGCACCGGCCTCCGAACTTTTCGGTGGCCGGAATGGGGTAGATGAGCTGCGTCTTGTATGCTGTCTTGTCCATCACGGGAAGCACATACGGGCCGCATAGTCCTGCGCGGCCGTGCCATCCCCATGCGAGCAGCTCGCGATGCATTTTTGCGGTAAGACGCTCGGTGATCAGCTCCGCAGTGCGAACGCCGCCCATGTGCACTGGCACCTCGCCTGAAAATGGGTACAGGCCGCCTTGGCAGCCCGCACACCAGAACAGCGACGACGACCCGAAGCCGAGGGTGGCGGCGGCACAGTCGGCAGCGCAAGCAGCGACAGCCACCGGGTTGGCGAACAAGACCACTTCCGGGTTCAGTATCAGTGCGAGCTCGTCGTCGTCCCAAGTCGGGTCAACCTCTGTGAGGTAGGCGAGATCGAAGCCAGCCTTTTCCATGCATGGGAAGTCGGTGATGACCTGTAACCACGCCATGACCGTATTGATGTAGAAGTGCGCCTGGTAGAAGCTGTTGCTACTGCCGCCCGGGCGTGCGAACCGAGCGCTCTCCGCCGCCGGCAATCCCGGATTCAGGTCGATGCCACCCATGGAGACGAGACAGAACGGCTTTCGCACGACTTCCACTTGGCGCGCCGGCTCCCAGAAGCCGATCGAAAGGCCAAGAATCGGATTCCCGCCGCAGCTGCAGAGTGGATTGGACGGATTCGGTATGTCTTCCTGTGCACCACCGCCGATGCGCACCGAACCGATGCTAATCGGAAGCATGCAGCTCCAGCATATGTCCGTGACCGGGTTCGGGAATTTGCCGCTGCAGTTGACTGCCGCGCCGGCTGGGGTGCCGAGCAGTGCAATGCACAGCAGGATCAGCAGGCGGGCGATCATGGCTGGACTCCCAATTCGTCCACGCGAAGGCGGCGTCCTTCCTGATACACAAGCGCGGGCACTTGCCGGATGCCGAAGCGTTTGACGAGGATGCCCTGCTGATCGAAGTACACCGGAATCTTCCAGGCCTTCATCAGGTCGAGATAGGAACCTCCAACGAGCACCGGACGAGTTTTGGCCGGGCGCTCAGCGAGCAGGGATGCTGCGAGATTCAGCTGACGCGGGTCGCGCGCATCGAAGAAAAGCAGCCTGCGGGACAGGCCTACCACATCCAGTGGGTTGGTGCGGGTCCCTGCTGGGAACAGCAGTCGCCCCTGGGCGTCGGAGATATTCCGCTGCAATGTGAATGTGAGGTCCACGTAGTGTGTGCGGGTCGAATCTGACGTTAGCAGGCCCGAAACTGGAGAGGGGTGGATGATTCGATCCCGCGACTGCTGAATCATCCGCTGACTCAGTGCCGAGAGTTCGCCGGTCCGCTCTTTGGCCAGCAACCGCTCACGAATCTGCTCCAGCAGGCTTTGCTCGGCGATCGGATAGACAGGACCAAGCTGGCCAAGGTCCTGAGCCTCGGCGAACCGCGCGACCAACGTGATGAGCACTGCGACTGAGAGTCTCATTCCGGTCTCCCTAAAACAAAGGCGTCACTCTTCCGATCACGTTGGTTATCGGGACCAATCCGCTCTCCAGATAGCGTGAGTCGAAGCTGTCCGCACTCATGCCTTGTGCGTAGAAGAAGCCGTCCGGGATAGGGCCAGCGTTAGTGGGGCGGAGAGCTTTACCGTCGTGCGTATGCGTCTTGGCGACTCCGACCGGCGCCGAGTTGATGAATACCTGTTGGCCGGACACCTGGACGATGTCCCCCGCGACCCCTGCCACCTTTTTGAAGAATGGCTGTCCTTGCAGGCCTGGTTTCATCCGAACGGCAGGGCCATTGAACGCGTACACGACGAAATCTCCCCGGGCGGGCGAGTAGCATCCGCGGTGCAGCCATCCGACGCGGTAGGGCAGGCTATCGCTGATGTTGAAGACCAGTGGGGTCAATGGCGTGTGATTGACCAGTAGCCGCCAGCACACTGCGGCCACCGAGATAGTCGCTACCAGTGTTGACACCCTGGGCCGGCGCAGCGGGATCTGGCATTTCATGTTCACAGCCCCAGTTTCGAGCGCAGGTTGGGCGTCCAATCGGACACTTCGGGACGCGCCTGCAGCACCGCGCTGCGATCAAGCAGGGTGCAACCGCACTCCTGCTGCACCTCCGCGATCGCCCGCGGAAGCTCACGTGCGAAGTGTTCGCCGGCTTGGCGTGCGCGGTCGACGAGCGCCTGTCGCTCACTGGCTGACATCGGACGCGTTGCCGCTGCATTGAACTTCGACTCCTCGGCTCTCACGATCGCTCCAAGGTCCACGGTGCCGATACGGACCTGCCGCACCGTGTGCCAGTACGTCAGGAGGACGAGCGGCAGCGTGACTGCAACCGCCGTAAGCGCGCTTGCGATACCGGGTTTCATGCTTCGGCCCTCGCTTTCAGGACGATCTCAATGGCTTCATCAATTGAATAGCCTTCGGCGCGAAGCTGGTCGAGAACCCGGTTGTCTTCCAGACGATTGGAGAAGAGCAGGTGAGCCGCCGGATCGAGCGCCAATCGCACCAACCCTTCCCCAATTGGGCAGGAGATGTACATCTCTGCAAAAACACCAGGTTCCGTGCGCAGTGAGTTGAGCAGCCGCTTTTTCGCGTCGTCCATGAGGATGCGGCCGCGGGACTGCAGGGCTTCGATGGACTCGGGCTTCTGCCGCAGAAGGAAGACCCAGTCTGCGCAGTTCAGTGCCGTTTCCAGCTGGGTTGAGGTGTAATAGTCGTCTCCGTTCTGGGTCGCGGTGCCCAAGGCGCCGCCGTACTTCCTCGCACGCCGCGCCGCGGCGTCGATCACCGCAGAGAGATTCGGGTCGTCCCGGCCGCCCGTGTCCAGTTGCTGCTTCACTTCATCGAGGATCAGGATCTTCTTGCGGTCGCGCGAGAGGTACATTTCGCCGGTGATTTGGTAAAGCAGCAGGCTGTTGAGGACAGGGCGCAGTGCGGGCTTGCGTACCAGCTCTTCGTTCTCGATGACGACCAGGTCGTTGTCGAAATTGATCGTATTCGGACCTTCGAAGAAGCGCTCGTACTGGCCGCCCTTCGCGTATGGGTTCAGCATGATGGCCAAGTCACGAACGCGCTGGTCCTGTTTCAGCCCGAGTTCTGCGATGGTGCCTTCTACCGCTGCGTCCCGAATCGCTGTGATCGTAAGATCTTGCCCGTAGCTCCGATAGAACTTGAGGATCAGGGCGGAGAGGGATTTGCGTTGAACGTCCGAGAGTTCACTCTTGGGTGAGCACATCAGCGCGATCGTCGGCTCCAGAATCTCGATGTCCTCTTCGATCTGCTGTACGCGGGTGAAGGGGTTGAAGCAGATTTTTACGTCGCTCTTGATTTCGATGTGTGTGCCGTGCGCTTTACGGCAGAGCTTTTCCATAGAGCGTCCGAAATCCAGGATGCGGACGCTGGCGCCGGTCGAGAGATATGACCAGGCGATTTCATTCAGGGTGGCTGACTTGCCCGAACCGGATGTGCCGATGAGGGCGAAGTTGTAATTGCCGCCGCCGAGGGCGTTGTCGTAAAGGTCGCAGGCGGCCACCTGTCCACGGCGCCCCTGGAACATCAGTACTGGGGTGCCTGTCCCAGGCCATTCAGCAAGTAGAGGTGCGAGGTGTACCGCATTGGCCGTGGTCTTGCGGGATGTGCGGCGCATCTTGTGGAGATCCGCGTGAAGCCCTGGGCTCAGCGTCATCGGCAGGCTGGCGATGAGCGCCTGCCGCTGGTGGTACAGATCGACGTTCAGCTCGAACCCGCGGGCTCTCCAAATGCTCTTCGCGGTTTCGACAGCGGTTGCCGCCTCGCCAGGCCGCACGAACAGGGCGACTTGGTGGTACAGCGACACGAGACCGCCGCCAGCGTCGATGACTGCGGCGGCGGCCGCCCAATCCTTGAGCTTTTCTGGCACATCGGGCATAACCTCGGCGAGTTTGCTCTTCGCGTTTTTGGCGGCCCTCATGTGATTCGCCGTAACCGCAGTGCGCACTGTGCTGGGGTTCAGCATGTACACGCCCATCGTAATCAGAAACGGCACTCCGTATTGCAGGGTTGGCTGCATAAGGTCGCCAATCAGGCTGCCGGCCTGCCAGAGATAGAATTGTCGGGGATGGCGCTGTACCGACAGCAGCCGTACCTCCATCCCTTCGGCATCCTCCTCCTTCCAGATATGCAGGTGAGACGGTGTAGGGTCTTGGATGGTGTCAAAATCGACGATCTGGTCGCACAGCTCACGGCCTGGATCGTATGCCGGCGCTGTGTGGCTGCCGAAAAGGCGGCCAGGATTCACGAACTTCCCGCACCACTTGATTAGGTCATCCGCAGTGGCGCTCCGGTTCGGGAACCCAGCAGTGAGCAGCGTTGCGGACATGGAGTCCCGTAGCGCAAGCACCTCGTCCTCAGTCCATTCGGCTTTGTGGTCCAATGAGACGCTCAGCATCAGCCGGAAGTGCCGGACCTTGAACGTAAAGCCTTTCGAGAGGGAGGTTCGGGCCCCGTTCAGGAGGTGTCCAACGCGTTGACGGGCGAGCTTCCGGTAGAGGTTCTCATTCCGGACCGGACGCCCGAGCGTTTCTGCTTTGTCGTATTGGTCCGGATCTTCCTGACGCAGATTTGCGTACTGGCGAAGCAGTTCGCCTATGTCGGGCGACCCGAACAGGTGGAACTGAATGCCGGTGTCGGGAGGGCAGGTCGCGTATAGACTAAGGAGCACCTCAATCATCTGCTCGTCCGCGCCGGATTGCGGCGCAAGTTCAAGCATGAAGCCAGGACCCGACCGATTCAGGAAGAGCTGAGTTTTCTGGTCATACGCGCGGTATGGCAGGCAGTCCGCGAATCTTTCACCGGACCGCGACTCACCCTTAGCTTTGCTAGAGCCGAACATGGGGGCACCTTATCGAGAGAGGGCGGCTTGTTTGTCAGCGCCTGGCGCCAGCGAGTTGGCTGGGGCGGGAGAATTCCGAATCGATGCGCCCGCTTTTGGAGCAGCCGCGCGGCGAGGTTCGGCGGCAAGTGCCGCTACTCGAGCACGCAGGAATGTTTCACGGTTGCGCTGCTCGGCTGCTTCGACCTTCCAACGCTGCGGCTCGACCTGCATGTACACGAAGGTTTCATCGTGGAGATCGTGGTCTGCGTCCTCCCACGGCTTCACCCACATGCGAATGACGTGTGCAGATTCGTAGAGACCGGCGGCGGTGTCAGCGGAAGGGCGCATCGATCCCAGCGATGGAGATATTGCCGGAACTGTGCCCACCGCGCGGTGCTGCCCGGGCAGATTGTTCCGCAGGGCGTTTGCATATACGCCGGAGATCGATGCACACTGGACGCCTGGCGGAGCCTGGCAACCAAAGCGGTCGTTACCGCCAACCGCCGTAAGATCCGTACATCCGTTGAGCACGCAGACCGATGCGATGATCAGGGCATCACGAAGGATGTTCATTTCCCGCCTCCAGAACGTGGGGTTTCTTCATGGATGAGAGTCTGTAGTTCAGCCGCGGTCAGGACGCCCTCGATCCGTCGGCCTCCCTCCAAAAACAGGGTCGGCGTAGCGGAGACGCCGAGTCGCCGGGCGAGCGCTTCGTTCCTTGCCAGGGGCGTATCACACGTGGCGCTGGCGGCGGTGAGCTTTCCGGACACGGCTGCCTTCCATGCAGCCTCGCGGTCCTCTGCACACCAGATGGTGGCCGGTAATCCCGCTCCGAAAAACGGAACCATAAAGTTCAGGATCGTCACGTTTTCCAGATGGTCGAGTTCTGCCTGTAGCTGCCTGCAGTAGCCGCATCCCGGATCGGTAAAGATGACGAGCCGGCGCGCACCAGTGCCATGAACTGTGCGGATCGCATCGCGCGAAGGCAGGTCGCTGATATCGGCAGATGTGACGGCCCCAGTGGAAGACAGAACTGCCGGCGCCCGCTTCTGCGGCGCCAAATCCCGCATAGTGGCCGTGTCGAACAGATGCCCGAATATCATGTGACGGGAGTCTGTCGCTGTCACGTAGGCCAGGTTCTCGCCCATCTGCACCGCGTAAATTCCCTTGAGGGGTGTCGGCACCACCGATGTGAAGTTGGTGCTTGGATGTGCCTTGCGCAGCGCATTGAGAATGCGGTCTTCCCGCACACCTGCATGAACGACCTGGGAGGTCAGTAACAGCAACGCTAACAGCGTCGGTCTAGTCCTGGACATTTCCGCCTCCCGGTACCAGCTGCGGAGCTTTGTCTTCAGACGGCGCACTAGTCGAAGTAGTAGACGGGCTCTCCAAATTCACACCTTTGGTTATGACGATGTCGACCTGGCGGCCGGCGTCGATCTCAATCACCGGAAACGTTTGCTCGGCTAGCTTGATGTAGTACTGTGCTAGCTGGTCCAAAGCCCGACCAGTTCCTGTGCCAATCCCACGGCGCATCTGTTCGCGCGTGTCGCCCTGGCTTGTGGCGACACTGCCAAGGGCCGACGTCGTTACTGTGGTGCCCGAGTTTGCGAATCCTTGGCCAATGCCGCCGACGATGCCAGCGAGGAGGGCGTTCGCCAGCATCTGCCCCTGCTTTGTCACGACCCGTCCCCGCATGCCAGCCTTGCCGTCTTCGCCGAAGACGCTGCCTTGGACCTTCACTTCCAGGACGCTGCCGTCCGTCCGAACGCAGGACAACGATTCAGTCCGGATGAATGCGCGTTCTGAGCTGATGTCGCCGTAACCGGCTCCGATGACAAAGCATTCCTTGATCTTGCCGCGTGCTCGATTCGGCAGCACCGCGGTGTCGGCGAGTCGCAGGAGAACCGGATGTGGATTGCTCTGGGCCTGACCACCGGTCGGCGCATCAAGACCGCCGAGTAGCTCCGCGCGGACGAATCCAACCGGCAGGAAGCTCTCGACGTTCGCACCGAGGTCGCGCGGTGGTGTGGGCGTGGCACTCGCCGGATTTGAGCCCAGCGACACGTGTAGCAGGCCGACCGGCTCCTCGCGCGGCGGGTCCATGATGACTGGCGGAGTACCGGCGGGTATTCCCTGATTAGGCAAAGCGGGGACGGACGGCGCGAGTGGCGCGATCGGCGGGACACCCGGCGGCATAACAGGGGAAGACAATTTCGACTCCAGATCACTCAGGCGGCGAGTGATGGTGTCCTCGAACGACTTACGGTCCGCGTTCAGCCGGTCCTGGTCCTGCCGCTCTTGTTCGTATTGCGCCAGCTTGCGTCCTGCGGTGCCGACCCACACGTCCTGTGGCGAGACCTGGCTCCCGGGGACCATTGCGCCGATGTTCGTGACCCCGGCACTGGCGTTGACTGGTGCAGGCTTCGCCTTCGTGGCCGGTTCGGACAACGCAAAGAGCGCCCACAAGGTTCCGAAACCAACGACGGCAATCAGCCCGATATTGACGTATTGGCGCTGCTTCGGGCTGAGGGACGACGTGAGCTGCTGATATTTTTCGGCGAGCTTCATGTCAGTCTCCTCGCCGTATCACGTACACCTGGGTGGAGGCGCCTGGCGCAAGACGGTGGTTCTCCAGAGCGATAGCAGCGATCTGGTCTCCATCGCGATCAAACTCCTGCTCGGCGAGATCGATCTCGCTTGAGGATATGTTCGTGAGCAGATACCTTTCGCCGGTCCATCCGCTCCAGCGCACGACGTTCTGCAAAGTTAGGGCGCTGCCGACCCTCAGATTCTGGGTCTGGTTGGGCTCCTCGATCCGAGCATCCGACGGGATGCGTCCCGTAGCCATGCCGGCCATCAGGATCTTGAGCGTGCGGATGCGCTCCGAAGCGGCAGCAAGACGAGCATCCGCAGCCGGTTCCCTGGGCTGGGACTTGTCGACCAGGACGAGCGTGTCGGCCGGCACGTCGGCGATCCGCAAGACAAGCGTATAGGTGGCCCGCGGCGAGGATACAAAGAGATTGATCGGCTTCTTTTGGCGCGCCACTGGCTTCACGTAAATCTCGCCCTTGGCAAGGTCGCAGCTCAGGATGAACTCTCCCGCCGATGTGCCCACACCGGTGTTTTGTGGACTCGCGCCTTGAAGCGCGGTGGCCCCCGATGTCGCTGATTGGCAGGTGTTGGCGTAGATGTTCCCCACCACGTCGACAATGCGGCTGCCTTCGATGCGGATGCGCGTTGATTCTCGGGCAGCGATGACCGATTCGATAACCGCGCCATCGCGGGCATCCAGTCGGTGCGCGGCGAACGCCGCCTGCGCGCTACTGAGGTACAGCGCCAGTAGCAACAGTTTGCTGATCGTGGCCATCATCAGCCTCCTCGAAAGACTTCAGGTGGATGCGTGCGGCGATCACAATGAACGCCGCGTTATACCGCTTCAATTTGCTCGACGTTTCCGATCCGTTGACGAGTACACGTTCGGTCCCTATGAGCGTGACGGTTTGGCTTTTCTCGTCGGTGATCAGCTGGCGGGGCGTAAAGGTGGAACTTCCGTTGATCTTGCGGAGACGGTTGGCGCCAAGTTCAAGGCGCTTGCGAATCTCATCCACCTGATCGGGCAAGGTGTACTTGAGCAGCACCTCGCGCTTCCAATCCGCTGTCTCTGGCGAGACGTCCAGAATGAGCCAGGCGAAGAACGACGCCATCTCCTCAAGGTACGCAGGGCTGGCATGTTCGGCGGTCAGCCAGAATGTGCGTTGAGCGGTTACGGGGACCACGACCGTTCGTTCGTGCCCGAGGATGCTGAAGACCAGGCACAAAGTCAGCAACCAGCCCATCCCTAAGATCCCGGTCACGCCGCTCAGCATGGCATTGCGGCGCTTGAGGTCCTTCATGTCGCTCTTGTATTCGATGGAATCCATCGCTAACTCCCGCTCATCCCACCATCCTGGTAGTACTGGAAGGTGGCGTAACACGCATGGAGGTCAGAGGGGTCACAGGCAGGTGCCAGTACACCCAGTGCAAAGCGAATGCCGGATGCTTGTCCGCTTTGAGCCGGGCCAGCCGGCGTGCGACCGCGATTCCGCCGCTGACCCAAGCCACCAAGCCAAGCTTGGAATTGGAGGCGTAGCCGAGCAAGCAGCCAAGAAGCACAGGAGATGCAACGTCTACATCCCACAAGCCGAGCTTCCAGGTGTCATCCAGACGAGTGGGAATGTACGGGCTGTTCTTCATGGCGGCCGCCCGGTGAGCTTTAGATGCACATGCCCATGATGGCGCCGCCGATGACCAGGCCGGTCGCCGCGAAGATCGCTACGCCGAAGAACTTCAGCACCGGCCCGAAGTCGCGCAGCACGGACAGTGCGATGAGACTCACGGTGAAGGTGATCACCCCGATCAGGGCTTTGAAACCGGGCGTGAGCGCGGCCAGTTGCGTCAGCGCGGATGTCAGCGGCCCCGTAATCCCGGTGAACGCGATGAGGTCGATCGCGAAGCTGGGGGAGGCCACGAGCACCGACAGCGAGAAGAAGGCGAGCAGCCACGCCAGCGAAGCACGTGGACCGCAGGTGCGAAGAGAGAGGCGTAAGGCGTTCATGTGATCCTCGTTATCGAAAGATTTATCGGAGCTGCGTGAGCAGCTACCTGACATCTTCCTGAGGATCGGACTTCGGCTCTAGCAGAAAACCCAGGTGTTTGACGGGGGTGATTGTGCTGACTCGCTAGCGCTTTCGCGTCCCCGGGCGAGGGCAACTCCGGTTGGTGTACAGATAGCAGTAGACTCGCCATGCGTATCGCGATCGCGCAGCGCGACAAGCATCCTCACTCAACTTCGTGCACGCGGCATTGTAGGCACCGATCGTGTCCCAGGATATTCCACGCCGATGGAATAGATCGGCCAGGATTTCTGCGCCGAAGTCGATGTTGGTACACGGGTTGAAGAGGTCCCTTTCGGAGACGCCGCGCTTCTGCAGCCGAGGAAGATGCGAGCTGTTGATCCCCATGCATCCTATGTCGTACGTGCCCGTCACCTTGAAGTGCGAGCGGTTGACTGCGGTGCAATCGAGGTCGGATTCCACTCGGGCGATTGCATAGAGCAGCGCTGGCGAGACTCCGTGGCGAGCTCCCGCAGCGTCCCAGCATGCCTGCGCGTGGCCTATGGGGAGGAGGGCGAGCAAAAGACCCTTTGCGAGTGTGGGCCACATTTTCATGCGCTCTTGTGGAAGTTTGATATGGCCCCGCGGGTAGCCGCCGCCATCAGGAGGTAGGGAACGAGGGCGACGTTGGGCCAGAGGGGCAGCGGAAGCAGGGCAGTGATCGCCAGTAGGAACGGAAGCGCAATCAGTACCGAGAGCGAAAGCACGAAAAGCTCTGGGTGGTGTTGGCGAAATTCCTTCGCTTTTACCTTGCGGCTCACCGCACCGTCCACCGCACATGGAACCAGCAGCACGAGTGAGATCGGGAGCCATTGCATCCACCCAGAGATCCGAAGCAGAGCGAGTACTCGCAGCGCTTCGGCTGACTTGTACACCGCGCTTAAGGTGATGCCGTTTGTGCCCCGTGACAGCGCGGACGTGAATGGGTCTTCTTTGGAGTGGCGGGGCTCGTCCTGCGCCTGAGGTTTCGCCCAGTCGAGCGCGCGCAAGAGGATCAGGTTCGATGGCTCTTCGCCCCAGGAACCGCGCTGCATGCTCCGCTCCACCTGAATGATGGACACGATCTGCGGCGCCTGGAATCGAGTGATGACAAACAGGCCTTCAACCAGGAGCGTGACGAGACTACAAATGATCAACGCGCGGTACATGATGGGAACCTATGAATCGATGGGCCCTGGATCGACGAGGGTGAATCGTCCCTTCACCAGCCGTCCCCCGGAGAACGAGCCGAAGTATTGGAGATCCGGGAGCTTCCCAAGGACGCTGGGCGGAATCATCTCTTCCATTGACTCCGCAATCTGAGTCGAGTGACCTGCGGAGAAGTCGCCGATATGTCCATCAAACCCCGTGTTCAGGCCGACCCGAACGTTATGGATCGCGGTTTTCCCAAACGTCTCCACTACGAATTCCTGCGTTGGCTGATCCTTGGTGCGAAAGGCAATCAGATTGTTCAGGTTGCCAAGGGCCATGCGTGCGGCGTGCTCGCTACCGAGGCGGTCTGCGAGGTCGGCAATTGTCTGCATCGCGACAGTCGTTTGAATGCCGCTTTCCGCACCCTTGTTGAGGATCTCGATCAGCGGCCGGTTGATGGTGTTGGACACCTCATCGACAAACAGTGAGATGCGTTTGTACTCGCCCAGGTTGTACCGCATGCCGGCCCGTGCGGCCAGATCAGCCAGTGCCAGCGCCGCGAGAGCGGTTCCCACGGCAGCATCTGGCAGCGAATCGAGGCACATGTAGAAAACATGACCGGCGCGTTCGATCTTCTCGAAATTGAGGATCGGCCGTTCATCGCTGGTGTCGAAAGGCTGGGGGGAGAGGCTCCGGCCCAGGTCACCCGACGTCAGCATGGAAAGGATCGGGAGGAGACTCGCTGTGATCTTCTGATAGTGTTCACGCGGATGACGGAATGTGCGTACTTGGGCGTTGATCACCTGGCGCTTGAACTGCGCTGGAACGTGGCGCTCATAAAATTCGACGTAAGCCAGCAGTTCGGGGCTCGCACCGAGCGATGGCGACTTGATGCCGCCGCGAGCGGCGCGTTCGACCAGCCGCCCTAATTCAGAATGAGCGCGCCAGCCCGGCCCTATGTGCTGCTCGAACATCGATTCCAGATTCCGCTCCAGAATAGGCTCAATGCCGCCTTCAACGTATCGAGTCAGCTTTGCGAGGTTGGGGCGATCCTCAAGCTCGACCAGGCCCTGGATGACGACGTTCACCGCGTCCCAGCCAAATGCGCTGAAGGCACCTGCGGTGTCTGGCGGCATGATCGCCTGGATGCGCGACGCGATCTCGGTTGGCTTCTGCCAGTTGAACATGAAGTCAAGGCGAACCCCGTCGTGTGGGAATGCGGGATGGAACCACTGGAAAGTGCTTGGGCGCCGGAACAGTTCACAGGCGCGCTTCGCAACGGTTCGCAGACGGCGCGAGTTCTTGGGATCGATGATGATGACGACGTCTCCTCGCTTGATGGCTTGCACTGCCAGATTCCCGAGCGCGACGCCCTTGCCCGATTGCGTGGTGCCTACGATCAGCGTTCCGCCATCGAAGTTCTTGAGGGGCCGCTGCAATACAATTTCGCGCGGTTCCACGCCATGGATGTACGGTGCCCCCATTTCTTCATCGCGTTGCGGTGTACCGTCCCTGAGCAGCGAACGTAATACGACAGGGACCCGCAGTGAGCGGTAGTCAATCTTCGATAGTTCGTACAGGCGTTGTGAATGCGTTGGAGTCCACTCAAAACCATAGCCAAGGTAGATGTGGTCATTGCGTCGAGCGATTCGCGCGAGGTTTTCGACAGACATCATCTCCAAGGCCTTGCCAGATAACGTGGCGCGGATGCGGAGAATTCGCCAAGCCTTGACGCCGCGTAGCAGTGAGAGCCCGATGCCTGTCGCGCTGAGCGGCAGCACCAGATTAGGGGGAGCTGTCACCATTGAGGTCGCAATGGCAGCCGTCGCCCAACTGACGGCCGCGTAGCCCTCATACGCGGCGCGCCACGGCATCTCGTATTTGCGAGTCAGCACGCGTCCTCCGGCATTGGAAGGTTCACAATGAATTTGCGCGCGACCACAACGCCCGGGTTATGGCCTGTGACCTGCACCCGCAGTATTTCGCCGTCCGTTCCACGCACGAGCATCCCGGCTTCGCTCAGTGACCGAAAAGCTGTCAGAGGATCCAGGCGCAAACTCGTGAACAGGGAGTCGGTGACAACCATGCCGTCCCGGTGTACCTGGAGGTTTGTTTGCGCTCCGTGGGCCAAGAGCTCATCCAGAGCACGCTGCAGGCCCGCAGCCACAGTCTGGTGAAGGCGCAAGGGCGCTTGAAGGCGGCAGCATGCTGAATCTGAAGGCTGCGCTTTTGGCGCTGGATCGATATCGTTACCGCCGGCTGAGGCTATAGGAACGGTCTCGGAACCAGCTAGCGTGCGCAGCAGGTCAGGATTCGCTAGCTTCACAGTGAGAAGGGGTGACGACTCCTCTGAGCGAGTCAGCGGCCAGTATGGCGAACCGTCGGGCCCACGAACAATGATTTGTGAATGGAGGAGAAGCGCAAGGATATCGTCCGGATGTCTCGGCATGGCTGATAAGCCCTCGCGCTCGAACACTCCGATGACGTCTTGTGCGAAACCCGGCCAGGCGAGATAGGTTCCGTCCACGGTGTGAATGACTCGTGATTTGGCAGTGTCGGGCCTCCATGTCGCATTCGTGTTGGCCAGTCGCTGCAGGGCTTGGACAATTGGACCGGTCCAGTGCGATCCAGTGTGCAGAGGCTCTTCGGCGCCGGCGAGCTGGCGTTGCTCGTGATCGAATACTGCCAGTGAGGCATCGCGAACCAGCAAAGAGATCAGATTGCGGGATCGCCAGGTGGCAACGCCGGCGATGGACGCGAGCATGTGTGCGGTCACCTTCTCCGGACCTGAGCGGAAGTACTCCAGGATCGCCGGTGGTAGCACGTGAGGAACCGAAAAAAGTGCTGTCGCAGTGTGTTCGCACGTGCTCCCAGACCAGGTCAAGTAGGCGGCATCGCGCTTCGCCAGCCAGTCTGTCAGACACATCGAGTGAGGCGACCAAGTAGCGCGGGCGGAGTCCGATACCCTCAGTAGGTCATATGCTCGGTACATTTCGGCGCAGACGCCCGCAGCGAAGACTGCGAGCCGCCATCTCTCATCAAGCGTTCTTCTTTCGGTGATGGTGGCGGCACCGCTGAAAATTTGTCCGTCGGTTCCTTGCAGAGCAAAGAAGCCGATAAGTAGGCCGAGCCGAAACATGCCGCCGTCATGGGCGAAGGGAGGGGACGCTTTCGCTGGGAGATTGTTGACGAAGCGAGCGAGGCTTTCGATGATCGGGTGAACAGTGGCCTTGAACGAGGCCACATCCAGGCCGAATGCCAACTCTATCCTTTGAAGCAGGTCCGCGTTAAGTGCGAGGAGGGCGGTTGGCTCGACCGCTTCGACGCGACGGCCGAGGTCAGCGCCTGTAGCGCCGGCAGTGCCATGTCCCGGCGTAGGAGCCGAGCGGGCGTGAGATGGGCCGCGTGCAAACATGTCCAGTATCCAAGATCAGCGAGGGCCATGTTCAACCGCGCGGCACTGCCTGTACAGCGGAAAACCCCCGCCAACTTAGGCGGGGTTTTTCGGAACGTGTCAGACGATGTGCGCTTCTGACTGATGCCGTTCTTGTGTGTGTCGTCGCAGTAGGACGCAGAACGGGCACTTTGCTGCCTTGACGCTGGGCGAATGCATCGAACCCAGATAGCGGGACCCGCACGCGCTACAGCGGTGAAGCTGAAGTTCAACGGTGCGGGACGTCCAAAGGCCATAGAGACAGCAAATGACGTCGAACGCGCGATCAAAGCTGACGAGGGGAGTGGAAGCGCAGCGAGCACGATACAGCCGATAAGCTGCCACGAGGGCGCACGTGTACGACGCGCCTGCGTGATGGAGCTCCTCAAAGATCACTGCCACCAGCGAGGCCTCAGCGGCGCCCTCGACCTTCGCCCTCTCGAACAGCCACTCCGGAGCATTGGGCCGTCTCCCACAGGGAGGCATCTCTCCATGCGAAAAGAAGAGCCGTTTTAGTTGGCTGTGCCCGATACCTGAGACCAGTTCCACGGTACTCATACGCGCCCCTAGCTCGATGCATTCCCGAGCCAGCTGTAGTGCGTCGATATGACGATACCTGTTCATGATGGGCTCTCCATTAGCGGCTGTCGCTGGCTGCGGCGTTCCGGCCGGGGAAAGCTGTCCTGCTCTCGTTGCTCGCGGACAGCAAGAAGAGTGCCGAGCATCTCGATGGGCGCGTCCAGCAGAGTGCCCAAGTCGGATCGCGGGACGAAGAGGCTCTCATGAGGATTCGCTTGTATGAGATTGGCGAGCTCTTCTTGCGTCATCGACGCAAGTTTCGTCACGGTGACCGGACTCATGCGGAACTGATAGGTGGCCGACACGGGATCTGCCAGTACCTGAGATCGCATTGCGTTGAGGAAGAGTAGATTCAGATACTGGATGTCGGTCATACGGAATTTCGGTTGCATGGTTTCCCCCAATACGTGCTCGGAGTGGCGCTGAACCTCCGCCAATTCCGATGAGGTTTGTGATTGACCCGCTCGTCAGTGAGCCTATACCTTTGACTTGCCGCTATCAATTCGCACTTGCTGGGAACTTTGAGCAATTGCTGACGAACCTCAACCGATGGCTGCGCCTGCTCCACGCCGCCGCGACTCGGCAGTCTCCGCGGCATGCGGTCGAGCAATTGCTAAGCAGGAGGAGAAGATGCGAGCCCCGTCCAACGATCGTCGCCGGAACGCGTTTTTGAGTCTGGTACCTGGTTTTCGCGAGCGTCTCATCAGCGAACTCCGCCGCAACTCGGTGCCACAAGACGCGTGGGCGCAGCACTTGGCGGCGCTAACCGGATGTGCCGTTCAAACGGCGGTGCGCTGGATCGCAATGGACAAGCCGGGCCTCCCGGATCTGTCGTCGGTGGCAGCTCTGTGCGTTGCCTTCGCGGTGGACGCGAATTGGCTGCTCGGGCTTTCCTCTCAACGAGCGACTCTCGCTGCGGCGCAGCCGCCCATGCCGCACGGATGCCCCGCGCTGGACCGTGATCCAATGACGGAATGGGTGGGTGTATGCAGGGTCACCATGCAGCAGCATGCTGTCGGTGAAGTGCAGTACGAAGTCATGCGTGGGGACGAGATGATGCCCGAGATTCCTCCAGGGGCTCCAATTCTGGTTGACTCAGGACAGCAACGGCTCTGCGTAAACGGAATCTATGCGCTGCGCTATGAGGGGGCGCTGCTGGTGCGAAGGGTGGAAGTGCGGATCGGTGAAGGAGTGATGCTCCGATGTGCGAATCCAGCCTATCCGCCGACGTGGCTCGCGAGTACCTACGGCGGGGATGGCTTCGCAGTCATCGGCCGCGTACTTCTCTTTTTGAAGGCACACTCCCT
The DNA here is from genome assembly GCF_004614185.1 of Zemynaea arenosa. Classification (GTDB taxonomy): domain Bacteria; phylum Pseudomonadota; class Gammaproteobacteria; order Burkholderiales; family Burkholderiaceae_D; genus Telluria; species Telluria arenosa. The sequence continues at coordinate 62,324 of NZ_SPVF01000252.1, read as the reverse complement.
GAGCAGGTAGAGGATCTCCTTCGGCCGGGTACCTTGGTCAGGGAGATCAGGGGGCGGCGCCGGAGCCGCTCCCTGATTCAGACATCTATGTCGCTGCAGCGAGGCGCTGCCACTCGCCGTGCTGCAGTTCGATCAGCTTCCCGCCCAACATTTCCAGCTCTGTTGCACGGTCGTAGTCAGCCACCGTCTGCGAAAACTCGGTGACCGCATTCACCAGGCCATATCCGGTCAGCGTTCCGCCGTTGACCAGATGCCTGAGTACGCCCGTCCGCTCGTAGTCGCTCAGGGCATACCGGTCAGCTAAGACCTCGATTGCCGACGAAGGATCGCCTGTGATTCGTATCCCCATCGTCGCGCGCAGCTTTTGCGACAGCATGGACAGCGTGGACTGGGAGACCGCCGCCTCGACGGCATCACGCACGGCGAGAAGCAGGGCATCGTCCTGCGCCTTGAGGGTATCGTCCTTGAAGACCACGAAGGTCTCCTCAGAGGCCTCAAGCAGGCGGCCGAGGTGTGTCTTCGCGAGGTGTTGGTCGGCGGCGATCAGGCCGTTTGCACAAACCAGTCGGAACACCAGCGGCTGCACCCACAACTTGCCGCAACCGACCTCCGAATTGCTGATGACGACACCAGCTCGCACCACGTCACCAGGAGCGATTTCTGCCTCGACGTCCCGTGACACCACTTTGAGATACATGCGGGTCTCCGTGAGTTCGACGGACATAAAGGTCGCGCCCGGTATCCGCTCCAGCACTGGAATCACTTGGTCAGCGATCTGGTAGTTGTCGATACGCCGGTACCGACGCGACAGTACGGCGCGCAGTTTTTGATCGCCTGTCCTCAACATGACCTCTTCGAATGCTCGATGTAACCAAGCATTCACATTCAAGTCCAGAAGCTGTGGCTCTTCGATCCTCATCCGCTCGAAATACTGAAAGGGAATCTTCAGCTTTTCGGCGAGCTGTCGGCGGGCCACAGCTGTGAGGTTGAAGTCGTGACTATCGTTCGGAAATTGAGCCGTCAGGACGGATTCGCCCATAGCGTTAGATTTAATCGTCATCGCTGGAGTCGGAACGATAAAGTCCTTCTTGGTTTCCAGCTGACGAGTGAGTTCAGTTGCAAGGTTTTGCAGGCTTCTTCCGGGTTTCATTTCATCCTCCTGTCAAAAGTCGAGCTGTGTGATTGAGAGATCCGAGCCAGGTGATGTGCCGATGAACGCATGCGCCATACGTCACTCCACGTCTGCCCCGGGTGTGGGGGTATGTGAACGCGAACCTGACGGTCTCGGCGTGTCTGGTGGAACCGTTGAGCCAAGCTGTATGCCGCTGCCTGGCTGCGGAAATCCGCGTCGCTGTCATCGGCGGCCAGAATGTCCAAGTAGCGCACCGAGTCAGGAATTGCTAAGTCGAGTAGCGCCCGTGGCTCCAACACCGCCCATGTCGGCGATTGGAGGTACCTGCGAACGGCGACGGCGCTCTCGAGATCGATCGTGATGACCAGCTCCGCTTCAGGCTTCCCCAGGCGGAGAGCGTTGCCTGGCTGGAGCCGGGTAAGCCGTTTTTGCGCCAGGGCGACAGGACCGAAGCGGGTTGGTCCAAGATAAATCCGATGCAGCGAGACCAGCCGATAGTCGTCATCGTGAATTGCTGCGACGAGCGCAGGCATCGTGCCGCGGCTGAACGGATGCCGGCCGAAGCGCTGAAAGTACTCCAGGCGCGGATGAAACCGCAACTGATCGGATATGTCGTCGGAGGTCACCCCGAATTGCCTGAGGTAGCGATCGGCAAGATCTCCGCGCGTGATGGGTGTCGCCGAATCCCAGATAGTCTGCGCGAGGTGAGCGGTCTCGTTCATCTTCCGCTCTCCGTGAAAAGGTCGGGCTGAACCTCAGCTTGATTCACCAGACGACTTAGGCAGCGGGGATCGGTGTCGAGCTTGTTGGCTACCCACGAAGGAGTCTCGATCACCGCGGCACGCATCCAGTCCGGATAAGCGTCTAGTTCATCGCACAGCCAACGGCTTACCTGGTGTCGAATCGAGTCACGTACGCGCTCGACGTCGATCGGGCCGAGATACGCTATGGGCGACAGCGGACTGAGCGAGACGACCCGTAGACAGCTCGCGAAGGAGAATGGCCGGGAGTCATGCTCCGCGTCCGTGAAGATCCAACTGAGCGTTTCGATCTTGCACTCCAACGAAGCCGTCGGCCGAGCCAGATTGGCGATTTCCCGAAGCAAGCGCCAATGAAGATAGATGACTTCCTCCTCGGTCCAGTCGACGTTTAGGGGCGTGTCATCAATGTTTGTGCTGTCGATCTTCGGCACAGCACGAGAGTGGTGGACGTACAGAGGGCGGAGCCAAGTAGGGCGGCGCCTGGATGGGTAGAACAGCATATCCATGTGTAACCTCCCGAACGAAAAAGCGGGAGGCGGCATCCGCGCGGGATGCTGCATCCCGCAGTGGATGAAGAAGGGTAGGCCGCGCGTGATTGATCACGCTGACCGGAGTGTGTGGTCAAGCGACCGATGTCCGAGAACGATTCGGACAATGGCACGGTTGATGTGAAGGGGCTGACCGCGTGCGCGAGGAGCCGGAGGAAAGGCTTGCCGAATGCAGGGCTAGCTGCTGCTTGATCAGGACACTGTAGTCGCATCCGTGCTTTACGAATCGGATTACGGGCTCTCCTACTGATGTCCCGCAATAGGTAGAAACGCTCTCAATTTCAGCAGGGATTTCTGCTGAAGAGCAGTGTGAGGAAGTGACAGGATCGGGCGAAACGGTACGACATCAAGGGGGACCGATCATGGGCTCTACTCAGAGGGGCGGAGTTTCGGAAAGGCGAAACCAACGGGAACAGCCAGACGTCAACGCGCGGTTGGTCCAACGCGTGCGGTCATCCGATGTGAGTGGCATCGAAGCAGCTGGTCGAAAATTGACTGTTGAGCTCTACAGTCCCGAGGCTAAGAGGCTTTTCCTCCGTCACTTCAACGCGTTTCAGCGACACATGCATTTCATTTCAGTGGTCGCACGGCATGCTCTGCGAAAGGTGGATATCGACTCAGTCGAGGAGCAGATCAAGGTCGCAATGGAGGAACAGGTCGCCTTTGCGAATGCTGCGTTGAGCCGGGCGGAAGCCAGCTGCAGGGAACATGGGATTACATCCCTGGCCGTCTATGCTGTTCCGCCCTTGACGATCGATGTAACCCTAATATCCCCTTTCGGACGATCGCTACATGAGCTCATTCTGAAGATTGATCAGTTGATGCCTATGCTGGAGACCTTGGCGTTGGACCAGATCGCCACCAATACCACGGTGTTTGCTGCGAAGAGCAGTGCAAAGAAATGGGTCCGCCGAGTAGCCGGACTTGCTCGTGCATGTGCCGGCCAGCTAGGGAATGGTGTGGCGCGGGCATCGACTGATCAATCTTCTTCGCGAGATTCGTCTCTGTCTGGAGCCACGAACTGCGAGCAGTCCGATGCGGCTGCCGCTAACCCGGCTACCTCAAACTGTTTGCCGTAGACGGCTTGCCCAGCGGTGGATGCGGTAGGTTAGCGCGCCACCCCCGGGTTTGCAAAAAGTGTGTCCACTGCTTCCGCTAACGGCGTCTCAATCCGCATTCGTACCCATTCTGAACCGCTTTCGTAAACTGCCTCCGCATACAGCTGAGGGAAAGTGGACGCGATTTCTACCGCCGCTCTTTCGCCACCGAAGAAGCCTAGAACCCGGTAGCTGCGGTTCCACTCGACGGCCCAAGCCCAGAGATCTTCCGTGGGATGCCTCCTGATGGTTGCATGAAAGTATCCGTCAGCGGTAGTAACGATCAGTCGGTAATCCCATTTCTCAACTGTGCGCATAAAGTGAAGGTTGATCGGATTGCCCCAATCTGACCTTGCCGTGCCCAAGAGAGGCATGAAGCTGCCAGACCACCAGTTACCGCGATTGGCGGTGAGATCGTATGTCAGAAAATAGAAAAAACCGGTGAGTTGGAGGCGTGCTAATTCGAAGACACGTTCTTCGTCGAGCTGGGCCGGCGCGACGAAGTTTCCAGTAATGTGCATCGCGCCAGCCTTCCCGCTGAAATTCAACGTTGTCTTGCTCTGGCTAACCGGCTTTCCGGTCGTTCGACTGAAACTTCTCCCACCTTTTCGCATAGCGTCGCGGGTAAGTAAATCGTCCGTTAGGCCAGTCAATCCAAATGTGTGAAAAGCCATCGTGATGGCAGAAAGGTCATCCTCCAAGTCAGATTTGAGTTGATTGCAGGTTCGACAGGCGCGAAGAATCAAATTCCAACATCCGCTCATGGTCCCCTGGGGAACAAAGCGCCGGCCTACCACATGCTCTTTCGTAGACGAGCGGCGGGAGAGGTTCTTTCCGCAATAAGGACATGTTTCATTCTTCAAGGAAGTCGGTCGGTCGGGGCTTAAACGAAGGTGCGGTTCGTTCATTGCACAGTTCCTAGATTGGTTGCCGCCAAGCTGGTACTTCGCTCCCCAAAGGCTCAGAGTTAGAGAAAATCGGAATAACTGGGACCGGGACGTGGCCCGGACCAAATCGGTCAACGGTTTCATCGATGAGCCAAGTATGCCGTTCGCAAGTCCTGGGAACGAGATAGTGCACGTAGAGAGCCGAGAGATGAGAATTCGATATGAAATCGCGAATAACCTGCTGATTCCGTTCTCGCCGCAAATCTGCCGCAGGGTCATCCAAGTCGACGTCCATGGCGAAGTGAAGGATCGCCGGTTGACCTCCTGCGACCTGTCGGTCCGCCTCAACCAGGCGTGCTTTTAAATGCCGCGCTTTCCGTTGAATCGCTTCCGTCGAATTGCAGCGCCACGTGACCACAGTAGCGAAACGTATGGCCGAAACGTATCGCGGGTCTCGCCAATCCGGAGTGGCGTCTGCGATCAAATGATAACGATATTCATTCACAATCGAGCCGGTCAGGAGCCGGGCCATTTTCGTGCCGAAGTAGAGCGAACTGTCCTGAACGTCATCGTGTACTGCAGCCAAATTCGCGGACTTAATTTTCCCGGCGCCATATCGGTCGTGCCACACATACTCCTGGGTCAATGATGTCTCACTGAGTGCACGGGTAAGCCAATTCTGAAGGTACGTCGGTGGGACTTCAGAGACCTCGCACAAGTATGTGACGTCCAGGTGCAAGGATAGTCTCAGAGAATAAATCAGCTCAGCGGCATGCTGGTAAATAGACCGCTCGTATATCCGTTCCCTTTGATCGTACAGTCCGGGGCGCAGTCGTTTCAACTCGACATTCAAAATTTCCTCGGGGCCCACCACCAGTCGCAAGTCTGGCGTTTTCGACTGGCCCGGCATCTCGTCGATAAACATCGTGTCTACTCCCATTGCAGAGTAGTTACCCGCCATGACGAGCTCGAAGAGGGCGCTCTCAGGGTACGTGCCGCGTTCGCGGAGCATGCGGCGTGCACGAGTTCCGGATCCTGAAACTCTATCCAGTCCAGTTACGTTCAGTCCGAGCTGCTTGATCAAAGGCACAGTTTTCGGCGCAAGTGCAGGATCCCAGGAGCGACGATTGTCGAGCAATGACTTTGACTGTGCCAAGTAGCTCGCGACTTGGTCCACTCCTAATTCGGCAATGGATGGGTCCTGACCGAGGCGCTCGGGATCGCCGGTTGCTGCAATATAGGCTTCTTGGGCATGCTTTAGCCTGTCCCAAAATTCTCTTCTGTTGCCGCTTGTGACAGCGAGCCAATCGAGGCCTGCGAGGATGTCTTCGTCGTATTCAACTCCGTGAAGAGGGGTGTACATGGGGGCTCCGGCGAACAAGCTCATTCGGTAAAATCGTTCATTCGAGGCTGCGCCAAAACGATTCGATTTGGTCCGCGGTTGAAACATCGATTCCCTCGCGCGTCACGGTCCGAATCGTTGCTCCGCGCGCGACGGATCGCCAGTTGTCTTCCGTCGTATCGAGGGCGCCTTCGCGATAGCACAAGAAAACTTCCTTATCGCTCCACCTAACCGACTCAAAGAGCGCTCTCATGTGCATGTCTGACGGGGGCAGACTGAACCCGAGTACCACGATTCGATTCGCGTGAGATACTGCGCGATACGTCAGGCCCAGCATTTCACGGAAATAGCTCGACGCGAGATAGGTGTCCTTGTTCAGAACAGGTGGGACGATCAAGGGCGTGGCGCGTAGCAGGCTCCACGCTCTATCACGCTCCACATCGATTTGCTGCTTCGCCGGATCGAAGTCGCTGGAGAGGCCAGTGTGCACGAACGCTACTCGGGGGCCACCCAGCAGTTGGTGCATCTCATCGCGTACTTCAAAAAAGTGCATGGAGCCGTGGGGCTTGATAACCTGAGTTACATTCCGGTAGCGGCCCAAATTAGGCATGGCGTAGTGATTGATGAGCCGCGAGGGATACGCTAGCGGAATCCCGTGCGATAACTCTGGCACGTAAGGCATCTTGTCGGGAGAAGGACCATTCATCATCGATTCTAGAATGGCGTCATAGTTGAAGCTGACGAACGTCGCGTCATGGGTGCGGAGGAACTGCTGTAATCCCGAGCGGAAGGCATCCGCACGATCCTTGTCGTTGACTTGATACCAAAAACTCTGGCCTGCTGGAATCTCTTCAGGGTACGACATCGCGCGGGCGAAATAGTCATACAGCACATGCAGAATAAACGTCAAAACACGGCCGTCCGTGTTGGCGACTTCCGGAAATGCATCGCGTAGGCTTGTGTTGTAAAGAGCTCCTTGAAAAGCGAGAAGCGACATGAACTGTTCGAAATTGTAAGGATGTCGATTACCGTCGAAATAGGTATTTAACAACCCTGCCCCGGCGTTGATGACAGCTGGCGAAAATGACGCATACGTACTGGCCCAGTACGATTGTTGCCCTTTCAGGTGTGTGGTCAGCATCTGTCCGAGATCGGTTAGGACTGGCAGTGGTCGATGGCCGATGATTGGCTCCCGGCCCTGCGTCATCGCCGCAGAAAAACCGGCCCCGACTAAGAACGTAGTGCGCATCTGGGGATAAATGAATGTGAAATTCAGAATGCTAACGAACGGCGAGAATCGATTTCCGAATGGTTTCGGCGCTGCATGGCATAGCACCGCACTCAAGGGTCAATTTATAAAACTCTTCAGCAGCAACGCTTGGGTTAAGACGAGCTGAGCGCACGGCGGCACGTGCTTTGGGGGCCAAGTCATTGACATCTCCGCTAGTCAAATACCCGGAGCACCACATCGTCTCCTTGAATAGAGCAACGATGCTTTCGGGTAGATCAGGGCCGAATATGAAATATTCGAGGTATTTCAAGAAATTTCCATGAGCATAGATCGCTCTTCCCGAAGTGCCGTTCAACTCGAAAATCTGCTGTCGGGACTTTCCTCGCCCGCCAGGGTTCCGCTCAGGATCAGTCAGATAAAGAAGGCGCGCTTTTGGAATGGCGCGGCGGTCCAATAGGGACTCTGTTAAGGCTGCCATTGGCAAACTTGACGCACGAAGCTCCTCATGGGAAGAGCGGCCGAACTTAATCTGAGCTAGGAGGTTGAGCTCGTCGTCGGTCAATTTGATATCTGGTACTCTCAAAAGAAGTTCCTTGTTGGTCCGCTGGGTGCCGTGATCCTGCTGTCACAGCTCGAAATCATCACCTTGCGCCAACGCGCACCTACACAGCCGCCGGTACGGGCATGATTCCTACTGCCGCCGCTCGATGGATGAGGTTTTGGTATGACTCATTTGGAACAGCCAACCAGAAGAGATCCCTGGCGCGGGTGAGTGCGACGTATCCGATCCGTCCTTCCTCGGTCTCAATGCCGCCGAATAGCGCTTGCGCGTGCCTTTCGGTCGCGATGTACAGGACGGCATCGATACTTTCTCCTTTTACTTGATGTACCGTGTCGATCCTCCACGCTGGGTTCGCGACCATCAATGCGGTCGAGTCCAAGTCCCGGGCGGTAAGTCGCCGGCCAATATCTGCAAAGGTCAAGCCGTGTACCTCGAGGTCCTGTAGTAGCGCGCGCATATTGTCGAGGAGTTGGGGCAACCAGGTGTCGCGTGCTATGAGTTCTGGAGACGGTAACCCGTTTTGATGATCACAAGTAAAGCGCCAAATCCTTGCTCTAATCAGCGGCGCGAGGCCGTCAGGGGTGTCCCTTATTAAGCTGGCAAACCGCGGGACAGGTGGGGTCAAAAGCGCCGTGACCACGCTTACGCACTCTACAAACGCACGATCATATTGATTGGCGACCCTGAGCTCGGCCGCTTTTACCAAACGTTTTACGAGCCCCGCTCCACGATTTGAGCTCCCACCGCGTACTTGTCCGACCAAGGTGTTTGCACGGCAGATGATCGCAGCATCGGCGCTAGAATAAGACAGTTGTTGGGTGACTGCCGTGAAACGGTCAACAATGCCGCGGGGTGCTTGCGAATCGTAGGGCACAATGAAGGCGCCGCTGTGCGTCGTCAACGCCGATCGACTCGCCGCATCCTGTCTGTTTGCAAGCTGGTTGGCGCAGTGGACAATCGATGGAACCGAGCGAAAGTTCGTTCGGAGACTGAATTGCGCCGTGCCTGCTGCTTGTCCCAGTTCGCGCAGGTAGTGGCCGCTACCGCCGTTAAAACCAAAAATGGCCTGGGCAGGATCCCCGACCAAGCAAATACGAGCGCCATACTCTCGTAGCAACTGCACGATAGCCCAGTCCATTGAGCCAATATCCTGGGCCTCATCTATCATTAGATAGGGATAGCGATGTACCAGCAGTCGGGTCAAGTGAGGGAATCGCGTGAGAGTAGCGTGAGCCCAGTAGCGCGCGATGTCATAGGTGTAGGCGCCAGCTCGACCCAACCTGGAGATCGCGTCTTGTGCGGCAGGCCAAGGTACGGGGCTATTGCTGAGTGAGACCCGGTAGTTCCCATCGGCGAACGTGATCTTTAGCTCGCTAATGTTCTGCGGCCGCCCTTGGTGGTGAATCGCAAAATTCGAGAGGAAAGGCTCATCGCCAATGACTAAATAGGGTCTTCCCTCGCATCCCATCAGTCGCCAGGCGTGAGGAAGTACTACATGCTGAGTGAAGAAGGAATCGAAGGTGGCGACGGTCGTACGAGATGAGTCGCAATCTACGGCCGTCAGGCCCTGACGGAACGTGTTGACAGCAACGTTGGAAAATGAAAGTAGCGCTACACGCGTTCGTGGTGGGAGTCGCTGCAATATCGAAAGAACTCGCCCAATCGAGGTCCTGGTCTTTCCGCTGCCGGCACCCGCGATCACAGACATGTCGACGAGTGGAGCGTTGATTACCGCATTCTGGTCAGCTACTGACATTTCCAGACCCGGTCACGGCGCAACTGCTACAGCGCCCGCTACGACAGGCGGGGCCGGTGGAACAGGATTAAGTGGGGGAGGCGGAATGCGGACCCAATCTATAGCTTCTCGAATGTACGCCGGGGCAGTGAACCGGCCAGGCTGTTGACGAATTTTGTCTGCCAGTTCCTGGGCAAACGCGCCTTTCGAGACGTTTCGGGTACTGTTGGGCCGCTCGAACATCCCCTGAAACAGGCAGCGAGCTGCGGAGGTATTGTCGGGCTGCGCGTCGACGTGTCGCTGTAGGTCCGCTGAAATCTGCGGATGGAGCACTGAGAGGGCATCAAGCATGAGGCGTCTGTTTTCTGCACTTTGCAACGCCAAGTCGTACTCTAGCGTTTTCACTCCAATGAAGGTCTTGCGGAATGTTTCGTCCATTGCCAGGGAGGACGCTGCGGCTGCCGACGTAGTTGCTTCCTGGCCCAGCTCCGGAAAAGGTATATCAGGCGGATCACGGTCCGTCAGCGTTGCGAGCCTGATCGGAATTGCGAGCTCGCCGAACAGAGGCTGGAAACAGTCGAAGTTCAGTCCGTCTGTACTCACCACCGTAATTCCGCCATGTCGCAAATTGACGCCTAAAGATTCGGCTATCGCTGGGAGAAGTGCCCGTTCGGCCGCTCCTTCGACCAGAATTACTCCGCGCGCAAAGAACAAATCGGCCCGAGTGATGTCAAGATAGCGTTGCAGTTTTCGTTTTTGCGGTACTGAAAGCGATGCCTGTTTTAGGGGAAAAGCCGTGTGAGTTCGGAATCGTTCATTGACCCGTACAAGACAATCAAGCTGGGCGAGGGCTGCGAAATGAGGGCTATGCGTCGTGACAAAAAGCTGGACATGCTGCTGAGTGTTTCTTGAGATCTCAGCCTGGAGGTAAGTGAGCAAGACGGATTGAAGCTGAGGATGCAAGTGCGCTTCTGGCTCCTCAACCACGAGGCACCGGTAGGCGACTTCGTCAGCGAGGGCAAGTTCTCCTAGGACTGCGGCCATGTAGATCAGGTTGTTATATCCGAGGCCGTTGCGCTCGATCTCAAAACCATCTGCTAGTATTGCCAGACGCGACGTGACCTTTGCAATGTCCTGTGGACTCAATTTGAGGTGTAGCTGTTGCGTCAGTTGGGCGCCAAGCATCTCGTTGTACCGTGACGAAATTGCTTCTCGCGTGGCCACGATCGGCTGCGCTCCGTCTAGTTGAGCATCGACAAGCTCCAAAATTTGATTGCAGTGTTCCAGTCCTGGTTCCGTTGCCACCCGTTGCAACAGGCGGGCTAACAGGCTCCGCGTACCGGGCTTCAGGTTTCGAGATGCATCGCGTAACGGTGGCATGTACACGCTGCGCAATTGTTCAGACATCTCGGTCGTTAGCGGCGCCGTATCTTGTTCACCGCAATAGCGACGTACTTTTAGTCTGCCTGTCCTATCCGGTGCCTCGAACTCGACCGCAAAGGCCGCCGCAAACGTCCCATCCTGCTCAAGGGTGACTGCGCTCATGAATTCACTGGCCTGGTCGACAGTTAAGGCCTTGAAGATGAAGCGGAAGGATGCTTTCGCTTGGCTAGCGTCGTGAAGGTCGTCCACGCAGATTCGAACCGGGGCTTCATCGAGATTAGACAGGAGCGTCCGCAGTGCTTCTACGATTGTTGTTTTTCCAACGTTGTTCTCCCCCAGCAAAATATTTAGTCCTGGCGAGAACGGTACCGTTAAGCGAGAGATCTTGCGAAAATTCCTGATTTCGAGGGAGTGCAGATACATTTCTGGCTTTCGAAAGCGGACACCGATGTGGTTGCAAAGGATATAACACAAAAATGCTGCTTGGCAATCGTTAGCGGCCCACGATTTGCTCATGAATTCGAAATCAATCCTTTGTTGAATTGATGTCGCCCTTGGTTGCGTGTGGTTTGTGGAAGCCCCACGACAGGAGCGGTGGCGCTCTGGGTTCGCTTGCGGGAAAGGTGGTCTGTCCCCGCGCAAAGTGCGAGGAAGGCTATAATCTCGGTCATGCGCCGCTTCTTCGCTATCCTCCTGCTGCTGATCGTCCCCCTCCAGTTCTCCTGGGCGGCGGCATCGATCGCGTGCACGCATGAGAGCGGCAAGGGCAGCATGCACTTCGGGCACCATATCCATGTGCACAAAGCGCACAGCGAGACCAAGGATGACAAGGGGGCCGGTGGTGCAGCGAAAAAGCCTCCCGGTTCCGACAGCGACTGTCCCTTCTGCCATGCGTTCTCGGCCTCACCGAACGGCGAGTCTCTGGCAGGCCTCCCTGCAGATATCAACGGCGATCCAGTGAGCTCGGCCATCGAGTTGCACCCCAATCTCCACCCAGATCTTCCCGAACGGCCCAACTGGCTGTCCGCATCGTAATCCGTCGATGCGGTAGCGTCTTTCGTCGCTTTCGGTTGCTCCGCATCGCGGATTCTCCCTGCACATCTGTTCCACTCACAGGAGAATTCGATGCGTTACCCAACGCTGCTTCTGGCCGCGGCTATTCAGCTGCTGCCTCTGACCGCCGTCGCCCAGGTTGCGACACCAAACGTTCCCAGAATGGGCTCTGCATCTCAACTAGATGCTGCCCCGTCACCCAGCTCGGTCTGGACCTTGACCGCTGCATTGCAGCGTTCTGAAAACGTCAATCCCCTCATCGCCGCACGCCTTGCACGGCTGGCAGCCGCGGAAGGCGCGCGCCAAGATGCCGGAGCGCTTTTCAATGCAAATCCCGAACTGACGCTGGAGCGCACTCGCCGCAATCTGGCCGGGACCGAGCCCGACCGCTACCGCGAGTGGTCGGCCGGGATCTCCCAGCAGATCGAAATCGCGGGCCAGCGCGGCCATCGGCGCAACGCTGCCGATGCCGAGCTGCGCGCCCTGCAGATGGAGATCGAGGCCCTTCGCCGGGAGCAGCGGTCCGAGGTGGCGCGGCGCTTCTACCGAGTTTTGGCTCTGCAAGCCCGCCTTAATGTCGAAACACGCGCAGCCAAACTGTTCGAAGCGTCCGCCGCCGCCGTCGAGAAGCGCCGGGCCGCCGGGGAAGACACGCGGCTCGATGCGAACGTGGCTCTGGTCGAGGCGGAGCGGGCCCGCAATCAGCTCGCCATTGTCTCTGAACAGTTGTCCGAAGCCCGCGCCGAGCTGGCCGTGCCGCTGCAACTGCCGCCCGGCGAACTGCCCACGGTGGCAGGGGACCTGACCGCCGCGCCGCTGCGCTACGCGGAGCGAGAGCTCCTGGCTACGGCCAGCACGCAGCCGAACCAGCAGGCCCTGGCGTCGCGCGAAGTCGCGGCGCAGGCCCGCCTGGCATTGGAAAGGGCGGGGCGCTACCCGGACGTGACACTGGGGGTGTCGATGGGCCGCGAAGGCCCGCTGTCCGCCCGCGAGAAGCTCACCACCGTGACGCTGTCGGTGCCGCTCCCGCTCTTCAAGCACAACGCCTCCGCCATCGGGGCAGCGCGGGCTGATCTCGAACAGGCCACGGTTGAGAGGACCGCGGCCCAGCGGAACGGGCCTGCCCAGATCCACGCTCTCTGGATGAAATTGAGCAGCTTGCGGGAGCGCATCCAGCGCCTCCAGGACGTTGTCATGCCCGCCCTGGCCCGAAATGAGGAGTTGAGTCGCAGGTCGCGCCAGGCTGGCCAGATCGGTCTGCTGGAACAGCTGACGGCAGATCGGCAGGCCGTCGATGCCAGACGCGACCTCATCGAAGCCCAACTCGATTACCAGGAGACCCGACTGGCCCTGGAGACCGCTGCCGGCTGGTCCGCCCAACCCTGACAAGAATTGAAGACCCAATGAAGATGACTTTCGACACCCGACACAATCTCGCCCCAGCGATCATGCTGGCCCTGAGTCTTTTGCTCGCGGCTTGCGGCAACAAGGCCGTTGCGCCAGAGGCAAAACCCGCAGCCACGCCTGTTGCCGACGAAGAGACGCTCGTCCTGACTCCAGCGGAGCTTGAACATGCCGGTCTCAAGGTCGAGACCTTGGCACCAGCGGCCGCTACCGCCACTGTGAACGTCAGTGCAACGATCAAGCCGAACCAGGATCGCTATGCGCGCATCGTCGCGCGGACAGAGGGGCGCGTACTTAGCTCGCCAGGTGCACTGGGAATGACCGTTCGCGCGGGCCAGGTGCTCGCCACCCTCGACAGCCTGGCCGTCGGCGACGCCCAACTGGCCTACCGCCAGGCGGCAGCCAGTCAGCAAGTGGCCGCGGCCGACTTTGACCGCACGCGCAAGTTGGCGGACGAAGAAATCGTTCCCCGGCGCGATTTGATCCGTGCCACAGGCGACTTGGAGAAGGCCAACGCGGAGCTGCGGACGGCCCGCGAGAAACTCAGGCTGCTCGGTGCCACACCTGCCACGGGCGAAGTTGCGGCCGTGATGGCGGTCCGCTCGCCCATCGCCGGCGAGATTGTGCAGAAGAACGCGAGCATAGGCGAGCAGGCCAGCAGCACGGAGCCCATGTTTACCGTGGCTGACCTCTCCACCGTCTGGATCGAGGCGAACCTGAGCGAGGAACTGGTGTCCCGGGTGCGTGCCGGGGCGTCGGCCACAGCCGAAGTGGGTGCATTGCCCGGTGAGCGCTTCACCGGCCGGGTTGACTACGTGGCCGGGGCACTGGATCCGGAGACGCGTACCGGCGTGGCCCGTATCGTGGTCGCCAACCCGCAGCGGCGGCTCAAGCCGGAGATGTTCGCCACGGTTCACATTGCAACCGGCCAGCAGGTGCCCAGCGTCCTCTCCGTGCCGGACGCCGCCGTGGTGCTGCTGCAGGGGCAGTCGACCGTCTTCGTGGCACTCAAGAACGGCTATCAACCACGCCCTGTCCAGACCGGACAGCGCTTGAATGGCAGGGTGGTAGTCACGTCCGGTGTGTCCGCCGGCGAGCGCGTGGTCGTGGCCGGAGCGTATGCGTTGAAGGCGCGTCTGCTCAAGTCGCAGATCGGCGAAGAGTAAGGGGACGCACATGCTCAATGCAATTGTCGATGCATCGCTGCGGTACAAAGTGCTGGTGCTGGTGGCCTTCGCCGTCATCATCGGTCTCGGCATACGGGCTTTCCGAACGGTGCCAGTTGATGCGTTTCCCGATGTGACTCCGGTCCAGGTCAACGTCTACACGGAATCGGATGGCCTGGCCGCGGAAGATGTCGAGAAGCTGCTGACCACGCCGATCGAAGGCGCAATGGCGGGGCTGCCGGGTGTCGAAGAAGTGCGCTCGGTGTCCTTGTTCGGCCTGTCCTATGTGGGCGTCTATTTCAAGGACGATGTGGACATTTATTTCGCCCGCCGCCTGGTCGGCGAAAAGCTGCAGGAAGCGCGCGAACGCCTGCCGCAGGGCTACGGCGAGCCGGTGCTTGGGCCTAACAGTTCGGGTCTCGGACAGGTGTTCTGGTACACGATCGAGTCGGCCGACAACAAGCTGTCCGCCATGGACCTACGCACGCTGCATGACTGGACGGTGCGTCTGATCGTGCGCACTGCGCCCGGAGTGGATGACGTGATTTCCTGGGGCGGCGAAGAAAGGCAGTTCCAGGTCCAGATCGATCCGCAAAAGCTCCTGAAGTACAAGCTGACGTTCAAGGAGGTCATGGAACGCCTGACCGCCAACAACCAGCAGGTCGGCGGTCAATATCTCAACATCGGCTCCGAACAATACCTGGTGCGCGGTTTGGGACTGGTGTCCAGTGCTGACGACATCGGCGCCATCGTCGTGGCCGCACACGAAGGCGTGCCGGTGTACGTGCGGGACGTGGCCGTGGTGCGTGAGGCACCCGCCTTGCGCACCGGCGCTGTGACCCGGGACGGCAAGGAGACCGTGCTCGGCATGGCGCTCGCGCGGGTGAACGAGAATGCGAAATCGGTCGTTGATGCGGTGAAGGCGAAGCTGGCGGTGGCGCAGGCGGCGTTGCCGAAGGGAGTGACACTGAAACCGGTGTACGACCGCACCGAGCTGGTCGAGAAGGCCTTGAGCACCGCCGAAAGCTCGCTGGTGGAAGGCGCGATTCTCGTGGCCGTGATCCTGTTCCTGTTCCTCGGCGAGGTCCGCTCCGCCGTGGTGGTCATCGTGACGCTGCCGCTGGCGATGCTGATCGCTTTCATGCTGATGCGGCAGTTCGGATTGTCGGCCAATCTCATGTCGCTGGCCGGCCTGGCGATCGGCACCGGCATGATGGTGGATGGCGCCGTGGTCATGGTGGAAAATGCCTTCCGCCTGCTGGCCGAGGCGCGGGAGCACGGGCGGCCAATCAGCCGCACCGCGCTGATCCTGGAGGCGGCGCGCGAGGTGATCAACCCGATTGCCTTCGCCATCTTGATCATCATCGTCGTCTTCCTGCCGTTGTTCTCGCTGACGGGTTTGGAAGGCAAGATGTTCAAGCCCATGGCCCTGACGATTACCTTCGCGATGGCCGGCTCGTTGCTGCTGTCCCTCACTCTCGTGCCGGTGCTGGCGGCGCTGATTCTGCGCCCCAAGGAGGAACGCGACACTTTCCTGGTCGCGCGCGCCAAGCGGCTGTATGTGCCGCTGCTCGACTGGGCTCTTGAACGCAAGAAGCCAGTGGTCGCCGGGGCCGTGCTCCTGCTCGTGGCCACGCTGGCGCTGTTCCCGTTCCTGGGCAAGGAATTCATGCCGACGCTGCAGGAGGGGACGCTGATGTTCCGTGTCACCGGCATTCCCTCGACGTCTCTGGAGGAATCGATACGCGTCTCGACGGTGGTGGAGCAGCAATTGCGATCCCGCTTCCCGCAGGTGCGCAGCGTACTCGCCACCATCGGCCGCGCGGAGAAGGGCGAGACCGCGGACGTCAACTACATGGAAATCCTCCTGGATTTGAAGTCGCAGAAGGAGTGGCCGCGCACCCTCAGCTATTCGGCCCTCGCACGGGAGATGCAGGAGGCCCTGGAGCAGTCGGTGCCGACGGTGGTGTTTGGGGCGACCCAGCCGATCCAGATGCGGGTCGAGGAACTGATCTCGGGCGTGCGCGCGACCCTGGCGCTGAAGATCTACGGGGAAGACCTGGAGACGCTGGACCGTCTCACGGCCCAGATGAAACGCGTGCTGGCCAAAGTGAATGGCGTGGCGGACCTGTCGGCCGAGGCGAACAAGGGCAAGCCGCAACTGATCATCAAAGTCAATCGCGAGGCGATGGCGCGCTATGGCATCAATGCCGATGAAGTTTTGAGCGTGGTGCAGGCCGGGGTCGGCGGAGCGCCCGTCTCGACCCTGATCGAAGGGACGCGCCGCTTCGACATTGCGGTGCGGCTGGCGGATCAGTATCGCCAGTCACCCGCGGCGATCGCCGCCATCCCGATCCGCACGCCGTCCGGGGCCGTGGTGCCGTTCTCGCAAGTGGCCACCATCGAGACCGATGAGGGATATTCCTTCGTCCGTCGCGAGGCGCTGCAGCGCTACTCGGTGCTGCAGATGGATGTCCAGGGGCGTGATGTCGACAGCTTCGTCAAGGACGCCGATGCGGCGCTGAAGGCCCGGGTCTCGCTGCCTCCCGGCTATTACACGCAATGGGGGGGCGCCTTCGAGAATCAGCAACGCGCCATGGCCCGCCTGGCGATGATCGTCCCCCTGACGATTGGCCTGATTTTCCTGCTGCTCTATACGGCGTTCAACTCGCTGCGCCACGCGACGCTGATCATCGCGAACGTGCCATTCGCAGTGATCGGTGGCGTGGTCGGCCTGTTCATCACCGGGCAGTACCTGTCGGTGCCGTCGGCGATCGGCTTCATCGCGGTGTTCGGCGTCGCCATGCTGAACGGGATCGTGCTGATCTCTTTCTTGAATGGCCTGCGCCAGCAGGGCCTGGAGCTGCGGGAAGCCGTGCGCCAGGGCGCCCGCCTACGCCTGCGGCCGGTGTTGATGACCGCCTCGGTGGCGATTCTCGGCTTGGTGCCCATGCTGCTGGCGACTGGCGTGGGTGCGGAAACCCAGCGGCCACTGGCCACTGTGGTGGTAGGCGGCTTGATCACGTCCACCGCGCTGACCCTGCTGCTGTTGCCTTTGATGTACGAATGGGCTGAAGCCCGGGCCGATGCCCGCGCTCGGGATAACTCTTGATGGAGGACATGGCATGAAAGAAGTGAAGGCATTTGTGCATGCGAACCGGATTGGCGAGGTCATTGCCGCCCTCAAGGGCTCGATCGCCTGGAGCGCAGCAGACGCAGGTCAGCATAACCTGGCTGTCTATGTGGTCCAGGGCTCGCTCCTGCCGCTCAACCAGACCGAGCGCCACTATTCGGTGGCGCTTGGAGACGAGGTGGTCAATGAGTACAAGCTGGAGCTGCTCTGCGAGGATCAGCATGTGGATGAGCTCATCGGCATCATTCGCACCGTGGGACGTACCGGACAGCGCAACGCGGGGTGGGTGTACGCCACGGAGATCGGGAACCTGCTTCCGATTGCCTGAGTTGCCGACGAGTGAGTGAACGCACGGACGGGGTCGCCGGGTGGTGGTGGAATCTGGCGACCCCACGAAGAAAGGATCAACGTGACTGAGACCGAGGTTAGCCAAGAGCAGGGCAGCAGACAGTCCGACAGGGAAGACCATCAACACGAGCACGAAGGCGATGCTGGGCATGGGCACGCACACGGAGGCATATTTGGCGAGCACACCGAGCTGATTTTCGCGGTTGCGGCTGGAGCGTTAACGTTCGCGGGCTGGTTGATTGAACGAGCAAGTGCAGGTTCAGAATGGTTGCCGCTGGCGCTGTATTTGGCCGCGTACGCATGCGGCGCCTTCTTTACCGCCCGGGAGGCGATCGGCAACCTGCGTGCGCGGCGATTCGAGATCGATACCTTGATGCTGGTCGCGGCGGCGGGTGCCGCCGCGCTGGGGCAATGGGCGGAAGGAGCGGTCCTGCTGTTTCTCTTCAGCTTGGGGCACGCACTGGAACACTTTGCCATGGGGCGCGCGCGCAAGGCCATCGAGGCGCTCGCGCATCTGGCTCCGGACCACGCGCTGGTGCGGCGGGACGGGAAAGAAGAGGAGGTCGCCGTCGCCGACCTAAAGGTGGGCGATACGGTGCTCGTCAAACCCAATGAGCGCCTGCCCGCCGATGGCGTCGTGGCCCAAGGCAGTACGAGCGTGGACCAGGCGCCTGTCACCGGAGAGAGTGTGCCCGTGGATAAGGTCAGGCTGGAGGGCGACATTGCATCCGCACTGGCCAATTTCTCCAAAGTGCCAGCGGCGAACCGGGTCTACGCCGGCACCATCAACGGCGCAGGGGCGATCGAGATCCAGGTGGCTCGGCTGGCAAAGGAGTCCACCATGGCGCGAGTGGTGCGACTGGTGACTGAAGCGCAGGCACAGCGTTCTCCAGCCCAGGACTTTACCGCCCGCTTCCAGCGCTACTTTGTTCCCGCCGTGCTGCTGTTCGTGGGTCTGCTGATGTTTGCGTGGGTGGTGCGGGATGAAGCGTTCTCTGTCAGTTTCTATCGAGCGATGGCGGTGCTGGTCGCAGCCAGTCCGTGCGCGCTGGCGATTTCGGTTCCCAGCGCCGTATTGAGTGGGGTGGCGCGTGCCGGCCGTGGCGGGGTATTGATCAAGGGTGGGGCTCCCCTGGAGAATCTTGGCAGTCTGTGTGCGATTGCTTTCGATAAGACGGGCACGCTGACTGAAGGTAAGCCGCGTCTCGTCGATGTGGTGCCCGCGCCTGGCGCCAGCGAAGATGATCTGCTGGCGGTGGGATGGGCCGTCGAAGCGCAAAGCGACCATCCCTTGGCTGCGGCGATCGTCCAGGGTATCCGGGACCGCCAGCCGGATGGCCCGCAGCGCTGGAGTCCTGCGACGGAGATGCGCAGCGTGACCGGCAAAGGCGTCGAAGCGCGCATTGGTGGGCGAGAAGTGAGGATCGGTAAGGCCAGCATGTTCGCGGAGGTGCCCGAGCAGATTCGAAAGGCCAATGACGCGTTGAAGGAGCAGGGACGGACAACCGTGATTGTCCGGTACGGCGATGCCTTCCTCGGCGTCTTCGGTCTGATGGACACGCCGCGCGCCAACGTCAAGGAAGTCATGGGGCAGCTGGACCGCCTGGGAATCCGCCGGCGCATCCTGATTTCGGGCGACAACCAAAACGTGGCCGATGCCGTGGGTCAGGCGATCGGGCTGACCGAGGCCAAGGGCGACTTGCTGCCGGAAGAAAAGGTCACCGCGATCGAGCGCCTCAAGCAGGAAGAGTCGAAGGTGGCGATGGTCGGCGACGGCGTAAACGATGCCCCGGCGCTCGCGCACGCGACCGTTGGAATCGCCATGGGGGCGGCCGGCTCGGACGTGGCACTGGAGGCGGCCGATGTGGCCCTGATGGGCGATGACCTCTCCAAGCTGGCGTTCGCGGTCGAACTGTCGCGCCATACCAGCCGCGCCATCCGCCAAAACCTGTGGGTCAGCCTGGGCATGGTGGCGGTGCTGATTCCGGCCACGCTGTTCGGATTGAACATTGGAACGGCAGTCCTGTTCCATGAAGGTTCCACCCTGCTGGTCGTGATCAACGGCCTGCGCTTGCTGGCATTCTCACCACGCACATGACTTCGCTGACCATCCTCACAGCTGCAGGATCCCGCTCTCTGGAGCCGCCAGCGGCCGCTATTCCGCCCGATCTCATCTGGACCGTGCTCGGTTGCGGAGTGGGCAGCATCGCAGCGCTGCTGGTCGGATTGAAAGTGCTCGCCTACATCCATAATAAGAAACGGAGCGCGACACCGTTCGGGAAGAAGCGGGGGCAGGGCCGATGAGCGCTCCGATGCTGCAGTCTTTGGGGTATGCGAGCATTCCCGCGCTGGCGGTCCTGGTAGGAACAGCAGTCGCGATGTGGAGAGTGCCTGGCGATGCGGTTCGTAGTGGCATCCAGCACTTAGCTGCGGGCGTCGTGTTCTGTGTGCTGGCAACCGAGTTGCTGCCGGATCTCGTTCACCGGCACATGCCATGGGTGACCTTACTTGGGTTTTCGCTGGGCGTCGTAGTCCTGCTGACGCTGAAGTTCCTGCAGCCGGAAGACGCACTGCAAGCCAGCAATGGAGCCATGCTGGCGGCCGTGGGCGTGGACGTCTTTCTGGACGGGTTACTGATTGGCCTGTCGTTCGCGGCGGGGCAGGTCCAGAGCATGCTTCTGACCGTGGGGCTGACCTTGGAGCTCGGGTTCCTGGGAGTCGCCATCGCCACCACCCTGGCGGCGAACCGGACGGCTGGTGGCCGCATCATCACCACTGCCGTCCTACTCGGCGTTGTTCTGGTCGTAGGGGCCGGGCTTGGTGCTTGGGCGTTGACCGTGCTGCGTCCGAGTGTCATCGATGGCTTGCTGGCCGTCGGGGTTGCGGCCTTGCTGTATCTGGTGACGGAAGAACTGCTGGTCGAAGCCCATGAGGTCAAGGATACGCCGCTCCAGACCGGCATGTTTTTCTTTGGGTTCATTGCGCTATGGACCTTTGAAATGCTCATTTGACTTCCTCGGTCGCCTTCGCTGTTGTCACACGGCCGTCACAAGATTTCCATATTCTTGGAAGTGTCGTATCATATCGAAAGGCCAGGCCATGTCACACGACCGTGTTTTCAATGTTTTGTTTCTTTGCACCGGAAACTCCGCCCGCAGCATCATCGCTGAGGCTTTGCTTAACCCACTCGGTGGCGGCAAGTTCCGGGCCTTCAGCGCAGGAAGCCAACCCGCCGGAGCAATTCATCCGCTCGCATTGGAGCAGATCGAACGCCTGCGGTTCCCAGCAGACGGATTGCGCAGCAAAGGCTGGGACGAATTCAGCACCGCGGACGCGCCGGATATGGACTTCGTAATCACAGTCTGCGACCAGGCAGCCGGCGAAGGCTGTCCGCGCTGGCCCGGCCATCCGGTCACGGCACACTGGAGCTTCGTCGATCCGACCCGGGCACAAGACGATGAGACCGCTGTGCGCCAGGCCTTCGCCACCGTCGCTCGGGAAATCAAGACCCGGCTGGAGATGTTCACCAATCTGCCGCTTGAAAAGCTGTCGCGCATGGCCCTGCAGGCGGAATTGATCACCATTGGAGCGTCGCGCAATGAAAACGGGGCGGTCACACCTCATGAATCAAATGACTGAAGAAGGATATCGCATGGATACTGCCGCTGTACTGGCTGCACTGGCAGCGTTGGCCCAGGAATCGCGTCTCGCGATCTTCCGCCTGCTGGTGCAGGTCGGCCCGTCCGGCATGTCCGCCACGAAGATAGCGGAAGCCCTCGACATCCCACCGTCATCGCTGTCGTTCCACCTGAAAGAACTCACGCATGCGCGGCTCGCCAGCGCGCGCCAGGACGGCCGGTTTGTGATCTACGCGGCCAATTTCGCCACCATGAACGGTGTCCTCGCCTTCCTGACCGAGAACTGCTGCGGCGGCAATCCATGCTCGACCGGGAGCAGATGCGGCAGTGCCCCGGGGTCCGCCACTCCCTGAACCGAATCCGAGGATCATCTTGAACGTACTTTTCCTTTGCACCGGCAATTCGTGCCGCTCCCTGATCAGTGAAGCCGTCTTCAATCATCTCGCGCCGCCAGGCTGGCATGCCCTCAGCGCGGGCAGCCAGCCGACCGGCAAGCTGAACGAAAGAGCCCTGGCTTTGCTTGCTCAAAAGGGCATTCCAACCGAAGGATATTTCAGCAAATCCTGGGACCATCTGCCGGTGACACCGGACGTCGTCGTCACCGTGTGCGCCAGTGCGGCAGGCGAGACATGCCCAGCCTATCTCGGCCCGGTGTTGCGGACTCACTGGGGCGTCGACGACCCGAGCCACGTGGTGGGAACGTACGAGGAAATCAGCGCCGCTTTCGAGCAGGCCTACGCGATTCTGCGCGCCCGTATCGAGGCGTTCCTCGCGCTGCCGCTGGACGAGCTCGCGCAGGACCGGACTCGTTTCAAGGCTGAACTGGACCGCATCGGGCAGCTCGCAGGCTGAACCTGTACCCACCCGCCTGCTGGCTGATGCCGGCGGGGACTTCCCATTGTTTGAAAGCTTTTCGTGCTGATTGCATTCCTCATTTTTCTGGCGACGCTGACCTTCGTCATCTGGCAGCCGCGTGGCCTCGGCATCGGCTGGAGTGCCGCCGCCGGTGCCGTCGTAGCCCTGCTGGCAGGCGTCATCCATGTGAGCGACATTCCCGTGGTGTGGCACATCGTGTGGAACGCCACGGGCGCATTTGTGGCCGTCATTATCATCAGCCTGCTGCTCGACAAGGCCGGATTCTTCGAGTGGTGCGCACTGCATGTGGCACGCTGGGGCGGCGGGCACGGACGGCGGCTGTTCGTGCTGCTGGTCCTGCTGGGTGCAGCCGTGGCGGCGCTGTTCGCCAACGACGGCGCGGCGCTGATACTCACGCCGATCGTCATCGCCATGCTGGCCGCCCTGCGGTTCTCACCGCGCACGACACTGGCCTTCGTGATGGCGGCTGGCTTTATCGCCGATACCGCCAGCTTGCCGCTGGTGGTGTCCAACCTCGTGAACATCGTGTCGGCGGACTTTTTCCGGATCAGCTTTGCCCGCTATGCGGCGGTGATGGTCCCGGTGGACCTGGTCTCCGTGGCAGCGACGCTGGCCGCACTCGTCTGGTTCTTCCGCAAGGACATCCCGGCCGACTATGACCTCGCCCAGCTGCGGCGCCCGGCCGAAGCCATCCATGATCGAGCGACGTTCCTGACCGGGTGGGCCGTGCTCGCGGTGCTGCTGATCGGCTTCTTCTGGCTGGACGCCGCAGGCATTCCGATCAGCGTTGTTGCCGCAGCGGGGGCGGCGGTTCTGCTGGCCGTGGCCGCACGCGGGCATCGGATCGCGACCCGGGAGGTGCTGCGCGGGGCGCCCTGGCAGGTTGTCGTGTTCTCGCTGGGCATGTACCTGGTGGTGTATGGGCTGCGCAATGCCGGGCTCACCGACTACCTGACGGCGCTGCTCAACAGCTGTGCGGAACACGGGATCTGGGGTGCCTCGCTCGGTACCGGCTTCATCACAGCGATCCTGTCGTCCATCATGAACAACATGCCCACTGTGCTCGTCGGTGCACTTGCCATCGATGGCACCACCGCGCACGGCGTGGTTCGCGAGGCGATGGTGTATGCCAACGTCATTGGTGCGGACCTGGGCCCGAAAATCACTCCTATCGGCAGCCTGGCTACGCTGTTGTGGCTGCATGTGCTTTCCACGAAGGACATTCGGATTTCGTGGGCCTACTACTTCCGGGTCGGCATTCTACTGACCCTTCCTATTCTGTTCGTGACCTTGGCCGCGTTGGCCCTGCGGCTGAGCTAAGTTGAACTATCTGCCATGAGTGACATTTCCGATCTCCCCAATATCAAAGCCGACCTGCTGGAACTGCCCACCGAGGCCAAGCTGCAACCGGTCGGTGACCTGAACCATCCGCCGCGCATCCTGATGCTGTACGGCTCCCTGCGGGAGCGCTCGTACAGCCGCTTCCTGACGCTGGAGGCGGCCCGCATTCTGCGCCACTTCGGCGCCGAGGTGAGGATCTTCGATCCGACGGAGCTGCCCATGGTGGGGAGCGTCCCGGAGACGCACCCGAAGGTCGTCGAGCTGCGCGAGCTGTGCCTGTGGTCGGAAGGCCAGGTCTGGTGCAGTCCAGAGCGCCACGGCACGATCGCGGCCGTGATGAAAAACCAGATTGACTGGATCCCTCTGGAACAGGGCGCGGTCCGCCCCAGCCAGGGGCGCACGCTGGCCGTGATGCAAGTCTGCGGTGGATCGCAGTCGTTCAACGTGGTTAACACCCTGCGGCTGCTGGGGCGCTGGATGCGCATGTTTACGATCCCGAATCAATCCTCGGTGCCGATGGCCTACAAGGAATTCGATGAAGAGGGACGGATGCGGCCATCGGGGTATTACGACCGGGTGGTGGACGTGATGGAAGAGCTTTTCAAGATCACGCTGCTGATGCGTGGACGGGCCGACTATTTGACTGACCGCTACAGTGAGCGGAACGAACGGGCACGCAAGGCCATCAACGCGCAGCTTGCCAAAATCTGATCGCAAGCACGGACCGTTCATCCTCGCGGCGCACCAGCCAGGGCACCGTACGCCCGAGCCCTTCATTGAGTTCGGCAGCGGTCGCCAGCGCCACCAGATCCGCTCCAGGCTGCCCCACCATTCGAAGGTTGCCCAGGTAGATCTCGGCGGTGCCGACCGTGGCCTTCACCCCCAGCCCTGGTAGCGCGGCCGCGTTGAAGGCCGGCAGCAGCGCGCCTTTGCTTTGCGCAGCTACAGGATATGCTGGACCGCGCATGGGGTCTGACTCCGCTTTCGCGCCTCGCGTGTCAGGTCACGGTTGGCAGTGAGGATCTCACCGTCTCCCTGCCGCAGTACTCGATTAATCTGGTGCGCGAACGTGAGTGAAATCCAGGGCGTTTTCCGTTCTGTCGTGCTGACAGCCTGACCGACGCGCCGCGTTCACCTGACCGGAGCCGCCATCAAGTGCCAGACTAGCGATCCAGCCTTCCGGTATCATTCGGCTTTCATGATTCTCAGGATGCGGGAATGGCGGGCTGTTGCGAGAACAAGGGCTGCGAAATCCAGGCTCTGCGAGCGTCGCATGGCCGGGTGCTCTGGATCGTTTTGGCGATCAACGCCGTGATGTTCCTGGTGGAGGGCGCGGCCGGCTGGATGGCGCAGTCGACCTCCTTGTTGGCAGACGCGCTCGACATGTTCGGTGACGCGCTCGTGTACGGCTTCAGCCTGTTCGTCCTGGCGCGGTCGGCGCGTTGGCAAGCCGGGGCCGCGCTGGCGAAAGGCGTCTTCATGCTGGTGTTTGGCCTGGGTGTGTTCGGCGAGGCTCTGCACAAGATGCTGGTACCGGTCATGCCGGGTGTCGAAACGATGGGCGCGGTGGGTGCGGTCGCACTGTTCGCCAATCTCGTGTGTTTCGGGCTGCTGTACCGCCATCGCGGCGATAACCTGAACATGAGTTCCACCTGGCTCTGCTCGCGCAACGACCTGTTTGCCAACGTTGGCGTCCTCGGTGCGGCTGTCGCCAGCTATACGTGGACGTCACGCTGGCCGGATGTCATCGTGGGCGTGGCCATCGCCGCCCTGTTCGTGCGGTCCGCGCTGTCCGTGCTGGGGAGCTCCTTGCGCGCCGTGCGCGATGGGGGCGGTGAAGTGGTCCGGACCCCTGGGGCACACGAGATCACGCGCTTGCGCTGAGAGTGCCAGGGGCGGGCTCTGCTGTACGGATATCGGACATTCCGACGAGAATCGTGCACGCCTGGGCGAGCCTGAAATGCTAAGTTTCAGACATGGCCCGTCTCCTGTCCCGCTCGCTCCTGCACCTGCTGGTCCTGCTTATATGCCTGCAGGGCGGCGGTGGCGCGTGGGCTCAGTCTCTGCATCGCCACAGCCGGCCAGTCGGCGGACACGGTGCTCCCACGCTGATGTCGCTCACGGTTTCCGACGCCAGCGCTCGGCACAAGTGCTGTTGCAAAGGCAAAAAAAAGGTGTCCTGTGGCTGTGCGGCGTCCTGCGCCGGGACGTGGGTGACGCAGCGCGGGCCCGCCTTGATCGCGGCAGTCCGCATCCCGAGCCAGCTGGTCAGCGCGCCCGACCTCGCTATCCATAGCTTTATCCCTCCGCTCCCCGATCCTCCGCCCAGAGTACTCCCCCATTGACATTTTCAGGGCTGGCCCGTCCCGGGCTGGATAGCGACTGACGAGCTCGAACTGGGCTCATGTTCAATGGATCACTCATGCTTACTTCTCGTTTGGCGCCTGGCTTGCCGAGCCAGTTGCGCCGCCGTGTGCTCAAGGGGCTCGCGGCATTCGGCACCATCGCGAGCGGCGGGCTGCCGGCCCGCGCGTTGGCTCAGCTGACTGGCGACTCGGACGTCCTCAGCGGCAAGGCATTTCATTTGACGATAGGTGCCACTGGCGTCAATGTCACCGGCGCTCAGCGCGTTGCAACCGCGGTCAACGGGCGCGTTCCCGCTCCCACCCTCATGTGGACCGAGGGCGACCTGGTCACCCTGCACGTGACCAATCTCCTGGACACGCCTTCGTCCATTCATTGGCACGGAGTGCTTGTTCCGGCCGACATGGATGGCGTGCCTGGACTCAGCTTTCCGGGCATCGCGCCCGGACAAACCTTCACTTACCGCTTTCCGGTGAAGCAGAGTGGAACCTACTGGTACCACAGCCATTCGCGGTTCCAGGAACAAACCGGGCTCTACGGGGCCATCGTCATCGCTCCAAAGAGTGGCGAGCGGATCCCGGCCGACCGCGACTACGTGGTCATGCTTTCAGACTGGACGGACGGCGTACCCGAGCGCATCTTCGCCGACCTGAAGAAGATGAGTGACTTCTTCAACGCCAATCAGCCCACCCTGGGCGACCTGGTCCGCGATGTGCGCAGCATGGGCTGGGCCGCGGCACTCGACAAGCGCAAGATGTGGAACCGCATGCGGATGATGCCCACGGACTTCAGCGACGTGACGGCAAGCCGCAATGTCACCGCATCGCTGCACTACTTGATCAACGGCCAGATCGCCGCCCGCAACTGGACCGGCCTGTTCCGTCCAGGCGAGCGGGTGCGGCTGCGCTTCATCAACGGCTCGGCCACGACGATCTTCGACGTGCGCATTCCCGGGCTCAAGTTGAACGTGGTGGCGGCGGATGGCCAGGACGTCGAGCCGGTGACGGTCGATGAATTCAGGATCTCCGTTGCGGAAACCTATGACGTCATTGTCGAGCCCGATGATCAAGCGTACACCGTGTTTGCCCAGTCCATCGACCGCACAGGCTTTGTGCGGGGGACCCTGGCGCCGCGGGCCGGTATGCAGGCGCCAGTGCCGGCTGTGGACCCGCCTCAGTGGCTGGAGATGGTCGACATGATGGGGGCGATGGCCATGGGCGGAAATGGGCATGGCGCGATGCACAGAACGGGGCCGGGCCCCGCAGGAGCGGACAGCGGCGAGCACAGTCCGATGGACCACAGCCAGATGGACCATAGTCGAATGGACCAGAGCCGGATGAACCCGAATCCGATGGACCACAGCCAAATGGACCACAGCCAGGTGGACCACAGCCAGATGGACCACAGCCAGATGGACCACAGCCAGATGGACCACAGTCAAATGGACCAGAGCCAAATGAAACCGAGCCAAATGGACCATAGCCAGATGCAGATGAGCCACGGCCAGATGGGTCACACGGCGATGGACCCGAACAAGACGAACCACAACCAGAAGCCACCCAGCCAGACCGCCGCGCCGGGCACCATGCCAGGAATGGCGATGGGAGCCTCCGCCGGGGCCGCGCCGCCCCAGTTGCGCTGGGAGCGCGGCGCTCCTGTCGGTTCAGCGCGGCATGCCCGAACGGAATATACCCCCAACGTGGACATGCATGTGGACATGCCCCGCACCAATCTCGACGACCCCGGCATCAACCTGCGCGGGAACGGACGCCGCGTGCTCACCTACGCTGACCTGCGGACGGTGGGCGGCAGCATTGACCGGCGCGCACCATCGCGGGACATCGAACTGCACCTGACAGGCAACATGGAGCGCTTCGTCTGGTCCTTTGACGGCCAGAAGTTCTCCGAATCAAAGCCAGTGCATTTCCGCCACGGCGAGCGGCTGCGCATCGTCCTGGTGAATGACACGATGATGAACCATCCCATCCACCTGCACGGGATGTGGGGCGAGCTGGAGAGCCCGGAGGGCGACTTCCTGGTGCGCAAGCACACCTTCAATGTTCAGCCAGCACAGCGCATCGCGTACCGCGTGACTGCGGACGCCCTGGGGCACTGGGCCTATCACTGTCATTTGCTCTATCACATGGAAGCGGGCATGTTCCGGGAGGTGATCGTCTCATGAAATTTCGCGACCAACTCTCCCTTGGCGTGCTGCTCTGTGCCGCCGCCAGTCCGGTGCCCGCCTGGAGCCAGCAAACCAGCCAACCGATGCCCGGGATGCCGATGGGTTCGACTCCAGGCAAGCAGATGGATTCGGTGCCGGGCATGAAGATGGATTCGATGTCGGGCATGCAGAAGGACTCCATGCCAGACACGAAGAAGGACTCGATGCCGGACATGCAGAAGCATTCGATGCCGGGCATGCAGATGGATTCGATGCCCGGCATGACCATGGGCCCGATGCAGGGTGGCCAGCCACCGGCCAACGCACGCGCACCCGACTACTCGGAGGGGACGCAACGATCTCATCTCGGCGGAATGGAGATGGCCGACGACATGCTGTTCGGGCGCATTCTTGTCGACCGGCTCGAATGGTCCCGCGACCGGCACGCAACAAGCGCGCGGACCGAATCCGAAGCCTGGTACGGCGGCGATATCGACAAGGTCTGGTTCAAGCTGGACGCAGAACGGCGCGGCGGGCGGCTGGACAGCGCCCGCACGGAGCTGCTGTGGAACCGGAATGTAGCGGCCTTCTGGAGTACCCAGCTCGGGGCACGCCACGACACCGGCGGAGGGCCTGCACGGGACTGGCTGGCGGCAGGCATCCAGGGGCTCGCTCCCTACCGCTTCGAAACCGAGGCGACCGCGTACGTGGGCCGTGCCGGCAGTCTGGCAGCGCGCTTCAACGTGAAGTACGAGTTGCTGTTCACGCCGCGTCTGATCCTGGAGCCGGAGCTCGCTGCGAACATGTATTCGCGTGCGGACCGTGAGCGCGGCCTTGGCGCGGGGCTGTCCGATACGTCGGCGGCTCTCACGCTCAGGTACGAAGTCACCCGCCAGTTCGCGCCCTACCTTGGGCTGGAATGGACGCGCCGGTTTCACCAGACAGCCGACTTGGCACAGAGCGAGGGCAGGCAGACCTCGGCTACCGCATTGCGGTTTGGCGTGCGGCTCTGGTACTAGCAGCACCGAACTGCCGTGCATGGTTTTCTAACTCAGAGGAGAACAAAATGAAGAAGCGAATAGGCTGTACCACAGTGGGTGCGGTGCTGCTGCTCAGCGTCCCGATGGCGCATGCGGACATCACGGTGTACACCGACCGCACGGCCTTTCTGGCTGCAGTCGGGGCAACGGCAAGCGACACCTTCATGGACCTGGAGCCGGGGTTCCTGGACAGCCCGTTGACTCGTGCCACTGGTGCTGTCGGTTACACCGTCAGCACCGAGGCCAGCACGGACGGGCTGTACGCAATGCGCCCGGCCAGCGGCGGGACGTGGCTGACGCCGACGGTCGCCAGCGATGCGCTGACCTTCACCGGATTTACTGCCCCTGTGCGCGGCTTCGGCGGCGGCTTTTTCGGGACCGATGTCTTCGGCAATGTCGTCGATCCGGGGCCCCTCGTGCTGACCGCGGTCGATGCGGATGGCTCGCTCACTTACACGCTGGAGCATCCCGAAGCCAACTCATTCATCGGGTTCCTTGCCACCAGCGGACTGAAACAGGTGAGCCTGAGCACCCACGACACCGAAGCCAATGTGTACTGGGCGACTACCAGCGATGTGCTCCTTGCGGTGCCCGAGCCGGCCAGCTGGGCCATGCTGAGCGTGGGCCTCGGCATGGGACTGTTGCTGACGCGCCGCCGCGCCTGACCGATTGCATCTGACTCGTCACTTGAATACGAAAGGAAACACATCATGACAACAATGAACCGTGCAAGCGCTTTCAAATCGCGCGCTGGCGCCGCACTTCTTGGGGTGACCCTGTCGCTGACTGCTGTGGGAGCCTGGGCGGATGGACCCGGCCGTGGCCCCACTGGCACATGGGAGAAAGGCTATCTCGTCTTCATCATCGACCACCATTATTCCGCTCTGCGCATGACCGAACTGGCGGCAGGCACGGACCCGACACGCGACGCGCCGGTGGTGAACCCGGCGGAGGGCACCTCGCCGACCCCGGGCATCAACAGCACGCCGCCGAAGGCCAGCTCGGAGCAGATCCGTTCGATGTCGCGCCAGGCCAACCGCACCCAGCGCGAAGAGATCGGCCGTGCCCAGCGCATGCTGCGCGACTGGTATGGCCTGACACACGAACCGAAGCTGACAGCTGAAGGCAGCCGCATGATCGCGATGCTGGAGGGGACCCCATCCGGAGCCCGTTTCGATGAGGTGTTCCTGCGCACCTTCAGCAATCACCACCTGAGCGCGCTGGCCCCAAGCCTGCACTGCCAGGTCAAGAGTGACCTCAGCCATGACTCGCTGCGCCGCTACTGCGACGATATCGTGACATCCCAGAAGAACGGCATCAACGATATGCGCGAGATGCTGTGCAAGCAGTTCTCCGACTGCGACTTCCTGCCCGAGACGGGCGACCGGCGCAAGGACCAGGACTTCTGATCCCTGCGCTTGCCGCCGCAGCCGCTCAACCGGCGTGCGGCGGCTGGGTTGAACTCAGCACTGCGGCGGCTGCCAAGGCAGCCGCCAGCACCACCGATTCGATGCCCAGCACCGTTCGGAACCGGCCGCGCGAAACGCCGAAGGCGATGGCGGGCGTCCGCATCTGCGGCATGACCACGAAGCGGTTGATGCCGCCCAGTGCCGCTGCGAGCAGAACCAGTCCGACCTTCAGCAAGAGCACCGTCACGTACGGGCTGCCCAGGGTGCCCGCGAGCGGGGCCACCATGCGCCAGGTGTTGAGGGCCCCGGTCGCGAAGATGCCCACCAGCACCGAGGTGGCCGTGCTGGACACGTGCTCCACAAACGCCATCGCCTCCCGCTGGGCCGGACCACGCAGCAGCAGCAGAGCCATCGCCACCTCGCCGAGCCACAGGCCGATGAGGATGAAGTGCAGCACATCGACGCCCAGGGCCAGGCTCAGATCGCCCTCGGCGGCAGCGTGCCCACCCAGGCTGCGGCTGACGGCGAACACGAGCAGGGCAGCCAGCCGCAGCCCGCCCCCGGCGCGGACCGGCAGGCTCGCCGAGGCCAGCACCACCGCGAGCGCGCCCATCCCGAGCACCCAGACTCGGCCGAAATGGGTGTCCGCGGCCATGGAGCGCACCGCCGGCCAGGCTTCGCCCAGCGGTACTTCCGCCATGCGCGCCGCAGCCAGCCAGAAGCCGGCTCCGTCGGCCGTCAAGGCCACCGCAGCTACCGCCGCGACCAGCGCTGGCACGGGCAGGGCAGGGCGCCCGGCCCAGTCATGGCTGCGCAGCCACCACGCCACAACACTCGCCCCGGCCAGGATGGCGAAGGCGAGGTTGAGCACGAAGGTGGCCGCGAGCTGGGGGAACGCAGCCCCCTCCATCACTTCACCTGGAAGCTGTACTGGCCTTTGGTCTTGTGCCCGTCGCGGGTCATGGTGGACCACTGCACCTGGTAGGTACCCGGCTTCAGGGGCGGCACCGCCACAGTCATCACTTTGGGATTCTTCGCATCGAGCTGGACCGCAGGCAAGGCGACCGCCGCGTGTTGCGCGTCACTCAAGGCGATTTTGCTGAACGGGCCCTCCACGGCTTCATTGAAGCTCAGACGGATTTCCTTGGGTGCCTTAGCCAGCACCGCAGAAGCGGCGGGGCTGGCGGACTGCAGCGCGGCATGCGCCCAAGCCCCGCCCGTGGCACTGGCCAGGGTCAGCAAAAGGGCCATCGTGGCGACGACCTTCATTTGGCACCGCCCTTGAGGCGCTCGATGCGGGTGATGCGCGGCTCATCGTCCACCATCTCGGCCGAGAAACGGACGCGGTCGCCAACTTTGAGGTCCTTGGCCAGCGCCGCGTTCTGCAGGCGGTAGGCCATGGTCATGGCGTCCATGTCGATATTCTCGATGCGGCCATGGTCGAGCGTGACGGTGCCAGTATGCGCGTCGACGCCCTTGACCGTGCCTTCGACCCAAGGGGCATTTGATGCAGGGGTGGATGCGCCGTGGTGCGCGTGCGGATTGGCCTGGTCATCGGCAGCCATTGCCGGTTGAAAGGCCAAGAGCGCAGACGCAAGTGCGCCCGCGAAAAGTAGGGATTTAAACATTGCTGACTCCTGAATGAAAAGAGATGCTGGCGACAAAAGAGGCCGCCGACGAAATCGATATCAAACAAGGGCCAGGCGTGGCGGCCGCTCGGGCACGGCGTGGGTGACTTCGGTGACAAACGGCAGCGAGGAGGCGGCCGGACTATCGCTGCCCGCGTGAGCCCCCGCCAACTGATGGACGGGCGGCGCAATCGCCCCGAGGCAGCAGGCACCGCAAGCAGCGCATTTGTGCGAGCCGTGGTGGATGTCGTGAACTGTCGTGTGGCTGTGTCCCTCGGCGTTCACGTCCGCGTGCATGTGCTGGGCGGAACCCGCAACGGAGAGCACTGTCTGGTCCGTGTCTGCGCACACGAGCATCGTCGCTGCCGCCACGCCTTGGAGCGGGACAGTCAGCATCAGCAGCCACAGGATGAGTGCACGGATAGCAGGCATGGCGGGAATCATAGCATGGGCATTCCAGCGTCGCAGCGGACGGCTCCGCAGTGCGCGAGCGTACGGGCCGCGAACGACTTCGTCGTGCGAAGGAGATGTTCGACACCGAAAAGAAAAACGAGATGGCAAAGCTTCAGCACATGGAAAAAAAAGCTGCCGGCATGGCAGCGATGGCGGCGCTATACGGATTTATTGAGTCGGGGGACTCATGATGGTTTCGCTATGGTCGAAAGTTAGAACTTTTGCATGGGAATCGTGCGGCGCGGAGCGGGTGCCGAATGGTATCGTCCGCTCATGACTTGCCTGCTAAAACGGCTGCTTGTGTACCTGCTCATTCTGCTTCTGCCATTGCAGGCCGGAGCCAGGACGCACGGCTGTGAGCACGCGCGCCGCGCCTCTGGAGTCACGCTGTCGGCGGATGGGCCCGCTCTCTCCATGCCAGGTGGGGCGAACCATACCGTCCAACATGCCGGGCACAGCTGCTGTAAGCCACGTCAGTGTGCCGCGGGCCATTGCGTTGCCTGTGCCAGTTGCTCAATTGGACCTGTCCTGTGGCCCGGACCTGTCCAGCTTGCCAGCATTCACCTTGGCGTTGCCGCCTTCGCGGTTCCGGAAGGGGCATTCGAAGACTTCATCCCGCCCGTACCCCGCGCACCTCCGAAATCGATCGCAGCAAATTGAGCGCTGTGCAGCGCACCCTACGTTTTGCTATGACCAATTTGAAGGAGGATTCATCATGTCTCATGAACAATTCGCTTCGTGCATCGAAGCCTGCAATGACTGCGCCCTGGCCTGCGATCACTGCGCCACGTCCTGTCTCCAAGAGCAGGATGTCGCCATGATGGCGCGCTGTATCGCCCTTGACATCGACTGCGCGGCGATTTGCCGCCTGGCAGCCGGATTCATGGGGCGCGGCAGCGAACTGGCGTCGACTGTGTGCGCGGCCTGCGCCGATGTGTGCGACGCCTGCGCCGAGGAATGCGAAAAGCATCCGATGCAGCACTGCCGCGATTGCGCCGCTGCCTGCCGCCGTTGTGCCGACGAATGCCGCCGGATGGGTGGGCAAGGCCGGTCGGCCGGAGCCTCGACCGGTGTAAGCCCGGCGCACTGATCCGGTGCGAGTCCGTGCTTAGCATCGGAAGATGCTGGCATTTTTGACCTGGATCAAGGAGGCATAGGACGATGCGCAACTAGCATCGAATCATGCCCGTTGATTCAGGAGGACTCCAAAATGTCTAGACAGCACCACCCGGGCGTCTCTTCGCCGTGGCGGCAGAATTGGCTGCTTATCGCCTTTTTAGCCGTCGCGGCTTTCTACCTGTTCGCGGAACACCGCGCGCACCTCCTTGGGGTGTTGCCCTATCTCTTGCTGGCCGCATGTCCACTCATGCATTTGTTTCACCATCACGGACACGGCGGGTATCGGAAGGACGCTGACAACACACACGAGCACGGGAGTCCATGATGCACACCTCAGCACCAGCCTACGGCCTGTGGCCTCTGGTTTTGATCAACTCGGCGTTTTTCATCTTCTTCGCCTTCAGCTTCACCCAGCCGAAGACGGCGCGGGACTGGCGCAGCCTGGGGGCGTTTTCGGCTTTCGTGCTGGCCCTGTTCACCGAAATGTATGGTTTTCCGTTGACGATCTACCTGTTGATGCCTTGGCTCACGCGTCACTACCCTGGCGTGGACTGGCTCTCGCATGATGCAGGCCACCTCCTGGAGACCCTGCTTGGGTGGCGCATCGATCCGCATTTCGGACCGTTTCACCTGGCCAGCAATGCCCTGATTCTGCTCGGCTTCTGGCTACTGGCGTCCGCTTGGTCTGTGCTGTTCCGCGCCCAGCGGGCGGGCCAGTTGGCCACAGAAGGGCCTTACGCCCGGATTCGCCATCCGCAATACGTGGCCTTCGTATTGGTCATGTTCGGCTTCCTCCTGCAATGGCCGACCTTGGCTACCTTAGTCATGTTCCCGATCCTGGTCTTCATCTATGCTCGCTTGGCGCGGCGCGAAGAGCAGACCATAAGGGCTCAATTCGGCGCGGAATACGAGCGCTACGCGCGGCAGACGCCAGCGTTTGTTCCGCGCTTTTGGTCGAAAAAGGAGTCTCACCATGAACACGTGGCGTAATTCCCTCGCACTGGCCGTCACGGCAGTGCTCTTCTACGCGCTGTGCACACTCACGGCCGCGGCGTTTCCGGACCAGTTCCTGGTCTTCATGAACAGTCTGTTTCACGGGCTGGACTTCCGCATACTGAAATCCAATGCCGCCTTCGATTGGCGCGGGTTCTGCCTGGCCGCGGCCGTGATGTTCCTGTGGACGCTCGCGTTTGCTGCGGTGTTTCAGGCGGTGGCGCATTGGCTGGCGGCTCAACGACTGAGCGCGCGGCGCGCGGGGCATCCATGAGTGGACACCCCAAACACACCATGCAGGATACGCATGACGGTCCCGCCGCGGCCGGTCATGCCGGCCATGAGCATGGCCACACGAGTGGCCATGCACACCGTCCCGATGGTCACGCAGGCCATCGGGATCACTCGCATGATTCTCCCAACGCCAAGGCCACGCACCAGGTGAGCCCGGCGACGGCCGCCGCGCCCGGGACGGTGTACACCTGCCCGATGCACCCGCAGATCCGACAGAATGCCCCCGGAAACTGCCCCATTTGCGGTATGACGCTGGAGCCCATGCTCCCCTCGCTGGATGAGCAGGAGAACCCCGAACTCGCCGATTTTCGGCGGCGTTTCTGGTGGACCCTCCCGCTGACGGTCCTGGTTACGGCCTTGGCCATGCTGGGGCACCGCCTTGAGAACGGCGGCGTTCCAGGGCAAAACCTGATCGAATTTGCACTCGGCACGCCTGTCGTGCTCTGGTCCGGCTGGCCGTTCTTCCGGCGCGGCTGGGAGTCGGTGCATCATTTGCGTCCCAACATGTGGACGCTGATCGGAATTGGCACTGCCGCAGCTTATGGGTACAGCGTCCTCGCCACGTTCCTGCCGGAGCTGTTCCCACCGGCTTTCCGGATGAACGGCAAGGTTGGCGTGTACTTCGAGGCTGCGGCCGTGATCGTGTCACTGACGCTGCTGGGACAGATCCTGGAACTGCGGGCCCGGGCCGAGACCTCCGCGGCGATCAAGTCACTACTGGGCTTGGCTCCCAAGACGGCCCGGCGCATCGCGCAGGATGGCAGCGAAGCGGATGTGGCGCTGTCCGAAGTG
The DNA here is from genome assembly GCF_004614185.1 of Zemynaea arenosa. Taxonomy (GTDB): domain Bacteria; phylum Pseudomonadota; class Gammaproteobacteria; order Burkholderiales; family Burkholderiaceae_D; genus Telluria; species Telluria arenosa. The sequence continues at coordinate 26,431 of NZ_SPVF01000252.1, read as the reverse complement.
CAGGTGGGGGACGTGCTGCGGGTGCGGCCGGGCGAGAAGGTGCCGGTCGATGGCGAAGTCCTCGAAGGCGAGAGCGCGGTCGATGAAGCGATGCTAACCGGCGAGCCCGTTCCGGTCACCAAACGGCCCGGCGACAAAGTGATTGGCGCCACCGTGAATACGAGCGGTGCGCTGGTCATGCGTGCCGACAAAGTTGGCGCCGCCACCATGCTGTCGCAGATCGTTCAGATGGTGGCTCAGGCCCAGCGTTCGCGGGCGCCGATGCAGCGGCTGGCTGACGTGGTAGCTGGCTATTTCGTGATGGTGGTCGTGGCGGTGGCGCTGTTGACTCTGGTTGGTTGGGGCCTGTGGGGTCCCGATCCGAGCTGGAACTACGGCTTTGTGAACGCGGTCGCGGTCCTGATCATCGCTTGTCCGTGCGCGCTCGGGCTGGCCACGCCAATGTCGGTGATGGCGGCCACAGGCCAGGCCGCGACGCAGGGCGTCCTGTTCCGGGACGCGGCGGCCATCGAATCGCTGCGCACGGTGGACACGCTCATCGTGGACAAGACCGGCACGCTGACTGAAGGGCGGCCAGCGTTCAGTCGGGTCATCGGTGCGGCCAATGTCACTGAAGATGAGGTTCTCACCCTCGCCGCCAGCCTGGACCAGGGCAGCGAACATCCCCTGGCCCACGCGATTGTGGAAGAGGCACGCCGCCGGGGTCTCGCCTTGGCCAAGCCGGACAGCTTCGAGTCGGCCAGTGGTATCGGCGTGCGCGGACTCGTGAATGGCCAGTCCCTGGCCCTTGGCAATACCGCCCTGATGGACGCCGAGGGCGTCGATTGGCGGCCGCTGCAGGGCGAGGCCGAAACGTTGCGCGCTGAAGGCGCCAGTGTGATGTACCTGGCCCGTGCGGGACAGCTGGCCGGGCTGTTGGCGGTGGCCGATCCCGTCAAGGGCACCACCGCCGAGGCGCTGACCCGTCTGCGCGAGTCCGGACTGCGGGTGGTGATGGCGACCGGCGATGGGGTGACGACCGCGCGCTCGGTCGGCCAGCGGCTCGGAATCAGCGAGGTGTACGGGGAGGTCAAGCCGGCCGACAAGCTGGCGCTGGTCGAACGGTTCCAGGCCGAGGGGCGGATCGTTGCGATGGCGGGGGACGGCATCAACGATGCGCCGGCGCTGGCCAAAGCCGATGTGGGCATCGCCATGGGAACCGGGACCGATGTGGCCATCAACAGCGCCCACCTCACCCTGGTCAAGGGCGACTTGCGCGCGATCGCGCGGGCGCGCGACATTTCGCGGGCGACAGTGCGTAACATGCATCAGAACCTGGCCTTCGCATTCCTCTATAACGCGCTTGGCATCCCATTGGCGGCGGGCCTGCTGTATCCATTCACGGGGCAGTTGCTGTCACCGATGATCGCCGCCCTCGCCATGAGCCTGAGTTCGGTGTCGGTGGTCACCAACGCGTCGCGTCTGCGGCGCAGCCGCGCAGGGCAGGGGAGCGGGTCTTGAGTCCAGCAAGCCATTACCGTGCTGTGCCGGGAACGCGACGGGGGAAACGTGTAGTGAAGCTGCAAGTGCCGGCCTGGGGAGTGTTGATGTCCGGCGGTGCCATCGTGGCCGGTGTCGGCGTGTACTTTGTGCTGTTCCGACCGGCGCTGCTGCCGGAGGACTTGCGGTATATGGGCGTGCAAGCCTCTGTCATCTCGGGAGCGATGCCGGGGCTTGGCAGGTGGCTGCCCAAAGTATTTGCGGTACTCGGTGGCTACATCATCGCCACCGCCATCCTGACGTGTTTTGTCGCGGCGACCAGCATGCGCAGGCGCGTGCCGGGGACATTGGTGGCGATTGCTGCGTCAGGCATCGCATCGATCGGACCAATGATCGCGGTCAATTTCGCCATCGCATCGGATTTCCGCTGGGTGTTGTTAGGGTTGCCGGTGCCGTGGATCGTAGCAACGGTCTTGTACTGGCGTGAGGGGATAAACTTTTCGAAGGAGGGCATATGAAAACGACGATTCGCTTTATGGTGGCAACCGCTGTGGTGGCGGTGCTTGCGTCCGGTGGTGTGGTAGCGCAGGAAGCGCAGCATGACCATCAGCATGACACGGCCGCCGCCGCGGGCCAGCCGAAACAGGAGTCCACGCCGCCGCAAGCAGGGGCGGACAACCGTACCAAACCGGCCAATGGAAGCATGATGGACATGACGGCCATGTGCGAGATGCATCGCAAGATGATGGGGACCAAGTCGTCGACTGAACGGGACCGAATGGCCAAAAAGGAAATGAAGGGCATGTCCGCTGAACAAAGGCGTCAGCGTATGAAGATGATGGATGAGAACTGCAAGTGACAGACTGGCCCGGCGCTGTCAGCCGCCTTACTGAACCGGACTAGTTGCTCGACATACAAAGGCCAAGCTGGTATCGTGATGCCCGACCAATGAATCGCACACGCCGCCTCCGCGTGCTCACTGCCCTGGTGGCGCTCGTGAGCATGCTGTTTACCCAAATTGCCCTGGCCAGCTACAGCTGTCCAGAGCTGGGGCGTGCACTCGCCCAGGCGGCTGCGCAAGCACAGGTCATGCACAAGTCTTGCTGCCCGCAGCACGACGTCAATAATCCCGGCCTGTGTCACGCTCATGGGCAAGTAGGTTCACAGTCGGCGGAAGTGTCAGCGCAGCCACCGGTCATGCCATTCATTCCCGCCACGCTGGTGCAGTCCATCGCTCCCATCGACGTTGCGCCGCTTGAGCCCCGGGCGGCGCCGCTGGCCTTCCTCTTGGCTCCCGGCGCCGCTCCCCCCATCTCTATCAGGCACTGCTGCCTGCGCAATTAGCCACTCCTCTTGCTCGTCACGGTGTGCCGGTGCGTCGCGCGCCGGTGCTGTGTTCCCTGCATCTGGAGATGTTATGTTGTTCCCGATCGTTATTGCGGCGCTGTGCCGCCGCGGAGTGCCGGCCATGCTTTGCGCGTTGGCGTTGGCCCCGATATTGCACACCCCTGTTCATGCGCAGACACGTGAACTTACTTTGGCGGAGGCCCAGAAGCGGGCGCTCGACCGCTCCTATCAGCTGCGCGGGCAGGATGCCGCCGCGCAGGCCGCGCGCGACCTGGCGGTCGCTGCGCGCCAGTTGCCCGATCCGATGCTCAAGGCGGGTGTTGACAACATCCCTTTCAATGGCCCCGACAAGTATTCACTGGGCAGGGACAACATGACCATGCGCCGGATCGGCATCGAGCAGGAGCTGCCCGGTGCAGGCAAGCGCGCCTTGCGGGGCGAGCGCTATGACCGGATGGCCGAGCGTACGGTGGCCGAGCGGCGCGTGGCGGAAGCGGCGATCGCGCGCGACACGGCGCTCGCGTGGCTCGATCTTTACTATGGCCAGCAGATGACCGATGTCGTCGACCAGGCTGTGCGCCAGGCGGACGACCAGGTGCTGGCGCAGGATGCTGCTTTCCGCGGCGGCCGCTCGACGCGGGGCGACTTGCTGGCCGCACGCAGTGCCGCGGCGCAGATGCGTGACCGCGCCGCCACCATTCACCGCCAGCGCGAGAATGCCCGCGATGTGCTGGCCCGCTGGATCGGCCCGGCTTCCGACGCGGTGGCCTCGGGTGTTCCCGACTTGACCCGCATCAGCCACAATCCGGACACCTTGCCGGAGCAGCTGGATCACCATCCCGAAGTGACGGTGCTGGACAAGTCCGAGAACCTCGCGCGCACGGAGGCGCGGCTGGCGGCGGCCGAGGCCCGCCCGGACTGGCGGGTTGAGTTCGCCTACCAGCAGCGCGGTCCAGGCTATCCCGACATGGTCTCGTTCGGGGTTGCGGTGCCACTGCGCTGGGATCGCAGGAACCGGCAGGACCGCGAAGTGGCGGCGCGCGTCGCCATGGCGGAGCAAGCGCACGCGGAGCGGGAGGAAGCGCTGCGCATGCATGCGGCGGAAGCGCGCAGCCAGATCGGCGATTGGCGTTCCGGTCTCGCGCGGCTGAACCGCTATCGCACGGAATTGATGCCGCTGGCGCAAGAGCGCGTGGAAGCCATCGCCGTGGCCTACCGAGGCGGCCAGGCACCGCTCACGGACGTGTTGAGCGCCCGCGCGGCCGCCCTGGACACACGCCTGCAGACCTTGCAGTTGGAATCGGAAACCGCGCGGCTGTGGGCGCGCCTGAACTTCCTGTTCCCTTCTAACTCTCTGCCGGAGGCGCGATGAATACCCGTATCGCTGTATTGTGCGCCGGGACGCTGCTGATGGCGGCGGCCCTGGGCTATGGCGGTTACCGCCTTGGTCAGCAGTCGGCGGTCAAGCAAACATCCGTGCCCGCGGCTGCGAGTGGGCGCCGCATCCTGTACTGGCAGGATCCGATGGTGCCAGGCCAGCGCTTCGACAAGCCGGGCAAATCACCCTACATGGACATGGATCTGGTGCCGGTGTATGCGGACGAACAGGTGGCAGGCAGCGGCGTTGCCATCAGTCCGGGCGTGCAACAGAGCCTCGGCGTCAGGCTGGCCGAGGTGCGGGAAGCGGCTGTAGGCGCCAGTGCGCAGTGGGTCGGCAACGTCGCCTACGATGAACGCGACCGGGTACTGGTGACGGCGCGCAGCAACGGCTTCATCGAGCGCCTGCATGTGCGGGCCGCGCTGGAGCCGGTCCGCAAGGGGCAGCCGCTGTTCGACCTGTACGTGCCGGAATGGGTGGCGGCCCAGGAGGACTATCTGGCGATCAAGCGCATGGCCGCGCCGGAGCCCGGCCTGCTGGACGCAGCCCTGCAGCGCATGCGGCTGGCGGGGATGACGGACGATCAGGTGCGGCAGGTGGCGGGCAGCGCGCGCGTGCTGCGCCGGGTGACGGTCACCGCACCTGCAGCAGGCATCGTGACCGAACTGGTGGCGCGGGATGGCATGACGGTGGCAACCGGAGCGCCTCTGGTGACCATTAACGGTTTGCGGCGGGTATGGGTGAATGCGGAAGTGCCGGAGACAGCTGCGGCCAGCGTGCGGCCGGGGAGTGCCGTGCAGGTCACGGCGCCAGCCTACCCCGGCAAGACCTTCGCCGGCCGCGTGGAAGCGTTGCTTCCTCAGGTGAGCGCGGCCACGCGCACGCTGGTGGCGCGGGTCACGGTTGCCAACGAAGCGGGCGAGCTCACGCCGGGGATGTTTGCCAATGTCAGCGCTCAAGCTCTGCAGGCGGGGCACATGCTGGTGGTGCCGTCGGAAGCGGTGATCCGTACCGGCCAACGCGATGTTGTGATTGTCGCGCAGGAGCAAGGCCGTTTCCTGCCGACCGAAGTTCTGGTGGGCAGAGAGGCGAATGGCGAAACCGAGATCCGCAAAGGTCTCAGCGCTGGCCAGCGGGTCGTCGCGTCGGGCCAGTTCCTGATCGATTCGGAGGCCAGCCTGCGCGGCGCATTGCGGCGGATGGAGCCGGCATCCCCGCCCGCAAAGGAGGGCAAACCGTCAGGTGAGCGCCAGTCGGCGGAAGCGACGCATCGAGCCAGCGGAAGAATCGACAAGGTGGGGCCGGACGAGATCACGATCTCGCACGGTCCGGTACCGAGCATGAAGTGGCCGGCGATGACGATGGGTTTCCTGCCACCCGCAGGCGGCCTGCCCGCCGGAGTGGCCGTGGGCGCAAACGTGGACTTCACATTCAGGCAGGGCGCGGGCCACCGTTATGAAATCACCAGCATCCGGGTGCAGACGGCGGCCCCGGCGGGGACGCCACCGCGACCGGCCTCAGCCACCCCAGCGCCTGCGCCGCTTCAAACGCCGACGTCACCGCCGGCGCCACATGACCACAGCGCTCACCCGGGAGCGTCGCGATGATCGCCCGCGTGATCCGCTGGTCGATCGCGCACCGCATCATGGTGCTGGTGGCGGCGGTGGCGATAGCTGGCTGGGGTATCTGGTCAGTGGCCCGCATCCCCGTGGATGCGCTGCCCGACCTGTCCGATGTGCAGGTCATCATCCGCACAACCTGGCCTGGCCAGGCACCGCAGATTGTCGAGAACCAGGTCACTTATCCGCTCACTACTACCATGATGTCCGTGCCGGGTGCGAAGACGGTGCGCGGCTACTCGTTCTTCGGCGACTCGTTCGTCTACGTGCTGTTCGAGGATGGCACCGACCCTTACTGGGCGCGCACGCGCGTGCTGGAGTACCTCAACCAGGTACAGGGACGCCTTCCGGTCCAGGCGCGCCCTGCGCTCGGGCCGGATGCCACGGGGGTCGGCTGGGTCTTCGAATATGCGCTGGTCGACCGCACCGGCCGGCATGACCTTTCGCAACTGCGCGCCCTGCAGGACTGGTTCCTCAAATTCGAGCTGAAGTCCGTGCCCGACGTTTCGGAGGTTGCCAGCATCGGCGGGATGGTGCGCCAGTACCAGGTGGTGCTCGATCCGGATCGCATGCGCGCCTACGGCATCACGCATGCGATGGTGCTGGAGGCGCTGGCCAGGGCCAATCAGGAAAGCGGCGGGGCGGTGCTCGAAGCGGGCGAGGCGGAGTACATGGTTCGCAGCTCCGGCTACCTGCGCTCGCTGGACGATTTCCGTGCGATCCCGCTGACGGCCAGCGAGACCGGAGTGCCAGTCCAACTGGGCGCCGTCGCGCGCATTCAGGTTGGCCCCGAAATGCGGCGCGGGATCGCGGAGCTGAACGGGCAGGGCGAAGTCGCGGGTGGCGTGGTGATTCTCCGCTCTGGCAAGAACGCGCGCGCCGCGATTGCCGCCGTCAAGGCGCGCCTCGCCACGCTCAAGGCCAGCCTGCCGCCGGGCGTGGAGATCGTGACCACCTATGACCGCTCGCAGCTGATCGACCGCGCGGTGCAGAATCTGGAGCACAAGCTGCTCGAAGAGTTTTTCGTGGTGGCACTGGTGTGCGCGCTGTTCCTATTCCACCTGCGCTCCGCGCTGGTGGCCATCGTCTGCCTGCCGCTGGGCGTGCTTTCTGCGTACATCGTCATGTACTACCAAGGTGTGAACGCCAACATCATGTCGCTCGGCGGTATCGCGATCGCCATCGGCGCGATGGTCGATGGCGCGGTGGTGCTGATCGAGAACGCGCACAAACACCTGGAAGCGTGGTCCCACGCGCATCCAGACGCCGCGTTGGAGGGGGAGGAGCGCTGGCGCGTGATCGGGGATGCGGCCGCAGAGGTCGGACCGGCGCTGTTCTTCTCATTGTTGATCATCGTGCTGTCCTTCGTCCCGGTGTTTGCGCTGGGGGCGCAGGAAGGTCGCCTGTTTGCACCGCTTGCCTATACCAAGACGTATGCGATGGCCGCCGCTGCGGGGCTGTCGATTTCCCTGGTGCCGGTCATGATGGGCTACCTGATCCGGGGCCGCATCCCAGCAGAGCAGGACAATCCGGTGAGCCGGATGCTGATTGCGGCATACCGCCCGCTGCTCGCCGCTGTCCTGCGTCGCCCCAAGACGACCCTGGTGGCCGCCGCCATCCTGGCCGCGGGCACGGTGTGGCCGGTCAACCGGTTGGGCAGCGAATTCCTACCCATGCTGGACGAAGGCGATCTGCTGTACATGCCGTCGGCGCTGCCCGGCCTCTCGGCTGGCAAGGCGGCCGAGCTCCTGCAGCTGACGGACCGCCTGATCAAGACGGTGCCGGAGGTGGCGACCGTGTTTGGCAAGGCAGGACGGGCCGAATCGGCCACCGACCCGGCACCGCTGGAGATGTTCGAGACCACCATCCAGTTCAAGCCGCGTGACCAGTGGCGGCCGGGAATGACGATGGCGCGCCTGACGGAGGAGCTGGACCGGGTGGTCAAGGTCCCGGGCCTGGCCAATGTGTGGGTGCCGCCCATCCGGAATCGGATCGACATGCTGGCCACGGGCGTCAAGAGCCCGGTCGGAATCAAGATCTCCGGACCCAGTCTCGTGGAGATTGACCGGGTGGCAGCGCAGGTCGAGCGGGTGGTCAAGCAGGTGTCGGGCGTGTCCTCGGCGTTGGCCGAGCGCTTGAATGGCGGCCGCTATGTGGACATCCAGATCGATCGCGCTCGTGCAGCCCGTTATGGCATGAACGTGGCCGACGTGCAGAGCGTCGTCGCGGCAGCCGTCGGCGGGGATAACGTGGGTGAGACCGTGGAAGGCCTGCAGCGCTTCCCGATCAACGTGCGCTACCCGCGCGAGCTGCGCGATTCCGTGGACGCGCTGCGCCAGCTACCGGTGCTGACCTCGCGCGGCGCGCAGTTGCGGCTGGCCGACCTGGCCGAAATTCGCGTAGCCGATGGCCCACCCATGATCAAGAGTGAGAACGCACGCCTGTCCGGCTGGGTGTACGTGGATATCCGCGACCGTGACCTCGGCTCCGTAGTGGCCGATCTGCAGCGTGTCGTCGCCCGTGAGGTAGTTCTCCCGCCCGGTTATTCGGTGGCGTGGTCGGGCCAGTTCGAATACCTGGAGCGGGCCATGGCGCGGCTGCGCATCGTGGTGCCGGTCACACTGCTGCTGATCGCGGGGCTGTTGTACCTGACTTTCCGCCGCTGGGATGAAGCGCTGCTGATCATGGCCACGTTGCCGTTCGCGCTGGCGGGCGGCGCTTGGCTGATGTGGCTGCTTGGCTATCACCTCTCGGTAGCCAGTGGTGTCGGGTTCATTGCGCTGGCGGGGGTCTCGGCCGAGTTTGGAGTCATCATGCTGCTGTACGTGAAGCACGCCTGGGAAGACGCGGAGGGGCAGGGCAAGAGTGGAGTGTCCGACCTGCTGCAGGCGATTGCGGCCGGCGCCGTGCTGCGCGTGCGGCCCAAGGCGATGACTGTGGCGGTGATCCTGGCTGGCCTGGTGCCGGTGATGGTGGGCAGCGGCACTGGATCGGATGTCATGCAGCGGATCGCGGCGCCGATGGTCGGTGGCATGATCACGGCGCCGCTGGTGTCGATGTTTGTGATCCCGGCGGGGTACTACTTGCTGAGGAAGCGCTCTTCTACAGCACGACGTACACCGTTGTCCCCAGAGGCGGTGGTTGCGGCACAGTAGGCAAGCAACTTCGTCCGAATTCATTCTTGTGATGCCTCATTACGCCGGGCACCTGGCATTGCAGACTTGGTGATTTCTAGTCAAGGAGTGGACGTATGCGCACGCTCATGGTTTGTCTCGCGGTCGCTATACTCGGTTGTCTGTCCGTGGCTCTCGGCAGCATTTGGGAGAGCCAGGTTCATCCGATGAAGGCGACGGTTGGGTTTGTCGGAGCGTCTTATTCGGGGCACTTGTCACGTAGCTGGCAGGGCGACATGGTGCTCTGGCAAGATGATGGGACTGCATTGCACTTCGCGGATGGCGCCGCGGAGTTCGTGCGTTACGATAGGCAGAGCGAGCAGGTTTCGATGGTGCGAGCGTGGCGCAGCTGGGTTCCATTGGTCCTGTATGGAATCGTCGCAGGCGCAGTGCTCTGTCGGAAGGAACGCGGCAAGGGGCGGAAACGGAAGCAGGAGCTGTCGGGCGGCACCCGGCGCTCGCCCACCGACACGTGAGGTGCCGTGTTAAACTGTCCTCGGTTCCATCGTGGATGGCATAGCTCTGGCGTTTGGTGGCATGTTTGGGGGCATGAAGTCGCGTTTTTCGCTCTCACGCCCCAGGTTCTGGCTCCCACCCTCTCCGCCAGAATGTGAAAAAGCCCCAGTGACGAACTGGGGCTTTTTTTCTACAACCAGCACGTGAACGGATTATGGACTGCCGTGGCGATTGTTCTTCGCAACGTTGGCTCCATATGCTATGAGCGGAATTACGGCGGAAGCTTCACCACAATTCCATCTCGTGAGCGTACTCATATGACAGACAAGTTTACTGCGGAATTTCGCAGTCGAATTATGGGCGAGGTGCGAGCGAAACACACCAAGCCCGAACTGGTTGTACGGCGGCTACTGCACGCCACTGGCTATCGCTATCGCCTACATGTGCCGAACTTGCCCGGACGGCCTGACCTGGTCTTCCCCAAGCGAAGATTGGTAGTTTTTATCAATGGGTGTTTTTGGCATCTGCATGCGGGGTGTGCAAAGGCGCGATTGCCAAAGTCGCGGGTGGAATGTTGGACGGAGAAGCTGGAGGGAAATCGTCGACGTGATGCCCTGAATGTCGCGGCTCTGCAGCCGCTCGGGTGGGGAGTGATGACGATCTGGGAGTGCGAGCTTCAGAATCACGCCAAATTATTAGGCTCGCTCCAGGAATTTCTGGGCCTCCCCGGAGCAAATCTAGGCGCTGCGAGGTCGGTCCGCGTCCTCCACGGGCAATAAAGCCGGGAATTGCATCAACCGTCGCGAGCGCACGCAAGGAGCACTTGACAAAAGCGCATATTGCGGGAGCTAGGCATTTCGAGGTGAGGCTGGTTCCTGCGTGGCATGACTGTACAAGCGGCCGGTACCGGCTGAACTGGTCGTGTGATTGGAGCTCAAGCCACCAGGCTTATTTTCGAATCACCGCAAAGCGAGCAATTTGCGACAGGCTGGTCATCGCGTAAGTCGAAATCAATCTGACTGCAGCGAAGTCGTTTGATTGGCGGCCGCTGCCTCTCGGCGGCGAGCACGCTCTGATTGTCGTACTACGCCGCTTGTGCGGGTGTTCGGATGAGCGACCTACGTAGCAGCTCGAGTAGACGCAACCACACGTCGGGCGCGATTTTCATTGGGGACCGTCCGGCAAGCGCTAACGCGGGGAATGCAAGCCGACCAGTTTATTGCGGTTTCACATCTAGCTTAATCAGCGATAATCGAGTTTTTACGGCTGTGAGTAAGGCGCTCAGCTTGCGCCGAATGTTTGTCGAGGAATTTCGCAAACGTCGCAGCAAATGCTTGCGCAAGCAGTGGAGGGACCGCGTTACCAATCATTTGCGAAACTGGGTTGATCAAGTTCGGGAATATGAAATCGTCGTCGAAACTTTGAAGGCGCGCTGCCTCACGCATCGTCACGCATCGATCAGCTTCGGGATGGGCAAATCTTCCAGACCCGACGTGATAAACCCAAGTTGTGATGGTGAGTGAGGGCTCATCCCACGCAAGTCTGCGGTACGCGCTCCCGTAAAAGCTTTTCGTTTGTAAATTTTCTGGCGCATGTTTCATCCGCCCCGTGCCTACCGCGTTGATTCGGGCCAGGCTCAGTGCACTAAGTTTCCGAGCAACGTGATTAGATACCTCCCCAGTTGGCGAGCGCATCGCTTCCGCGAAAGCGCTAATTTGGCGACGTGCTTTAGGATACTTGATTCCGACTCCGTGCTTATAAACCGGTTCAGGCAGGTCGGCGATCGCGTCTCGTACGGTGCGGTAGGTGACGTCTCCTATTAGATCCATTTGAGAACTCCCTTTTGCATGAGTTGGCTTGGCAAACGGAAGTTGTTGCAAGCTCACGTTCGCAAAATCCCGGCGGACAGCGACAAACAATACACGATGGCGCATCTGAGGCACACCAAAATCCGCGGCACAAACCTTGCGATAGTCGGCGACGTATCCTAACTCGTCCAGTTTCGCTAGAAGATCCTCGGAAAACTTCCCTCCGCCAAAGTTAAGAAATTCTCGGACGTTTTCAATAAGCACGAGCTTCGGTTGCAGCTCACCGATGGCACTTAGAAACGCGCGATACAAATGGTTGCGAGGGTCATCATAAAATCGCATTGCTCCGTTAGCAAGGTACTGACGAACACCATTACGACTGAACCCCTGGCAGGGTGGGCCTCCCACAAGTACGTCTAGCTCGCCCGGCGCATTTACTCCGGTTGGGCGCATCCATTCCCAAAAATTGTCAACCGCCTCAGGCCCCACGAGTTGCCGAATGTCGCCTTGGTAAGCAACGGGCGGCTTGAGTGCGTGATTGGTCAGATTTGCAGCAAAAGCCTGTATCGGGTGAGGCTCAAGCTCCACGCCGAGTTCAATCGAAAAACGACCAGTGCGCTGGAAACCTCTACTGATTCCCCCGCAACCGCAGAAAAGGTCGACTACTGTGTATTTCTTGTCTTTCATTTAATCAATTGGTACTGATAATCCGTGGACTCATAGACCGCAACTGCACACTATACCTACGTTACTGTAGGGGTGCAAATGGAAATCGATCCGAAGTGGCGCAAGGCGATCCGTCAGGCCTTTGGGGATCGCGTGCGCGAGGTGCGGCACGCGAAGGGCTTGTCACAAGAGGAACTTGCGCTGAGGGCAGGTGTGGACAGAAGCTACCTCGGACAGGTCGAGCGAGGCGAGCGAAATCTTACGCTTGAGAACATTTATCGCATTGCTGAAGGCCTTGGAGTCCCTCCAGGGGGGCTGATAGGTCAGCTAGACCAATCCCTAGATTTAGGCCAGGGCGGAGACAACGCATGAGCTATTTGTCGGTTGAACAAGTCCTAGAGTTGTCTCGGTTACTTCGAACGTTTTTTTCTCTTCCGTACTCGACAGATTTGGATGGCAAGGACGCCGAAACGCTCCTTCGTATTGTAAAAGGAGCCACGGGCCCTCGATCAAGACGAAAAGAACTGTTCGATATCATAGATGGGACAATCGGGTACTCTGTAAAGACTCTGTTTAAGTCGCCTGTATCCTTGCGCGTGGATCTTCAAGAGCAGCGGTTTTGCGATGTGGAGGAAGTGCGTCGTATGCGAACGGCCGGGGGGGACAATGCACAGGCCCAAGGTCGGATATTGTTGAACTACATGTATGAGCGCATACGTGAACAGATGCAAACAAGAGGGATTAAAACCGCTCGTTCCCTGATTCTCTTGAAGCATTGGGATCCGACCCGGACGAACTTCGACTTCCTATATTGGGAGGAAGATTTTCTTGGTTTCGTAGAGAACCTTCTAGCGCGGGACTCTGCAGGTGAAATTGAGTGGATCGTGCAAGATGCGGGCCTACATGCCCGTGATCGGTTGAGGCTCGCACCAAAGCGTGGCCGTCTTCTGGGAGAGCCAGAAGAGGTTCGCTTGTTACGCATGCACTATAAGCACAACCAAATATTCACGGATCACGATATCCCAGCCGATGCGACACGTATCTCATTCACAGCCCGTCCGTTTAGTTGGGATGAGGTGGCGGCAATGATAGCGGCACACCCGAGCGCGAATGAGGATTTGCGCAGTCTGTTGTCTTAAGTGAAAGAGCAGCACAAAGTAGGGCTCAACTGAAGGGTAGGCTTCGAAACAGTGTCCGATCGCATTGGGCGGATCACATTCAAACTGTGTTCGACTCGGCATTAGAGAAACATTCGAGTTTATTAGTGAATTCCTCGCAACACGTGTATTGCTTCCGCAACCGTTTGCGCTTATCGTGCAACAATCGTTGCCAACAATAAATTGCATAAGTTCGAGCCCGCCCAAGGCCCGCGGAGACCATGCCTTCCCCCGTTGCTGCATCCGTGCGCCCGTCCGTGGCGATCACCTTTCTATTGCTCCTGACCATGGTGCTGGTGGTCTGGCAAAAGCTCGGAATAAACCGCCACCTGGACGTGGTCCACGCCCGCGGCATCACCATCGAAGCCCGTGACGACCGCGGCGAAGGCGGCGCCAGCCAGTCCCTGCTGCGGGCCACCCCGCAAGGCCTCCAGCTCGACTGCACCCTCACCAAGAAATACGCTTGGCCCTACTGCGGTGCCTATTTCGGCCTCGGCGACGGCGTGCACGGCATCGACATGTCCGCCTACCACAGCGTCACCCTTCACGTGGACTACACCGGCCCCGCCCCGCACAGCCTGCGCCTATACCTGCACAACTTCGAGCCCGGCTTCTCACTGCCCGGCAAGTGGGAGACCCAAAAGGTCAACGAAATCGAATTCACCGTCCCCGCGGACGGCCGCGTTGAGATCCCGCTCTCCCTGCTGCACACCGCCACCTGGTGGATCACGGCCCAGAATGTGCCGCTGCTGCGCACCGCCCCCCAGCGCGACAACGTCACCTCCATCGACCTCTACACCGGCAGCCAGGACGCCGAAGGCCGCCACCAGCTGACGATCAAGTCGCTGCGCTTCGAAGGCAAGTGGATCAGCCAGACCCAGCTCTACGCCGGCCTGGTCGCGATGTGGGGCACCGGCGGCCTGCTGTACGTGCTGGGCGCGCTGGTGGCCTACCGCCGCAACCTGCGCGAGGCGCGCGCGCACCTGGCCTCGCTCACCGGCATCAACAAGGCGCTCAAGCTGGAGAAGGACGAGCTGGCCGGCCAGGTCTACGTGGACGAGCTCACCGGCGCCATGAACCGCCAGGGCCTGCGCGAGCTGCTCACCCGCCACCTCAAGACGCCGAGCCTGCTGGAGCAGCCGTGCTCGCTCGTGTTCGTAGACCTGGACAACTTCAAGCAGGTCAACGACCGCTGCGGCCACCTGATTGGCGACCAGGTGCTGCGCGCCTTTGCCCAACTGGCCCAGCGCAGCATCCGCCTGACGGACAAGCTGGTGCGCTGGGGCGGCGAGGAGTTCCTGATCATCTGCCCGGGCACGGACTCGACCCAGGCGCTGCAGTTCGCCGAAAAGCTGCGCGCCACGCTGGAGCACCACGACTGGCCCGCCGCCCTGGCCGTGACAGCCTCGTTCGGCGTGGCCACGCTGGCGGAAGGCGAGGACTTTGGCCGCGCGCTGGACCGTGCCGACCAGGCACTGTACCGCTCCAAGAACACCGGCCGCAACCGCGTCACCTTCGCCGACCACCGCGCGGAACCCCAGCGCAAGCTGGCCTGACCCGGCCGCTCCCCGGCAGGCCCACTCAAAATGGTCCAGCCACCACAAGTTCCTGTATATTTCTTGGCATCATGATTCGATGCCGCTCGCCCCGCCGCGCGTTCGCTCCGCTCGCCACCGCCAGCCTGCTGGTGGCCTTGCATGCCGCGCCCGCATCGGCCGGGTTGAAGGAAGACCTGGCCGAAGCCTCCCGCCTGGCGGACCGCGACCCGGCTCAGGCCCTGGCCTTGCTGGACAAGCTGGCCGCCCGCGCCGACTACGCCAGCGTCCCCGCCAGCCGCACCGAGATCCTGTCCGCCAAGTGCTGGCTGCTCGCCTACACCGAGCCGAACAAGGCGGTGGCGCTGGTGCAAGCCCAGGGCCCGCAGCCGCCCATCGGCCTGCGGGTCTGCCGCGGCTACGCCTGGGAGCAGCTCAAGCGCCCGGACGACGCGCTGGCCGAATACGAAGCCGGCGTCACCGCCGCCCGCCGCATGGGCGACAACACCGTGCTGGCCCGCGCGTTGGCCCTGCGCGGCGAGCAGCGCTACGTGCGCGGCCTGTACGCGGACGCCATCGACGACCTCAAATCCAGCTACGACCTGGAGACCCGCCTCGGCAACCAGGGCAACCGCCGCTACGTGCTCAACGCGCTGGCCAACCTCTACGCGGACCGCAACATCCGCGACTACGACCACGCGCTGGAGAGCTACGCCCAGCTGCTGGCCGTGAACGAGAAGGCGGGCAACCAGCAGGGCATGGCGACGGCGCACTTCAACATCGCCAGCACTTACGAGAACAAGGGCGACCTGGAGCGCGCCCGCCAGCACTTCGCGCAGGCGCTGCAAATCGACAAGGCGCGCGGCGGGGCGGACGACATCGTGAACGACCAGCGCGCCTATGCGGTGGTCCTGTCCAAGCTCGGCCAGCACGAGCGCGCCCTCACGCTGCTGGACGAGGCCTACACCATGGCACAGGCTCAGCCGACGCAGGATGCGGACATGATCGCCAGCATCCACCTGTCGCGCGGCACTGCTTACCGCCGCGCCGGCCGCGCACCGCAAGCGCTCGCCGATCTCGACGAAGCCCGCCGCTACTTCGAGCGCAACCGCAACGAGCGCTTCCTCGCCAAGATCTACGAAGAGACCGCCGCCACGCACGCCCAGATGGGCAACTGGAAGGCCGCCTACGCCGCCCAGGCGCAGATGATGGCCGCCCAGGCCGCCATCCAGAAGCAGATGCTGGACGACCGCACTACGCGCCTGCGCGTGCAGTTCCAGTCCGAGCAGGCGCGGCTGCGCAACGCCGAGCTGCAGTACCAGAACAACTTGCAGCAGGCCGAGCTGGAGCACACCGGACTGGTGCGGCGCTGGCAGGTGGCGGCGCTGGTGGCGAGCGCGGTGGTGATCGTGCTGATGGGTGTGCTGGTGGTGCGTCAGCGCCGCCTCGGTGCGCGCATGCGGGACCTCGCGCTGACCGATGAATTGACCCGGCTGCCCAACCGGCGCCACCTGATGACGGTAGCGCGCGAGGCCTTTGCGCAGGCGAAGAAGGAGGGCAGGGCGCTGTCTATCGCCGCACTCGATATAGACCACTTCAAGCGCATCAACGACACGCACGGGCACGCCGCCGGCGACGTGGTGCTGCAGCGGGTCGCGCACGCGCTGCGGATGTCGCTGCGGCCGGGCGACACGGTCGGCCGCACCGGCGGCGAGGAATTCATTGCCGTGCTGCGCGGCGCGACGGAAGAGGATGCGATCCGGGCGGCCGAACGGCTGCGCACGGCGGTGGCGCAGATCGATGTCAGCGGCTTGCCGCCGGGCCTGGCGCCGACCATCAGTGTGGGTGTGGCGCAATGCGACGCGCACATGCGCAACCTGGACGAGCTGATCCACCACGCCGACACCGCCCTCTATCGCGCCAAAGAAGGCGGCCGCAACCGCGTCGAGCGCGCCCGTCAGGCGGCCTGACTAGAGCGCGGCACTGTCGCGTAGCATATCACCCGACCGCAGTGATACTTTTTGCGACAGCCTCCCGGCCTCCCCACGCCATTGCCACAGCGTTCGTGCCAGACGAATCCGCCGTCTCAAACTCAACACACTTCTGCACCTCAGCACGCCGGGGACGTACCCCGCCGTGCTGAGGCACAGAAGTGGTGCGCTGGCGACTCAGCCACGAGCAGCCCGTCTTCTCGGCCGCGCGCGCCACTGCGCGCCGGACCTCATCCTTGCCACCGCGCGCCGGACCCAATCCGCGCCACCGCGCCGGACCTCATCCGCGCCACCGCTGTGCTTACGCCATCCCACCACTGCCACAACGCCAGCCTACCCAGCTCCGGCCAATTCCGTTACAGTTCCTGCCGGGCTAGCTCAGCCACGCTCCAGGATCCACACATGACCGACCACGACCGCAGCACCCCCACCGCCCAGAACTCCGCCGCTCAGGACCGCACCAGCGACACTCCGTCCAACCCGTCCCGCCGTCGCGTGTTCCGCGCCGCCGCCGCCGCGGGTTTGGCGACCAGCCTGCCGCTCGCTTCGGAGGCTGACGCCGCACCGCGCCACGCCGCCCACCCGCGCGCGACCTCGCTGGATGCCAAGCTCAAGGCGCACGTTAAAAACGTAGTCGTCATCTACCTGGAAAACCGCAGCTTCACCAACCTGTTTGCCGACTTCCCCGGCACCGCCGAGCCGCTGTCATCGGTGAAGCCCGAGCAATACCAGCAGCGCGACCGCGACGGCACCGTCCTGCGCGAGCTGCCGAAGGTCTGGGGCGGCATGGTTCCCGGCCGCCAGAACCTCGGCGGCAAGGACTACCTCATCGCCGAGCCGGACATCCACGGCCTGCCCAACGCCCCCTACGCGCTGAAGGACGCCGCCGGCCAGCCATTGCCGGAAGCCATCGTCACGCGCGACCTCACGCACCGCTTCTACCAGAACCAGATGCAGATCAACGGTGGCAAGAATGATGGCTTCGTCGCCTGGGGCGATTCCGGCGGCCTGGTGATGGGCCACTACGGCCAGTCGCGCGAGGCGCTCGGCCTGTGGCAGCTGGCGCGTGAGTACACCCTGTGCGACCACTTCTTCATGGCGGCCTTTGGCGGCTCGTTCATGAACCACCAGTTCCTGATCAGCGGCCGCCCCAACGAATACTTCAACGCCGCGCAGACGCCCGCCCGCAGCCAGATCGCCGCCGTGGCCGACGGCCCGCAAGGCACCAAACTGGCCATCGACCCCGAGAAGACGCCCAAGTCCGCGCTGGACGGCCAGCCCGTGTACGTGAACGACGGCGCCATCACGCCCGATGGCTACGTGGTCAACACCATGGCTCCCCCGTTCCAGCCCAGCTGGGTCAAACCCGCGCCGGGCGGCGACCCGCACCTGGCCGACCCGCAGGATCCGACCGTCCTGCCGCCGCAGGATTTCACGACCATCGGCGACCTGCTGACCCGCAAGGGCGTTGACTGGGCCTGGTATGCCGGCGCCTGGTCGGCCGCGCTGGCAGGGCGGGGCGCAGGCTCGCGCCCCAACTTCCAGGAGCACCACCAGCCCTTCAACTACTTCCGCAACTATGCGCCCGGCACGGCCGCGCGCGCCCATCACCTGCGCGATGGCGGCATCGGCGACAGCCCCGTGTCCAACAAGTTCATCGCGGACGCGGTGGCGGGCCGCCTGCCGCCCGTGGCGTTCTACAAGCCGCAGGGCAACCTCAACCTGCACGCGGGCTATTCGGACGTGGAATCGGGCGACCAGCACATCGCCAACGTGGTCGAGCATCTGCGCAAGTCGCCGCAGTGGAAGAACATGGTGGTGGTGATCGCCTTCGACGAGAACGGCGGCTGGTGGGACCACGTGGCGCCGCCGCCGGGGGACCGCTGGGGCCCGGGCTCGCGCATTCCGGCCCTCGTGGTGTCGCCGTTCGCCAAGAAGGGCGCGGTCGACCACACCTTCTACGACACGACCTCGATCCTGCGCTTCATCACGCGCCGCTTCGAGTTGCCATTGCTGGAGGGGCTGGCCGCGCGCAACAAGGCGTTCCGTGAGCGCGGCGCCGTGCCGCCGGGAGACTTGACCGGGACCTTGAGTTTCGCCCACGTGGCCTGACTCGAATATGCGCACACCACCGGCTTGGCCCGTGCGGGCGAACCAAGCCGGTGGGACGCATAAACCAGGTTTGCGTCGAGAGGAACAACAGGCACACCCGTGAGGATGTTGAGTCCATCATAGCCAGAGCGGCGTGAGGAACGCGTCAAACACTTATAAAGTTCTTGTGAAGGTGGGCGCAGGCTCAATCCGCGGCCGGGCGCAGCATGCGGTAGCCGATCCCGTGCACGGTCTCGATTGGGTCCGGCTCGCCGTTGGCCGTCAGCGCCCGGCGCAGCGTGTGCATGTGGGAGCGCAAGGTGTCGCTGCCGTCCAAGGCCTGGCCCCACACGGCCAGCTCGCACTCATTACGGGACAGCACCCGGTCGGGCGCCGCCATCAGCAGGTGCAGCAGCTGGTGACACTTGCGGGGCAGCTTGATGCTGCGGTTGCCGCGTTCCACGGTCCAGTTGGCCGGGTCGAGGCGGATGTCAGCCCACTCCAGCACGCCCGGCACCACCTGGCCACGGTCGCGCTTGATGAGCGCTTGCAGGCGCGCGCCCAGCTCCTTCAGCGAGAACGGCTTGACCAGGTAATCGTCCGCGCCATGGCTGAAGCCGGTGAGCTTGTCGTCCAGGGTGTCGCGCGCGGTCAGCATGAGGACCGGCGTGTCGAGGCGGGCTTCCTTGCGCAGCTTGCTGCACAGAGTCAGGCCGCTCAGGCCGGGCAGGGAGAGGTCGAGCAGGATGGCGCTCCAGCGTTCGCTCACCGCGCGGTGTAGGCCGCTGATGCCATCGGCCGCGTGCTCGGGGCTGTAGCCCTCGCTCGCCAGGTAGTCGAGGAGGTTGGTGGCGATGTCGAGGTCGTCTTCGATGATGAGCACGCGCATGAGCCCGATTGTAACGCGCATTGTTCATTTTGAGACACGCTGTTTACTTTCGTAAAGTTTTGTAAATGATAATTTTTGCCTATGGGGACGGGTAAAATGGTCGGGTTTCCTGCAGCTTTCCCTATGCAATGCACAAGTTCCTCGCTTCATGGTGCCTGACTGGCACCTCCCTCATCGCGGCGCCGTACGCGCTGGCCCAAACGACTCTCGAGACCGCTCCCGCTCCGGTCGCCAAGCCGGGGACGACGACGGAATCGAGCGCGACCGCGCAACCGGTTCCGGCACCCGCCGCGGTCCCGCAGCCGGATCCCGCTCCCGCAGCGGCCCCGCAGCCGGTCACCGCTCCCGCAGCGGCCCCGCAGCCGGTGCCTACTCCCGCCGGCCCGGTCCAGGCCACCTCCGCCGCGCCGCAAGTGACGGTGAGCGCCGAACGGCCCACCAACCGCATCGATCGCCAGGTCTACGACCTCAAGACGGACGTCTCCACCACCAACAGCTCGGCCGCGGACGCGCTCAACAATGTGCCCTCCGTGAACGTGGACCCGGATGGGACCGTGACCCTGCGCGGCAGCGCCAACGTCCAGATCCTGGTCGACGGCAAACCATCCGCCCAGCTGCAAGGCGAGAACCGTGGCCCAGCGCTGCAGGCCATGCCCGCGGACGACATCGAATCGGTTGAGGTCATCAACAACCCAGGCGCCCAGTTCGGCAACGAAGGCGGGGGCGGACCGATCCTCAATCTGGTCATGCGCCGCAGCCGCAAGCCGGGCGGGTTTGGCGCCGTCAACGCCAATGCCGGCACGGCGGGGCGCTACAACAGCTCGGTCAACGGCAGCTACAACCAGGGGCCGTGGGGCTTCCAGGGCAGCGCCAACATCCGGCACGACGGCCGCAATTCCGTCGGCGAGCTGACGCGGGACCGGCTGGACGCCCAGTCCGGCCAGTTCGTGCACAGCAGCCAGACCTCCACTGGCCGCGGCCTGAACGACATGGGCGCGCTGAACGGCACCGTCAGCTACAACCTGGACGCGACCGACACGCTCACCGCGAGCGCCAGCTACAACACCCGCACCAACGACCAGCAGGGCGTCGACCACTACATCAACGGCGCCACGGCGCTGCTGCCGGCCAGCGACTACATCCGCACCGTGGACCGCACCGGCGACAGCCACAACTTCAGCTGGGGCGGGCGCTACGACCACAAGGGCCAGCTGCCGGGCGAGACGCTGAAGATCGACCTGCGCGTGTCCGCCTCGGAGAACGACAACGTCAGCGCCTACGCCAACCAGGTGCTGGCGGGCGTGCTGCGCGATTCGCGTGCGCGGCAGCACAACAACTTCGAGACGCGCATCGTCGACTTCACCGGCGACTACGAGAGGCCGCTGGCGGGTGGCGCTTTAAAGGCCGGCTACAAGATCGCCACCAACGACAACACTTTCGACACGGTGTACGCGGACATCGACCCGCTGAGCGGTGTCGCCACCGTGAACGCGGGCCGCACCAATAACTACGAGCTCAAGGAGACCGTGAGCGCGCTGTACGGCACGTACCAGATGCGCCTGAACGAACGCTGGGGCGCGCTGGCCGGGCTGCGCGCCGAGTACACGGACATGGACATCCGCCAGATCACGGGCCATGTCGAGGGCAAGAACTCCTACCTGAACTGGATGCCGAGCGCCTACGCGACCTACAAGGTGAGCGACGACGCCACGGTGCGTTTCGCCTACGCGCGCCGCATTCGCCGCCCGAGCGCGGGCGACCTGAATCCGTACACGATCTACCGCGACGAATTCAACGTCTCCTCCGGCAACCCGGCGCTGAAGCCGACCAAGACCGACTCGTTCGAAGTCGGCTACGAGACCAAGTTCGCCGGGCTGGACACGAACCTGCGCGGCTACTACCGGCGTGACACGGATGCGATCGTCGACTACCGCACCTTCATCGCCCCCAACGTGCTGCTGACCACGCGCGCGAACGGCGAGGGCGGCCATTCGAGCGGCCTCGAGTTCACCCTGAGCGGCAAGCTGACGCCCGCGCTGACGCTGAACACCAGCGGCAACCTCGCGCGCATGCAGCAGAGCTTCTACGACGACGCTGGCGAGCTGGTCAGCCGCACCGCCAACTCCCTGAGTGGCCGCGTTCGCCTGAACTACCAGCTCGACGCCAACGACCAGGTCCAGCTGGCCTTGATGATGATGGGGAAAATGCTGAGCGGCGCCGGTTACCGCTCCCCCAACCACAGCCTGAACGCCAGCTGGCGCCACACGCTGACGCCGCAGTGGACGCTGGTCGCCAACGTGACCGACCTGTTCAACACCAACAAAATGGAAACGGTGGTCGACAGCGCCACCCTGCGCGAAACCAGCACCCGCCGCTTCGACGGCCGCGTGGTGTATGTCGGCCTCTCCTACCGTTTCGGCGGCGTCAAATCCGGCACCGGCGACGACACCGACCACCCCTTCATGCGCCGCGGCCCTGGCGGACGCGGCCCCGGCATGGGCCCCGCCCCCGCCGGCCCCGGCGGTTCCGACTAAAAAAGTTCCCTCAACCCGCACCTCCAACCCCGCCCGTCAACACCGGGGTCAGGCCTGCTTCTCATAGAGGGGTCTGACCCCGGCGGGTTATCCACAAGCGGCTTCACTCGGCCAACGCGTTATTCACAGGGGGTGGGGTCAGACCCCGGTGGAAAGGGGGGAGGCCTGACCCCGGTTGAGGGAGGTCAAGGGTGTGGCGGGACGGGGGAGGGCGGGGGATTTGCTATATTGCTGGCGATAACGAGACGATAAGGGATCCTTTATGAGCACCTCTTCGGTACCCTCGGCAGCGACCGCCGCTTTCCTGTCCGCCCGCGATTTTCTCCAGCAGCATCGGGAGGACTACGCCACCGCCTATCGCGACTATCAGCCGCCCCAGCTCACTACCTTCAACTGGGCGCTCGACTTCTTCGATGTGCAGGCGCAGGGCAATGACGCGCCGGCGCTCTGGGTCGTCGAGGAGGATGGTTCGGAGCAGAAGATCTCGTTCGCGGACATGGCGCGGCGTTCGAACCGCGTCGCCAACTACCTGCGTGATGCGGGCGTCCAGCGCGGGGATCGCGTGCTGCTCATGCTCCCCAACCGCGTGGAGCTGTGGGAGACCATGCTCGCATGTATCAAACTCGGCGCGGTGATGGTGCCGACCACCATGCTGGTCTCGACCGCGGACCTGGCCGACCGCCTGGAGCGCGGCGAAGTCCGGCACGTGGTGGCGCAAGCGTCCGAGACGGTCAAGTTCGAGGCACTCACCGGCCGCTACACCCGCATCAGCGTCGGCGGCGCCGCCCAAGGTTGGCAAACCTACGAGGACAGCCGCACCGCATCGCACGACTACACGCCGGACGCGCCCACCCAGGCCAGCGACCCCATGCTGCTGTACTTCACCTCCGGAACCACCTCCAAGCCCAAGCTGGTCCTGCACAGCCACCAGAGCTACCCGGTCGGCCACCTGTCCACCATGTACTGGATCGGCCTCAAGCAGAACGATGTCCACTGGAACATCAGCTCGCCCGGCTGGGCCAAGCACGCGTGGAGCTGCTTCTTCGCGCCGTGGAACGCGGGCGCGACGGTGTTCGTCTACAACTACGCGCGCTTCAACGCCCGCGCCTGCCTGCAGACCATCATCCGCTGCGGCGTGACTTCGCTGTGCGCGCCGCCCACCGTCTGGCGCATGATGATCCAGGAGGACCTCACCCAATACAAGGTCCCGCTGCGCGAGCTGGTCGGCGCCGGCGAGCCGCTCAATCCCGAGGTGATCGAGCAGGTGCGCGCCGCCTGGAACATCCCCATCCGCGACGGCTTCGGCCAGACCGAAACCACCTGCCAGGTCGGCAATTCGCCCGGCCAGCCGATCAAGCCCGGCTCCATGGGCCGCCCGCTCCCCGGCTACCAGATGGCCCTGCTGGACGGCGACGACCAGCCCGCCACCGAAGGCGAAATCTCCATCGCCCTGGACCCGCGCCCCATCGGCTTGATGCTCGGCTACGCCGGCGACGCGCAGCGCACCAGCGACGTGATGACCGGCGGCTTCTACCACACCGGCGACACCGCCACCCGTGACGCCGACGGCTACTACTTCTACGTCGGCCGCAATGACGACGTGTTCAAGTCCTCCGACTACCGCATCAGCCCGTTCGAGCTGGAGAGCGTGCTGATCGAGCACGAGGCGGTGCTGGAAGCGGCGATCGTGCCGAGCCCGGACCCGCTGCGTCTGTCGGTGCCCAAGGCCTTTATCCTATTGCGCGCCGGCCACGAGCCCAGCGCCGAGCTGGCCCGCGCCATCTTCGCCTTCGCGCGCGAGAAGCTTGCGCCATACAAGCGCATCCGGCGCCTGGAATTTGCCGACCTGCCGAAGACCATCTCGGGCAAGATCCGCCGTGTGGAACTGCGCCGCCTGGAGCACGCGCCCAGCGATGGCACGCGCCGCCAGCACGAGTACTGGGAAGACGACGTCCAGTTGTGAGCGGGCCGCCGGCGGTGGCCGGCGGGCTAAACGTTCCGCAGCCCATCGCTAGCGCCAGCATTCCCCGGTCTCCCCACGCGAGGGGGATCATTTACAACGGCGGCGCCAGCCGTGCGCGGTCCGGCGCCGTGTCGAGCTACCATGTTTCCACCGCAACAGGAGGCGCGTATGCACGACATTGACTACCGGCTCGTCCGCGACCATGACGGCGACGTGGTGGGCCAGCTGAAAGACCATTGGGTGACCGACCGCCAGGACGGCATCCTCGGCTTCGTGTTTGGCACCGGCTTGTATTCGCTCGACGGCACCCACGTCGGCTGGTGCGATGGCGGACGCATCCTGGACCTGGACGGCTGTGTGCTGGGCACGGTGCAGCAGATGCCGGTGCATGGCGCCGGCTTCCCGTTGGGCGCCGCCGTGCGCCGCCCCAAGGTGCCCAAGCTCAAGCCGCGCAAGCCGCGCAGCCTGACCGGCGGCCCGTCGCCGCTCACGTTTGCAGCGCTGTTCCACACCGACGCCGACCTTGCGGCCGGCTACGCCACCGCGGCCCTCCTGGCCACCCGCTCCGCCGAAGCCATCGCCCGCTGATCCCGGTGCCGGGCCGGGCGCAGGCGCGAAACCCAGCGCCGTGCGGCAACGCGGGAGCGCCGCCGCACCGCCGCGCGATCGCACCTTGCGCTCGCGCGCTGAGCGTCTATGCTGAGCAGGCCCCCCCTCAACCTCAAAGGAGCCTGAAAAATGTCTTATGTCGATGGATTTGTGGTCCCCGTCCCGCGCGCCAGGCTGGACGATTACCTGGCCATGTCGCGCCGCTGCGGCGCCGTCTGGAAAGAGCATGGCGCGCTGGCCTTCCGCGAGTGCGTGGCCGATGACGTGAAGCCTGGCAAGTGGACTTCCTTCCCGCAGAGCGTGGACCTGAAGGAGGATGAAGTGGTGGTGTTCTCGTGGATCGAATACCCGTCGCGCGCCGACCGCGACGCCATCAACGACAAGGTCATGAAAGACCCGCGCCTGGCTGAGGACATGAAGCCCGAAAACATGCCCTTCGACGGCAAGCGCATGATCTACGGCGGCTTCGAGCCGCGCGTCACGCTGTAGCCGGCGCAGGCAGCACGCCCAGTAGCGGTCCCGGCGGGGAGGCAGCTACAATCGGCGCATGAACGGTCCCGATCCCCGCAACCCCCATCCGATGGCAGGCTTTCCCCAGGTCTGCTACATCCGCAACACCATCGACCCGGCGCGCCACCCCAACATTGAGGTGGGCGAGTACACGTATTACGACGACCCGGCCGGGGCCGAGGACTTCGCGCGCAATGTGCTGTACCACTACCCCTTCATCGGCGACAAACTGGTGATCGGCAAGTTTTGCGCGCTCGCCACCGGCGTCAAGTTCATCATGAACGGCGCCAACCACAAGATGTCCGGCATCTCGACCTATCCGTTCCAGATTTTCGGCCATGGCTGGGAGAAGGTGATGCCCCAGCCGGGTGACTTGCCCTACAAGGGCGACACGGTGATCGGCAACGATGTCTGGATCGGCTACGACAGCCTGATCATGCCGGGCGTGACCATTGGCGATGGCGCCATCGTGTCCTCGCGCTCGGTGGTGGTGGCGGATGTACCTCCGTACACCATCGTCGGCGGCAATCCGGCCAAGCCGATCCGCGCCCGCTTCGATGAGGCCACGGTGAAGGTCTTGCTGGAGATCGCCTGGTGGAACTGGCCGGTGGAGAAGATCACGGCCCACCTGGACCTCATCGTGGGCGGCGATGTGCGGGCGCTGCAAGCCCTGAAATGAAAGAAGCCCGGCGGTGCGGTGTTCCGCCGGGCTCCTGGGTACTACTCGTCACTTGGCGCCCTGTCGACCCCGGCTGAAGGCTCTCGCCGCCAACTGAGAAAACCGGCTTTCCGATCGGAATTCTGCGCCCCTTTGTGGGCCAGAGGCAAGAGATTTGCGACGAACTGCACAGCCGGATGGGCCGCTGTTGGATAACGACATCAGTTAATGAACAGTCTGTCATGACAGGCACCGCACGGCATGCCCCAGTAAAGCGCGGAGGCCAATGCAGGCCTGCGCGGCCGGTCAGCGCGGACGCTTGACCAGCACGAGCGCCAGCACGGGTGGCATGCGCCAGTAAAGCGCGGAGGCCAATGCAGGCCTGCGCGGCCGGTCAGCGGGGACGTTTGACCAGCACGTAGCCGAGGGCCAGCACGGCCACCGCCAGCAGCGCCCACGGGCTGGCGTGCGGGCGCAGGTCCGGAATCACGTGCAGTCCCAGCGCGGCATCCTCGGGCGTGCCCGCCGTGGCCTGCGCCGCGGCAGGTGCATCGGATGCGGTCGGCGC
>NZ_SPVF01000128.1 GCF_004614185.1 Zemynaea arenosa | reverse complement strand
CCGCAGCTGCGTCGGATGCAGGTGCTGGCACCGGCGACGGCCACGCCGACGGCGACAAGCGCCCGCGCGGCCCGCGCGCCATGCGCGAGCAGCGCCAGGTCCGCGACGCCCTGAAGGCCGAGCAGCAACCGCAAGCCACCGCGGCCGATGCAACTGCTGAAACCGCTGATGCCTCCGCAGACGCCGTTGACCAGCAACCCCGGCACGACAGGCAGCACGCCCACAACAAGAAGAAAAAGAAGAAAAACAAGAACGGCCAGCAAGCCCAAAACGGCCAGCAGCAAGGCCAGAACGGCCAGCAAGCCCAATCCGGCCAGCAAGGCCAGAACGCCCAGCCCGGCCAGCAGAAACCAGGCCAAGGCCAGCACAAGCAAGGCAAGCAAAACCAGCAAGGCCAGCAGAAAGGCCAGCACGGCAAAGGCCAGAACCAGCAAGGCCAGCACAAGGGCAAGCCCGTTGACGCCGACGCCGTGTTCTCCTTCGTCACCTCGGATGACTTCGACGCCACCGAAGGCGGCAAAGGCAACGGCCAGAGCAAGCCGGTCCGCCGCGACCTGACCGCCGAAGACGACGCGCCCAAGCTGCACAAAGTGCTGGCCGAAGCCGGCCTCGGCTCCCGCCGCGACATGGAAGAGCTGATCATCGCCGGCCGCGTTTCGGTGAACGGCGAACCGGCCCACATCGGCCAGCGCATCCTGCCGACCGACCAGGTGCGCATCAACGGCAAGCCGATCCAGCGCCGCGTCAGCAGCAAGCCGCCGCGCGTGCTGGTCTATCACAAGCCCGCCGGCGAGATCGTCAGCCACGACGACCCGGAAGGCCGCCCGTCGGTGTTCGACCGCCTGCCGACCATGAAGGCCGGCAAATGGCTGGCCGTCGGCCGCCTGGACTTCAACACCGAAGGCCTGCTGCTGTTCACCACGTCCGGCGACCTGGCGAACAAGCTCATGCACCCGCGCTACAACATCGACCGCGAATATGCCGTGCGCACCCTGGGTGAGCTGGAAGAAGGCATGCGCCAGAAGCTGCTGGCCGGCGTCGAGCTGGACGACGGCCTGGCCAGTTTCACCAAGATCGCCGATGGCGGCGGCGAAGGCGTCAACCGCTGGTACCGCGTGGTGATCGGCGAAGGCCGCAACCGCGAGGTGCGCCGCATGTTCGAGGCGGTCGGCCTGACCGTCTCGCGCCTGATCCGCACCCGCTACGGCGTGATGACCCTGCCGACCAACCTCAAGCGCGGCCGCTGGGAAGAGCTGGACGAACACGCCGTGCGCGACCTGCTGAAGCTGGTCGGCGTCGAGAAGAAGGGCGGCGAGCAGAAACCGGGCCAAGGCCAGGGCAAGCCGAAGGCGGTGCCAGGCCAGGGCCAGGGGCTGGGCAAGCAGAAACAGCCGCAGCAGGGCGCGCCGCGCTCGGACGGTAACCGCATCGACCGGCCGGACGCCAACCGCAATGCCGATCCATTCCCCAAGCAGCAACGCTACGGCAAGAAAGGCGGCGGCTTCGGCCAAGGCCAAGGGCAGGGCGGCGGCAAGGGCTTCGGCCAAGGTGGCCCAGGCAAGGGCCAGGGCGGGCAGCCGCGCGACGCCAAGGGGCCGCGCCAGCCGGATCCGCTTCAGACCAGCTGGGGCTTTGCACCAGCCGGTCCGGTCCGCCGCGCCCAGGGGCCGCAGTCACACTTCCGCGGCGACCCGCACGGCCTGCCGCGCCGCACCCGCCGCGGTTGACAGGGAGCGGGCCGCCTGGGCGGCCTCGGCAAAAAATGCCGGAACCGGGTTGAAGGGACGCGTGCCCATCCCCACATGGGGTGGGTACGCAGCAGCCGCTTACTCGCGGGCAACTGCTGCGAACACGCCCCGATCTGCCCAAATCCCGCAAAATCGTGTTGTAAGCCCGTCCAATTCCGGCTTCGCGATTGCCGCACCGCGCCAAAAGCGTTATAATTCTGGTCCTAACCAGCGGACGGCAAGGCCGCAGGTAGGCATAAGAAGATGGGCACTTGCCCATTTTTTTTTTGTTGAACCGTTTTGACCCCTTGGAGTATCCCGTTTGCAGCTGTTTGATCTGATTGCCACCACCGTCACTGGCCTGGGCTTGGAACTCGTCGATGTGGAACGAGCCGAGCGCGGGATTTTGCGCGTCTATATCGACCGCACCCAGGCGGACGTGGAAGCGCGCGGCCCTGTCGACGTGGAAGATTGCGCCACGGTCAGCCACCAGCTGTCGCACGTATTCACGGTCGAAAACGTGGATTACGACCGGTTGGAAGTGTCGTCGCCGGGGCTGGACCGCCCTGTGCGCACGCTGCAGGATTTCGCGCGTTTCGCCGGCCACGAGTGCACGGTCAAGCTGCGCGTGCCGATGCCGGGCACGGACAACCGCAAGACCTTCAC
The DNA here is from genome assembly GCF_004614185.1 of Zemynaea arenosa. Classification (GTDB taxonomy): domain Bacteria; phylum Pseudomonadota; class Gammaproteobacteria; order Burkholderiales; family Burkholderiaceae_D; genus Telluria; species Telluria arenosa. The sequence continues at coordinate 117,302 of NZ_SPVF01000128.1, read as the reverse complement.
GGGCATTCTGCAAGCCCCGCATGGCGACAAGATTGGTTTGGAATTTGAAAGCAAGGATGGTCCGGCGTTGTTGGAATTTACGCTCGCCGAACTGGATAAGGCACGCTTGGTGCCGCAGGTGAATTTTGGGAGCCGCAAAGCATGAGTCGCGAAGTATTGTTGTTGGTTGATGCGCTGGCGCGCGAAAAGAACGTCGACAAGGACGTCGTCTTCGGCGCGCTTGAGTTCGCTCTGGCGCAAGCCACGAAGAAGCGCTACGAAGGCGAAGTGGACATCCGCGTCTCGATCGACCGCGAAACCGGCGAATTCGAGACCTTCCGCCGCTGGCACGTGGTGCCGGACGACGCCGGCCTGCAGCTCCCGGACCAGGAAATCCTGCACTTCGAAGCCGTCGAGCAGATTCCGGACATCCAGGTGGACGAGTACATCGAAGAGCCGGTGGAATCGGTCGACTTCGGCCGCCGCTTCGCCCAGGACACCAAGCAGGTGGTCCTGCAGCGCGTGCGCGACGCCGAGCGCGAGCAGATCCTGGCCGACTTCCTGGAGCGCGGCGACTCGCTCGTGACCGGCACCATCAAGCGCATGGAGCGCGGCGATGCGATCGTCGAATCCGGCAAGATCGAAGCGCGCCTGCCGCGCGACCAGATGATCCCGAAAGAGAATCTGCGTATCGGCGACCGCGTCCGTGCCTACATCCTGCGCGTGGACCGCAACATGCGCGGCCCGCAGGTGATCCTGTCGCGCACCGCGCCGGAATTCATCATGAAGCTGTTCGAGCTGGAAGTCCCGGAAATCGAGCAGGGTCTCCTGGAGATCAAGTCGGCCGCCCGCGATTCCGGCGTGCGCGCCAAGATCGCCGTGTACACGGCCGACAAGCGCATCGACCCGATCGGCACCTGCGTCGGCATGCGCGGCTCGCGCGTGCAGGCCGTGACCGGCGAACTCGGTGGCGAGCGCGTGGACATCGTGCTGTGGTCGGACGATCCGGCCCAGTTCGTGATCGGCGCGCTGGCTCCGGCCAACGTGTCCTCGATCATGGTCGATGAAGACAAGCACGCGATGGACGTGGTGGTCGATGAAGAAAACCTGGCGATCGCGATCGGCCGTTCGGGCCAGAACGTGCGCCTGGCGTCCGAGCTGACCGGCTGGAAGATCAACATCATGACCGCCGAGGAATCGGCCGACAAGCTGGCCGCGGAAACCGCGCTGGTGCGCGGCCTGTTCATGGAAAAGCTGGACGTGGACCAGGAAGTGGCCGACATCCTCGTCGAAGAAGGCTTCTCGTCGCTGGAAGAGATCGCCTACGTGCCGATCTCCGAAATGCTGGACATCGAAGCCTTCGACGAAGACACCGTCAACGAGCTGCGCACCCGGGCCCGCGACGCCCTGGTGACCGAGGCGATCGCGTCGGAAGAGGGCCTGGAAGGCATGGAAGAAGCGCTGGTGAACCTGGAAGGCATGGACCGCACCACCGCGGGCAAGCTGGGCCTGGCAGGCATCAAGACGCTGCAGCAGTTCGCCGGCCTGGCGTACGACGAGTTCGGCGCCATCTTGGCGCTGTCCTCGGACCGCGCCCGCGAGCTGATCACGAATGAGTTTAATGATGTGACCGACGATGAAATGAAGCTGGTCGATGCGAAGTACGACGAGCGCGCCAAGGCCCTGCAGGAAAAGGCCTGGGCCCAGGCCGAGGCAACTGCCACTGCCAAGGCCTAAGCAGTAAGAACTTATCATCCGTCGCACAAAGAAAAGAGGACTGAATGGCGAGTAACAACGTAGCCCAATTTGCCACCGAACTGAAGATGCCCGCAGACGTGCTGCTGACGCAGTTGCGCTCCGCTGGCGTCGAGAAAAGTTCGGCGTCAGATCCATTGTCGAAAGATGATAAGGACAAGCTGCTGAACCACCTGCGCCGGTCGCACGGTGCGACCGAGCCGACCGAGAAGAAAAAGATCACGCTGACCCGCAAGGAAACCACCGAGATCAAGCAGGCCGATTCGAGCGGCAAGTCGCGCACCATCCAGGTGGAAGTGCGCAAGAAGCGCACCTTCGTCCAGCGCGACGACCTGACCACGACCGCCGCTCCCGCCGCGCCTGCTGCGCCGGTTGTGGATGCGGCCGAGCAGGCCCGCCGCGACGAGGAAGCGCGCCGCCAGGCTGAGCTGATCGCGCGCCAGGAAGCCGAGCTGCGCGAGAAGCAGGAGCGCCTGGCCAAGATGGACGCCGAGCGGGAAGCGCAGGAAAAGGCCGCCGCCGCGGAAGCCCAGCGCCGCCAGGAAGAAGACGCCAAGCGCGCCGCTGCTGCGGCTGCGTCCGCTGCGACCGAAGAGCAGAAGAAGGCCGCCGACGAGGAGGCCAAGCGGGTCGCCGATGCCGCGGCCAAGGAAGCTGCCGAGCGCGTCGCTGCCGCCGAGAAGGCGCGCAAGGCCGTGGCCGACGAAGTGGCCCAGATCAAGGCCATGATGAGCCAGCCGCGCCGCGTGATGAAGGCGCCGGAACCCACCCCGGCTCCGGCCGCCGCGCCGAAGGCGGCGGAAGGCACGCTGCACAAGCCCGCGGACAAGAAGCCGGCCGGTGTGGCCGGCCGCGAAGACAAGAAGCCGGCCACCGGCGACAAGAAGTCGATCAAGTCGGCCAATGTGTCGTCGACCTGGTCGGACGACAAGCGCCGTGGCGCACCGGCCCCGAAAGGGCGCGGCGGTGCGGGTTCCAATACCGGCGGCCGCGACGGCTGGCGGGCGGGCGGCAAGGGTGGCCGCCGCGGCCACAGCGACGACCGCGAATCGAATTTCCAGGCCCCGACCGAGGCGATCGTCAAGGACGTGCACGTGCCGGAGACCATCACCGTGGCCGAGCTGGCGCACAAGATGTCCGTCAAGGCCTCCGAGGTCATCAAGCAGCTGATGAAGCTGGGCCAGATGTGCACCATCAACCAGGTGCTGGACCAGGAAACCGCGATGATCGTGGTGGAAGAGATGGGCCACAAGGCCTTCGCCGCCCAGCTGGACGACCCGGAAGCGCTGCTGGTGGACACCGGCGACCATGCCGCGGCCGAATCGCTGCCGCGTGCACCGGTCGTGACCGTCATGGGCCACGTCGACCACGGCAAGACCTCGCTGCTGGACTACATCCGCCGCGCCAAGGTGGCGGCCGGTGAAGCGGGCGGCATTACCCAGCACATCGGTGCCTACCACGTGGACACCCCGCGCGGCATGGTCACCTTCCTGGACACCCCGGGCCACGAGGCCTTCACCGCGATGCGTGCGCGCGGCGCGAAAGCGACCGACATCGTCATCCTGGTGGTGGCGGCGGACGACGGCGTGATGCCGCAGACCAAGGAAGCGATCGCCCACGCGAAAGCCGCCGGCGTGCCGCTGGTGGTGGCGATCAACAAGATCGACAAGCAGGGCGCCAACGCCGACCGCGTGACGCAGGAGCTGGTCGCCGAAGGCGTGGTGCCCGAAGAATACGGCGGTGATTCGCCGTTCGTGCCGGTGTCCGCCAAGACCGGCCAGGGCATCGATTCGCTGCTGGAAAACGTGCTGCTGCAGGCCGAAGTGCTGGAGCTCAAGGCTCCGGTCGAAGCCCCGGCGCGCGGCCTGGTGGTCGAATCGCGCCTGGACAAGGGCCGCGGTCCGGTGGCCACGATCCTGGTCCAGTCCGGCACCCTCAAGCGCGGCGACGTGATCCTGGCGGGTTCCGCCTACGGCCGCGTGCGTGCGATGCTGGACGAGAACGGCAAGAACGTGGCCGAAGCCGGCCCGTCGATCCCGGTCGAGATCCAGGGTCTGTCGGACGTGCCGGCGGCGGGCGAAGAAGCCATTGTCATGCCGGACGAGCGCAAGGCCCGCGAGATCGGCCTGTTCCGTCAAGGTAAGTTCCGCGACGTGAAGCTGGCCAAGCAGCAGGCCGCCAAGCTGGAGAACATGTTCGACCAGATGGCCGAAGGCGAAGTCAAGAACTTGCCGCTGATCGTCAAGACCGACGTGCAGGGTTCGCAGGAAGCGCTGGTCGGCTCGCTGCAGAAGCTGTCCACCTCCGAGGTGCGGGTCCAGATCGTCCACGCGGCGGTCGGCGGCATCACCGAGTCGGACGTCAACCTGGCAGTGGCTTCGAAAGCGGTCATCATCGGCTTCAACGCCCGTGCCGATGCGCAGGCGCGCAAGCTGGCCGAGGCCAACGGGGTCGACATCCGCTACTACAGCATCATTTACGATGCGATCGACGAGATCAAGACCGCACTGTCGGGCATGCTGGCGCCGGAGAAGCGCGAGCAGGTCACCGGCCAGGTCGAGATTCGCCAGGTCATCCTGGTGTCGAAGGTTGGCGCGATTGCGGGCTGTCTGGTGGTCGATGGGGTGGTCAAGCGTACCTCCTCGGTCCGCCTGCTGCGGAACAACATCGTGGTGTGGACCGGCGAGATCGACTCGCTCAAGCGCTTCAAGGACGACGTCAAGGAAGTCCGTGCGGGCTTCGAGTGCGGCCTGACGCTGAAGGGCTACAACGACATCCAGGTCGGCGATTCGCTCGAAGCGTTCGAAGTCCAGGAAATCGCGCGTACGCTGTAAGCGCTCACGCGGTACCATAGCCACCGTCATGCCCGTGCGAGCGGGCTGGCGGTGGTTTGTTTATGTGACGTACAAAGAACAATGGCAAAACACAGCAAGAGCATTCCCCAGCGCGGCGTACGCGTGGCGGACCAGATCCAGAAGGACCTGTCCGAGATCATCGCGTTCCAGCTGAAGGACCCGCGCGTGGGCATGGTGACGCTGAGCGAAGTGCAGCTCACGCCCGACTATGCGCACGCGAAGGTCTACTTCACCACGCTGAAGGACGATCCCGAGACCATCAAGCAGACCCTCCAGGGCCTGCAAAAGGCGGCCGGTTTTCTCCGCAATGAGCTGGGGCGGCGCCTGCACATCCACACGCTGCCGCAGATCCACTTCGTGCACGACATCTCGACCATGCGCGGCATGGCGCTGTCGGCGCTGATCGACCAGGCCAATGCGACGCGTGCGGCGGATGCCGAAGACGATGCGCCCTCCGGGGCCGACGCCGATACCGATGCACGCGACGCGGACCAAGACGCCGAGTGAAGAAAGTTCGTGACCTCGTCGACGGCGTCCTGCTGCTCGACAAGCCCGTTGGCTTCTCGTCCAACGACGCGCTGATTAAGGCCAAGCGTATCCTCAACGCCGCCAAGGCCGGGCACACCGGCACCCTCGACCCGTTTGCCACAGGCCTGCTGCCGCTGTGCTTTGGCGAGGCGACCAAGTTCTCGCAGGATCTGCTGGAAGCCGACAAGACCTACGAAACGGTGGTGCACCTGGGTGTGCGTACCACCACGGGCGACACCGAAGGCGAGGCGGTTGAGACGCGGGACGTCGATCCGGCGCTCGACGTTGAGCAAATCGAGCGTGTGCTGGCGCAGTTCCGTGGTCCCATCCAGCAGGTGCCGCCAATGTATTCGGCACTGAAGCGCGACGGCAAGGCCTACTACGAGTACGCGCGCGAAGGAATTGTGCTGGAACGCGAGGCGCGTCCGGTCACGATTCACCGCCTGGAACTGCTGGGGTACGAGGCGCCGTTCCTGCGCCTGTCGGTCACCTGCAGCAAAGGGACCTACATCCGTGTGCTGGGCGAGGACGTCGGCGCGGCGCTTGGCTGTGGCGCGCACCTCAACGCCCTGCGCCGCACCGGCGTCGGCGCGCTCACGGCGGAGCACATGATCACGCTGGACGGCCTGGCCGGCCACGCCGATCCGCGCTCGCTGCTGGCGCCGGTGGACGCGCTGCTCTCCACCTTCCCGCGCATCGACCTGACCGACGACCTGGCCAAGCGCTTCCTGCACGGCCAGCGCCTTGCGCTCGGCAAGGAGCCCGCGGTCACCGTGCCCGCAGAGCACGGCCGCACCCGCATCTACCACGACGGCCGCCTGCTCGGCACGGGCGTCCTCGGCGACTACGCCATCCTCGCGCCGGAACGCCTGATCCGCACCGCTGGCTAACTGCAACCGCGAGCTCGCCCGCCATCGCAGGTGCGCGCTAACCCGCCATCGCAGGCGCGGGCTCACCCGCAATTGCGGCTGCGGGCACGCTGAACTCCAGGGTCGCGCCATCCGCGGGGATGTGCAGGCGGGCGCTGACGCCCGAACGGTCGGCGGCTGCGCGCAGGCCTGCGCGCGTGACGGGGCAGTGGCTCAGCGCTTCAAGGTGGTTCGCCACCACACTGCCTGTGGCGATGCGGGTGAACTCCACCACTTCGTCCTGCCCCATGATGATGTCCGCCCCAAAGTCGAAGTGCGCGCCACCGGCCGGGATCAGGCAGACGTCCGGCTGGTGCTCGGCCACGAAAGCCCGGACCTCGGGCGTCAGCACCGTGTCGCCGGACAGGTACAGACGCGGCTCCCCCGGCAGCTCGATCAGATAGCCCACTCCGTGCTCCATCAACAGCGAGACAAAGCCCGTGCCATGACGGCAGGCGAGGGTGCGGATTTGCCCGCCCAAAAACGGCTGCGGCTCATGATGTCCAACCCCCAGCGGCTGCACGTTCAAGCCGCGCTGGCGCAGGTGCTGCGCATCGTGCGGCGTGCAGACCACCGGAATCTGCCGCTCCCGCAGCCAGTGCTTGGCCGCGCGGTCGAGGTGATCGAAGTGCCCCTTCTGGCAGTGCGTGATCAGGCAGTGCGTGACCGTCTTCAGCAGTTCGTCCGCCGGCGCCGGAAGTTCGACCAGCGGATTGCGGGCGCGCGGGACGAGGAACTTCAACGGCGGCAGGGCATCCTTCGGCGCCAGCATCGGGTCGACCAGGATGCGGTACCGACCGGCTTCGACGATGATGGTGGCGTTGCGCAGCTGGGTGATCTTCATGGCGGGTCAGGGTGGAGTGGCGATGTGGAGATTGTGGCCGCCCGCGACTTCTGTTCAAATGGCAGGAACTGACATAAAGCATCCAATTTCTGACATGCCCGTCCCAGACCCGCTCCGCATCGGCCTTGTGCTGTACCCAAACTGCATGCCATCCGGCCTGCTGTCGTTTGCGGACCTGCTACATGGAGCCAACCGGCGCGCGGGCGCCCGCCTGTTCGAGCCGGTGTTCGTGGGCAGCGCGGGAGGGCAGGTCGAGTGCGCCCACGGCCAGGCCCTGCGTGCCACCGCGGCACTGCGGGACAGCGCAGTCGATGCGGTGCTGATCCCTGGCTTCTGGAGCGAGTCGGCCGGTCAGATCGCCAGCACGCTCGCGCAGAACGCGGAGCTGGTGCAGACCATGGCGCGCCTGCCGCGCAGCGTCATGGTGTGGAGCTACTGCACCGGTGTGTGCCTCGCCGCCGCAGCGGGCCGCTTGAACGGGCAGACGGCCACGGTCACGTGGTGGCTGGCGGACCTGATGCGCGCGCAGTACCCCAAGGTGGACTGGCAAACGGAGAGGACCTGCATCTTCAATGCAAAGAACGCCACCGCCTCCGGCGTCAACGGCCACCTGCCGATCGCCCAGGCCTTCATCGAGCAGCGCCTGAGCCGCGATGCCTACTCCGACCTCGTCAAGCTGCTGGTACTGCCGCGCCCCGAGCGCACGCACCACGCCTTCCGCATGCTGAACCTGATCGAACAGCCGGACCGCGTGATGCGGGCCCTGTACGCGCAGGCGGAGCAGATGCCCGCTGCGGGGGCGAGCGTGGAGCGGCTGGCGGCGCAGCTCAACATGACGGGGCGCACGCTGGCCCGCAAGGTTGCCGCCGCGAGCGGGCTGGCGGTGGGCGCTTACGTGCGCCGCGTGAAGCTGAACCAGGTGAGCGAGCGCCTGATCCACACTTCCGTCCCCGCCAGCACCATCAGCGCGGAGCTGGGCTTCAGCAGCGACTCGGGCATGCGCCGCATGTTCAAGGAACTCACCGGAATGACGCCCGCGCAGTACCGCCAGGCCTTCGGCCGCGCGTGACGCCCGCCACGCGGGGGAGTCAGTCCCGCAGCGGCCAGTTGAATTCCGTGCGCCACTGCTGAGGATCGGCGCTCGACTCCGGCCCGGCTGCATAAAACTCCCACAGTGAATGAGCGCTGGTGTGGCCTTGTGCCGTCACCCATTGCCCCAGCTCGCCCCACGCGTCGCCCAGTCCCTCATAGCCGCCGTGGTAGACGGTACGCGCGACGCGGGCTGCGGGCAGTTCCCACGCCTGTACCCGGCCCGCAGGCGTGAACGGTTCCTCCACCGGCACGCCCACGGCGAAGTCGAAGGTCTCCGCTGGCAGCTGCACATGGTGCGAGAACATCGGCCCCGCCGGGCGCACGCCTTGCGCGGCCAGCACCTGCATCACTTCCTGCATGGCCGGGTGCATCATTTCGCGTATCTGTGCGCGCGGGATCGTGATGCGGATCGCGGCGCAGGGCCGCGCCAGTGCCTGGACGATGGTGGGCGTATCGATCATGCGGGCTCTCCTTGGGCCAGCTCGGCGATGGTGCCCGATGCCAGCAGGCCTTCGAGCGCGTTGAAGCCCGCGGCCACGCCTTTCTCCATCGGGGTCTTGAGCACCGCATCGCGCACCGCGGCCGAGTCGTACTGCACGCTCAGGGTCAGGATGGTCTGGCCGTCCTGCTCATCGAAAGTCACCACTGAATGCGCCGCGCCGTCGTACCAGGCCTGGTCAAAGCGTTCGGTTGCGGCCAGCCGCTCGCCAGGCACGATCTCGGTGAACTCGCCGCCCATGCCCATTTCCATGCCGTCCGGCCCGCGCCACACGTAGCGATAACGGCCGCCGACGCGCAGGTCGATCTCGCAGACGGGCATGGTCCAGCCATTGTGGACGCCAAGCCAGCGCTGCACCAGCGACGGGCGGGTGTAGGCGGCGAACACCAGCGCGCGGGGTGCATCGAAGGTGCGGGTCATCACGATCTCCCGATCGCCCGCGACGCGCAGTTCCATAGTGTGCTTTTTCATTGAGTGCCTCCTTTGGGGCTCTGCAGATCCTGCAGCAGAGCGTCGAGTCCATCGAAATTGGCTTCCCAAAGACGCCGGTAGCCGTCCAGCCATTGGCTTGCCTCCGCCAGCGGCGCCGCCTCGATGCGGCAGGGGCGGCGCTGCGCGTCCCGCGAGCGCGTGACCAAGCCCGCGCGTTCCAGCACCTTGATGTGCTTGGAAATCGCGGGCTGGGTCAGCGCGAACGGTTCGGCCAATTCGTTGACGGTGGCTTCGCCCGCAGACAGCCGGGCCAGGATGGCGCGGCGGGTCGGGTCGGCGAGGGCGGACAGGGTGAGGCTGAGGGAATCCATGCCTTTAGAACCATATGGCTATATAACTGATACGGAATATACGAGCATGAACGACGGCCGTCAAGCGATTTCTTGAACGTCATCTCAACCCAGGCGGATCGGCAGCTGGCGGATGCGCTTGCCGGTGGCGGCAAACAGCGCGTTGCACAGGGCCGGGGCGAGCGGCGGCGTGGACATCTCGCCCAGCCCTTCCGGGTGCGCCGTGCTGTCCACGAAATGCGTCACGATGCGCGGCGCCTCATGCATGCGCAGCACCGGGTAGTCATTGAAGTTCCCCTGCACCACGCGGCCGGCGTCGATGTCGATGCGCTGGTTGAGGGCCACCGAGAGGCCGTCCATGATGCCGCCCTCGATCTGATTGAGCGCGCCGCTGCGGTTGACGACAATGCCGCAATCGACCACGGCCAGCACCTCGTCCACCTTGAATGCGTTCGGTCCCGTCATCCGCAGGCTCACCACTTCGGCCACATAGGCCCCAAACATGAAGTGGCAGGCGAAGCCGCGGTAGACACCCTTGGCCGCCGGCCTGCGCCAGCCGGATCTCTCGGCCGCGAGTTCGATCACGTGGCGCATGCGGGCCGTGCTCCACATGGGGCCACCATGGTCGCGGAAGGGCAGTTCGCGGTCGCCGGTGCCGAGCAGTTCCAGGCGCAAGGCGACGGGATCCTTGTGCGCCGCATGCGCCACTTCGTCAAGGAAGGACTGGTCCACCCAGCAGGTGGCGTTGTGGCCGGGTGCGCGCAGGGCGCCGCGCGGGATCTTGGACACCACCGGCGTGTAGGCGACGCGCAGGTGCGGCACCAGCCCGGCCGGGAACGCGTCGGGAAAAACCTCGGTCGCAAACGGCGGGCTCGCAGGGTTGGCAAAGGCGCGGCGCGGCGTGGTGGAGCCGGTGACGTCCCAGGCCGTCAGGCGCTGCTGGCCATCGAGGGCGGCGCGCAACCTGTACATGCCCGCGGGGCGGTAGAAATCGTGGCGTACGTCGTCCTCACGCGTCCACACCACCTGCACCGGCTGGCCGCTGGCCTTGGACAGCAGCACCGCCTCGCAGGCGTAGTCGACCACCAGCCGGCGCCCGAAGCCGCCGCCGGAGCGCGTCATGCGCACAGTCACCTTGTCCAGTGGGAGGCCGGTGAGGTCGGCGGTGGCGCGCTGCACGTCGTCCGGGACTTGGGTCGGTCCCCACACATCGGCACCGTCGGCGCGCACGTGAGCGGTGTAGTTCATCGGCTCCATAGGCACGTGCGCGAGGAGCGGCACCTCGTACACGGCTTCGATGGCGCGGGCGCCAGGGGCCGCGAAGGCGCCTGCGGTATCGCCGTCGTTGCGCACCACGACGGCCGGGTTGGCGAGATTGCGCTCGAACTGCGCGCGCAGGCTTGCCGTGCTCTCGGTCTCTCCGCCGCGGGTATCCCACTCGACCTTCAAGGCCCTGCGGCCCTGCATCGCGGCCCAGGTGCTGGTGGCCAGCACCGCCACGCCTGCGCCGTTGCGCGTCGGCCGCGAAGAGGCATCGAGGCGGATCACCCGGACCACGCCGGGCACCTTGAGCGCCGCGCTGTCGTCCACGCTGCGGACGGCGCCACCGAACACCGGACACCGCTCGATGCACGCGACCAGCGCCCCGGCGGGGCGCGCGTCAATGCCGAATTCGGCCTGCCCACGCACGATGGCCCGCACATCGACGCCGGGGAGCGGCTGGCCGATCACCTTGAACTGTTTCGGGGCCTTGAGCTTGGGGTTGGCGCGGGGACTGAGCTTGGCCGCGTCCTGCGCCAGTTCGGCGTAGGTCAGCGAGGCGCCGGTGTCGCTGCGATAGACCTTGGCCTCACGCGCGGCGCAACGGTTGAGCGGCAGGTTCCAGCGGCGGGCAGCCGCTTCCACGAGCATCTCGCGCGCCGAGGCACCGGCCTGGCGCAGCGCGGTGAAATTGGTCTTGACGGACGTGCTGCCCCCGGCGCCCTGGTCGCCGTACTTCTCATCGAGGAGGGCCTGGCGCACCTGCACCATGGTCCAGGGCACCTCGAGTTCTTCGGCGATGATCTGGGGGAGAGAGGTTTTGACCCCCTGGCCGATTTCGGGGTTCTTGGCCATCAGGACGATGCTGCCGTCGCTGCCAATGGACAGGAAGGCGTTGGGGGAGAATGTGGCGGGAGGGGCGGCGGTACTGTCATCGAGCCGGAACCCGATCACCAGGCCGGTGCCCAGCAGGGCGGCCGTTTGCATGAAACTGCGGCGCGATACGCTCATTGTCATCCCCTTGTTGTTGATGTGGCAGCGGGACGATTCTAGCGAAGAGCCGCGCGGCGCGCTGATGGCGCCGCGAAATACCGTGAACGCTTACGTTCGTCGGCGGAACGCATACGCACCCGCGGCCGCCACACCGGCAGCGGCCAGGGCGCACAGGGCGGGCTCGGGGAGCGCCGATTTGGTGTGCAACTGGTAGACGAGAGAGAGCGGTGCGAGGGCGACAGCAAGTACGGCTGCGGCCACCGCGGTCCGCCATACCGGGTTCAATAACATATCAGTTCTCCTTTTTTTCCTGGGCTTGTACTGCGGGATTCATCTTAGCCACCCGGAAAATTTCCTGGCGCACTTAATGAAAGCTTCACAACTTTTTCCATCAGGATGCGCCGCCAATCTTTCGGGAGCGTGACAGGTGCTCAGGTCGGCTGAATTTGCCGGGTCAGGAAGGCGGAGATGCGGTCGTCGAACGCCCGGAATTCGGCGTGGTTTCGTGCAATGACGAGCTCGGAACGGCCGAGAAGGGTGTGCAGCGCGTGGGCGGAGGCTTCCGGGTGCGTGCTGTCGTCAGACCAGGCCAGGATCAGGGCAGGGATGTGGGCCACGCGCTGGAGTTCCGCGCGCGGCGGCAGGTTGCTGAGGGCGGTGCCGCGCATCATGTCGGCGAGCTCGGTCTTGCCGAGGTGGCGGGTGCCAGTGCCGCTGTGCTCCAGCATGCGTGGTTCGTGCCCGATGAGCCAGGGCGGCAGGGTGGAGTACTCCGGCTGGGCGACGTGCTCGGCCATCCTGGCGCCGCCGACGGCGGAGGCGTACAGCGCGGCGGCTCGGTAGCGTTTACTGCTGGCGGCCCGCGCTTCCCACAAGGCAGGCGGCAGCATCAAGATCAGGGCGCGGATGCGGTCGGGAGCAAGCAGGGCGGCAGTCAGCGCCGTCATGCTGCCCATCGAGGAGCCGCCGGCGATGAAGCGCGCGGCCCGTTCGCCATCGGCGACCGCCAGCATGTCGCGCGCCAGCGCCTCCCACAGGTAGTCCTGCGGACTGGCCGCCGGCGGCGTGTGCCCATGGCCACGCGCGTCATACCGGATCAGCCGCACGCCCGGCGGCGGCTCACGCGTGAGGCCGGCCGCGTCTTCGGACGCGGTGCTGGACATTAGCCCATGCGCCCAGATGTAGGGCACGCCGGCGCCGGTGGAGGTGACGTGAAGCTCGGATGCAGACATAGCCGCGATTATGGGTGGGGTGTACGCCACTCGGCAATAAAAAGAATCCGGCGGCTCCGTCTGCTGCGCCGCAGCACGTGCTATAATCGTGGGTTACAGATTTGGCGGCGTCCCCGCCGCGAACCTTCTTCAAGATAAGACAATGTCCGATACCAAACGCGCCATCCGCAACATCGCCATCATCGCCCACGTTGACCACGGCAAGACCACGCTGGTGGACCAGCTGCTGCGCCAGTCCGGCACGTTCCGCGAAAACCAGCAGGTCGACACCCGCGTGATGGACTCCAACGATCTGGAGAAGGAACGCGGCATCACGATTCTCTCCAAGAACTGCGCCGTCGAATACGAAGGGACCCACATCAACATCGTCGACACCCCGGGCCACGCCGACTTCGGCGGCGAGGTCGAGCGCGTGCTGTCGATGGTGGATTCGGTGCTGCTGCTGATCGACGCCCAGGAAGGCCCGATGCCGCAGACCCGCTTCGTGACCCGCAAGGCGCTGGCCCTGGGCCTGAAGCCGATCGTGGTGGTGAACAAGATCGACCGCCCGGGCGCACGCGCCGAGTGGGCCATCAACCAGACCTTTGAACTGTTCGACAAGCTGGGCGCCACCGACGAGCAGCTCGACTTCCCGGTCATCTACGCCTCCGGCCTGAACGGCTACGCGGGCCTGACCGAAGACGTGCGCGGCGGCGACATGAAGCCGCTGTTCGACGCCATCCTGAAATATGTGCCGGTGCGCGACGACAACCCGGACGGCCCGCTGCAGATGCAGATCACCTCGCTGGACTACTCGTCCTACGTGGGCAAGATCGGCATTGGCCGCGTCAACCGTGGCCGCGTCAAGCCGGGCATGGACGTGATCGTGCTGAACGGCCCGGATTCGGCCCCGATCAAGGGCCGTATCAACCAGGTGCTGAACTTCAAGGGCCTGGAGCGCGTGCTGGTCGATGAAGCCATGGCCGGCGACATCGTGCTGATCAACGGTATCGAAGACATCGGCATCGGTTCGACCGTGTGCGCGCCGGACACCCCGGAGGCGCTGCCGATGCTGACCGTGGACGAGCCGACCCTGACCATGAACTTCATGGTCAACACCTCACCGCTGGCGGGCCGCGAAGGCAAGTTCGTGACCTCGCGCCAGTTGCGCGACCGCCTGGAGCGCGAGCTGAAGTCCAACGTCGCGCTGCGCGTGCTCCCGACCGACGACGACACGATCTTCGAAGTGTCGGGTCGCGGCGAGCTGCACCTGACCATCCTGCTGGAAAACATGCGCCGCGAAGGCTTCGAGCTGGCCGTGTCGCGTCCGCGCGTGGTGTTCAAGATGGTCGACGGCGTGCGCCATGAGCCGTACGAGAACCTGTCGGTGGACGTGGAAGAAGTCAACCAGGGTGGCGTGATGGAAGAGCTGGGCCGCCGCCGTGGCGACCTGCAGAACATGGAATCGGACGGCAAGGGCCGCGTGCGCCTTGAGTACCGCATTCCGGCCCGTGGCCTGATCGGCTTCCAGGGCGAGTTCATGACCCTGACCCGCGGCACCGGCCTGATGAGCCACGTGTTCGACCAGTACGCGCCGGTGGACACCACCAAGGGCGAACTGGCCGGCCGCCGCAACGGCGTGCTGATCTCGCAGGACGATGGCCAGGCCGTCGCCTACGCGCTGTGGAAGCTGCAGGACCGCGGCCGCATGTTCGTCGAGCACAACACCCCGGTGTACGAGGGCATGATCATCGGCATCCACTCCCGCGACAACGACCTGGTCGTCAACCCGATCAAGGGCAAGCAGCTGACCAACGTGCGCGCCTCGGGCACCGACGAAGCGGTGCGCCTGGTGCCGCCGATCCAGATGTCGCTGGAATACGCGGTCGAGTTCATCGAGGACGACGAGCTGGTCGAGATCACGCCGAAGTCGATCCGCCTGCGCAAGCGCTTCCTCAAGGAGCACGAGCGCAAGAAAGCGGCCCGCGAGGCGTAATCGGCAAGGGCGCTGCGGCGCCCTTTCTTATTGGATCCCCATGAGCACCAAGACCCTCCCTCCGCGTACCTTGTCCGTCGCCCCGATGATGGACTGGACCGACCGCCACTGCCGCGTGTTTCACCGGCAGATCACCCGCCACGCCTGGCTGTACACCGAGATGGTGACCACCGGCGCGCTGGTGTATGGCGACGCCGAGCGCCATCTGCGCTACAACGAGGAGGAGCACCCGGTCGCGCTGCAGCTGGGCGGCTCGGATCCGGCCGACCTGGCCAAGTCCGCCAAGCTGGGCGAGGAGTGGGGCTACGACGAGATCAACCTTAACTGCGGCTGCCCGTCGGAGCGGGTGCAGAAGGGCGCGTTCGGCGCCTGCCTGATGGCCGAGCCGCAGCTGGTGGCGGATTGCGTGAAGGCGATGCGGGACGCGGTCTCGATCGACGTGACGGTCAAGCACCGGATCGGCATCGACCAGATCGAGACCTACGGTTTCGTGCGCGATTTCGTCGGCACGATTGCCGAGGCCGGCTGCTCGACCTTCATCGTCCACGCCCGGAATGCCATCCTGAAGGGCCTGTCGCCGAAGGAAAACCGCGAGATCCCCCCGCTGAAGTACGAGACCGCCTACCGCCTGAAGCAGGACTTTCCCGCGCTGGAGATCATTATTAACGGCGGCGTGAAGTCCGATGACGAGATCGCCGCCCACCTGGAGCACGTGGACGGCGTGATGCTCGGCCGCGAGGCCTACCACAACCCCTGGATCATGGCCGACTGGGACCGCCGCTTCTACGGCGATGCCAGCGCCGGATTGCAAACCAGGGAAGAGGTGATCGCCGCGATGATCCCCTACATTCACGCCGAGCTCGACCGCTACGCCCAGTACGGCATCAAGCTCAACAGCATCACCCGTCACATGCTCGGCCTGATGCAAGGCCTGCCGGGCGCGCGCGCCTTCCGCCAGACCCTGTCGGATGCCAAGAAGCTGGCCGCCGGCGACCCCGCCCTCCTGCTCGAAGCCGCCGCCCACGTGCGCGGCTGAGCCTTCCCCGCTCCACATCTGCCGCTCAGCCCGCCGGGGACGTACCCCGGCGGGCTGAGCCACATCAGTGTGCCGTTTTTGCATCGGGATGCATGCATCAAGCGTGACTCGCGGCGTCGCAAAATTGCGACACGGCAACAGCCGCAATCGTTGTCGTGTGGAAATTGCTTGCTGTAGGGCAAATCCTAACGCATACTCACGCTCTGTTCCGCGACTTTCTGTATGAACGAAGAAACAAGAAAGTGTTGTTCTAGCGAAACAATTGATGCACCAGGCAGAATTTCTGCATCCGCAGTCAGCCTTTTGATTTATCCTGACGGAAATAGCGCAGATAGCACAAACACCGGGTTTTACGTTTGATCTGCGTCATTTTTCCCAAGCGCATCGCCTGGCGCATCAGTCGCTGAAACGGGCGAGTTCGATCAATTTGGTGTCCAAAACAAAGACAACGACATGAATTTTGCAGATATGAAGGTCGGAACCCGACTTGCCCTCGGTTTTGCTCTGGTGCTGGTGCTGCTGGCCGGGACCACTGTGCTCGGTATCGTCCGCATGGGCCAGATCCAGGATCGCCTGGACCACGTGGTGAGCGTGAACAACATCGTGACCCGTCTGGTCACCGAAATGCGCGCCAACGTGGCGGACCGCGAAACCAAGCTGCGCATCCTGACCCTCATGACTGATCCGGCCGACATGGAGCCGGAAATGGTCAAGATCAAAGACCAGACCGCCAAGTACGACGACGCGGACAAGAAGCTGTCCGAGAAGTTCGCCGCCGGCGCCACTGACGAAGAGAAAAAGCTGCTGGCCCAGATCAAGGAATACGAAGCGGCCACCATGCCCGCCATCGCCAAGGCGTCCGAACTCTACCTGGCCGCCAAGGCCGAAGAGGCGACCCGCGTGATGATCAAGGAAATCCGTCCGCCGCAGAAGAAGTGGCTGGCAGCCCTGGAACAGCTCGGCGCCCTGGAAGACAAGGTCAACGCCCAGGCCGCCAAGGAAGCGGAAGAGTCCTATAACAATGCCCGTAACTTCATGCTGATCCTCGGCGTGGTCGCCGTGCTGGTCGGCGCTGCCGCCGCCTGGCTGATCACCCGCAGCCTGCTGAAGCAGCTCGGTGGCGAGCCGGACTACACCGCCAAGATCGCCGGTTCGATCGCCAACGGCGACCTGTCGATCTACATCGATACCGACGAGTCCGACAAGGACAGCCTGCTGGTCGAAATGAAAGACATGCGTGACTCGCTGGTCGAGATCGTCGCCCAGGTCCGCACCGGCACCGAGACCATCGGCACCGCCTCGCGGGAAATTGCGGCCGGCAACATCGACCTGTCCTCGCGTACCGAGATGCAAGCCTCCTCGCTGGAGAAGACCGCCTCGGCCATGGAAGAGCTGACCTCGACCGTGAAGCAGAACGCCGAGAACGCCCGCGAAGCCAACCAGCTGGCCGCCTCCGCCTCCGACGTGGCCCGCAAGGGTGGCGACGTGGTGTCGCAGGTGGTCGAGACCATGGGCTCGATCAACACCTCCGCCAACAAGATCGTCGACATCATCGGCGTGATCGACGGCATCGCCTTCCAGACCAACATCCTGGCGCTGAACGCCGCCGTGGAAGCGGCCCGGGCCGGCGAACAGGGCCGCGGCTTCGCGGTGGTCGCCTCCGAGGTGCGCAACCTGGCCCAGCGTTCCGCTGCGGCGGCCAAGGAGATCAAGACCCTGATCGGCGACTCCGTGGAGAAGGTCGAGCGCGGTTCGAAACTGGTCGGCCAGGCGGGCGTGACCATGGATGAAGTGGTGTCGTCGGTGAAGCGCGTGACCGACATCATGAGCGAAATCGCCAACGCCTCGCAGGAGCAGAGCGCCGGCATCGAGCAGGTCAACCTGTCCATCATCGAGATGGATTCGATGACCCAGCAGAACGCCGCCCTGGTGGAAGAAGCGGCCGCGGCCGCCCAGTCCCTGCAGGACCAGGCCAACGAACTGGCCCGCGTGGTCAGCATCTTCAAGCTGTCGGAAAACGAAGAGCGCCATGCCTATGTGGCCCCGGCCCCGGTGGCGGCGGCTCCGGTCGCCAATGTACCGGCGGTGCGTCCGGCCAAGCCGGCCCTGAAGAAACCCGAAGCGCCGGCCGCCGAGCCGAAGCGCGAGAAAAAGGTGGTGGCCGCGGCCGCGACCGACGAATGGGAAGAGTTCTGATCCCAGCAGTTTGAAATCAGCCGTTTATTCGATCCTTTTAATCTCTAATCGCAGTGACCACAAAATGAAGAAACTGAGCCTTATCGCAGCCCTTTCGATCGTCTCCGCCACCTCTTTCGCAGCGGAAATCCCGGCCTCCCTCGACGTCTCCAAGTGCAAGGCCGAGTACCCGAAAACCGCCCTGATGAATGAAGAGCAGGGCACCGTGTCCGCCTCGTTCCTGGTCGGCCCCGATGGTTCGGTGGCCGATTCCAAGGTCGAAAAATCGTCCGGTTCCAAGACCCTGGACAAGGCCACCATCAAGGCCCTGTCGGCCTGCAAGTTCAAGCCGGGCACCAAGGACGGCGCACCGGCCCAGACCTGGGCCAAGATCGACTACGTCTGGAAGCTGTAATCCGGCGGGTCTGTCCACCTAAAAACACACTTCTCACTGGGGGAAACTGGTATGAAAACGCTCTCGAAGACCATGGTCGCAGTCCTGTTGGCTGGTGTTGCCGGTGTTGCGGCAGCAGGTGAAGTACCAGCCAGCTTCGATGCGAAGTCCTGCAAGGCCGAGTACCCGAAGGCGTCGCTGATGAACGAGGAACAGGGCACCGTGACGATGTCCTTCCTGGTCAACGCCGACGGTTCGGTGGCCGAATCCAAGCTGGAAAAGACCAGCGGTTTCAAGAACCTGGACAAGGCGGCCCTGAAGGCCATCGCGGCCTGCAAGTTCAAGCCGGGCACCAAGGACGGCGCGCCGGCCCAGACCTGGACCAAGGTCGACTACGCCTGGAAGCTCGACTGAGCCTCAGGTAGCTTTCCCCAGTGGCAGGCGGCGGGTTGCGGCCCGCTGCCGCTGCACCCTCCCGGGCGACCGGCAGCCTCATGCTGTCGAGTGCGCTGTGGAGTCTCTCTCCAGTGGTACGCTGTTGTGCATGTACCGCTTCCTCCTGCTGTTTCCCCTGGTTGGTCTCGTCTCGGCCCTGAGCGGCTGTGCTGCCTCGCGCGCGCCGGCGCCGGGGGAGCCGTCGGTGCAGGTCGTCAATGTGCTGTCCTGGGATAACGCCCTCAGCGGCAAGCGCGACGGCTTGCGCTCGGCCTGGCCGCTGCATCGGCTGCGCGGGCATGGCGAGGAATTTCCGCTGGCGCAGGTCAAGCAATGCCAGGGGACGGTGTGCAGCTGGGGCGTGCTCAAGGCGGGCCGGACGATTCGCTCAGCCCAGGCGACGGAGCAGGGCGTGCGCGTGGATCTGGTGCTCGATGTGGATGTGGCGCGCAACCATGCGCAGCGCACGGGGCCGCAGCAGGCGGCCGTCAACATTCCCGCGGACGTGCCCGCGCTGGCCGCGCAGCGGCATGTCGAGCGCAGCGTCGACCTCGCATACGGCAAGCCGGCCCGGATCGACTTTGATTTCGGCATCGCCTACGACATCTGTGCGGAGCGGCTGGATGGTGCGGGCAAGCCGGTCGATACCTGCCCGTTGCCCTACTTCTGACCCGGGTTCCGCCGAATTAATAAACCTTTTAGTTTACTTATTGCCGGGTGAGCGCTACATTGGCGTTCATGAAACCCCGCGCCCTCACCATCGCTGCCTGTCTGCTGGCCCTGTTGTCCACGGTGGGGGCGGCGCTGCCCTATCCCATCCTGCCGCCGCTGTTCGCGGGCAGTGCGCTGAACGACTTCAACCATTTTCTCGGGCTACCGCCCAAGCTTCTGTTCGGAATCGCCGTCACCATCAACCCGATCGGCTTGCTGATCGGATCGGCGGTGCTGGGGCCGCTCGCGGACCGGTACGGGCACCGGCCGGTGCTGCTGGCCACGGCGTTCGGCGGGGCGGCCGGGCATGCGCTGAGTGCGGTGGGGCTGGCGCTGCAGTCGTATCCCCTGTTCCTGGCGGCGCGCCTGTTCACCGGGCTCATGGAGGGCAATGGCTCGGTCGCGCGGGCCTTGCTGGCCGACCAGCTCGCGGGGGACGAGCGCTTCCGCGCCATGTCCCTGCTGAACGGTGCCTTCTTCCTTGGCTGGCTGGCCGGCCCGCTGCTGGGTGGCGCCACCGTCCACTGGGGCGTGACCACCCCGTTCTGGATTGCCGTCGCCGCCCTGGCGTTCACCGCGATCCTGGTCGCGCGCGCCCTTCCGCGCACTCCGCCCGCCACCGCTGCTGCCCGGCGTGAGGCAGCGCCCTCCTGGTGGCAAGTCGCGCGGCGCCAGCATGCGCTGAACCTGCTGCGCCATGCGGACCTGCGCACGCTATTCCTGGTCGAACTGGCCTACGCGAGCGGCGTCACCGCGTTCTATGAGTTCTATCCGCTCTGGCTGGTCGAGGTCGCCCACTTCGACGCCCGCGGCATCGCCCTGACCACCGCTGCCATGTGCGCGCTCATGACGGGCTGCTCGGTGCTGGCCGGCCGCTTCGCGGGCGGCGACCCGTTGCGCCGTGCCTGCTGGAGCGCGCTTGGCGTCGCGGCCTGCGTGCTGGGCGTCGCCCTCGGCGGCCCGGTGACCGGCCTGCTCGCCATCATCCTGTACGGCCTGCCGAACGCCGTCTGGAGCGCCGTGATCCCCTCGTGGAGCGCCGAGCGCTTCGGCCGCGCGCACGGGCAGGGCGCCGTGATGGGCCTGATCTCGACCACCTTCTGCCTGGCCAGCATCCTCACCGCCGCCGCCGGCTCCCTGCTGACGCTGATCGACACCCGTCTCATCCTCGCCCTCGGCGCCACCCTGACCGCCGGCGCTGCCGTGCACTTGCGCGCCTGGCGCCGGTCCGAAATCATGACGTCGTCCGCCAGCCCGGCACCGGCCGATCCATCGGGCCCCGCCGATCGGCGCGACGCCGCCGCGGTGCCGCGCAGCCCCGCCGGCGAGCCAGCGCCGGAAACCCCATCCACCCATCCCGCCCCAGCGAGCCGCCCATGAGCACCTTCGACCGCGTCCTCTACCTTCTGAAAACCCGCGGCCCCCAGACCGCCCAGCAGCTCGCCAACCACCTCGACCTGACCCCCATGGGCGCTCGCCGCCAGCTCGAGTCCGGCGCCGAGAAAGGCTTGATCGCCTTCCAAGACATCGCCGACAAAGTGGGGCGCCCCGCCCGCACCTGGAGCCTGACCGCCGCCGGTCACGCCCGCTTCCCCGACCGCCACGCCGACCTCACCCTGCACCTGATCGACGAGGTCCGTGCCCTGTTCGGCGAGGCCGGCCTGGAGCGCCTGATCAGCGCCCGCGAACACGCCACCGAAGCCAACTACGCTCACCAGCTCGCCGATCAGACCACCGTGGAAGGGCGCGCCGCCGCCTTGGCCGCCATCCGCGCCGCCGAAGGCTACATGGCCGAGTCCCAGCCCCAGCCCGACGGCACCGTCCTGCTGGTCGAAAACCACTGCCCCATCTGCGCCGCCGCCGACCACTGCCGCAACTTCTGCCGCTCCGAACTGCAAGTGTTCCAGCGCGTGCTCGGCCCGGACTGCGCCGTCGAACGTACCGACCACATCCTGGCTGGCGCGCGCCGCTGCGCGTACCGCATCGTCCCCCTGCACCGGGTCTGACCGGCTGCGGCCGGAACCCCGCGCACGATTGCCTGCTTTCTCCCCATCAAATTATTTTTCACGTGTAAAATTTCACGATAGCCAGAGTCCGAACCAACTATCACCGATGAGCATCGCCGATCCGTTTACCTCTTCCGTTCTGCTGATCGACGACGAAACGCTCGCAGATGAATTCTTGCGCCACTGCGTGCGCGACTGCGACGACATCCAGATGCGCTATCTCGCGCAAGCCAGGGAGGCGCCTCAGATCGCCCAGGAGTCCGAGGCCACGGTGGTCATCGTGGATCTACGCATGCCCTCGGTCGACGGCTTCGACGTGATTCGCATGCTGCGCCAGAATCCGGCCACGGAGCACCTCCCCGTCATCCTGCTGTCCTCCGAAGAAGACCCCGAAATCAAGGCCAAGGCCTTTTCCCTCGGTGCCAACGACTACCTGGTCAAGTGGCCCGACGCGCGTGAACTCACCGCCCGCATCCGCTACCACAGCGGCGCCTACCGCGCCCGCATGCAGCGCGACGAAGCCTTCAATGCCCTGCGCCGCAGCCAGGTGGAGCTGGCCCAGAGCCAGGCCGCCCTGCACCAGGCCCAGAAGATGGAGGCCATCGGCCAGTTGACCGGCGGCGTGGCGCACGACTTCAACAACGTCCTGCAGATCATCGGCGGCAACCTGCAGCTGGTGAAGCTGATTGGCGGGGTGAACGACGCGGCCCGCGCGCGCATCGACACCGCGCTGGCGGGCGTGGAGCGCGGTGCGCGCCTCGCGGCCCACCTGCTGGCCTTCGCCCGCCGCCAGCCCTTGCAGTCGGTGGTGATCAATCCCGGCAATGTGATCGTCGAGATGGAAGAGATGATGCGCCGCGTGCTCGGCATGCGCGTCACCATCGTCACCGAGATCGAAGAGAAGCTGTGGAGCACCGCGGTCGATCCGGGGCAGCTGCACAACGTCATCCTCAACCTTTCCATCAACGCGCGCGACGCGATGCCGCTCGGCGGCACGCTCACCATCAGCGCGCAGAACGTGCCCGCCGGCTCGCGCGTGCTGGCCGAGGTGGCAGAGGGCGACCATGTGCTGATCGAGGTGCGCGACACCGGCGTCGGCATGCCGCCGGACGTGCTGGAACGCGCCTTCGAACCCTTCTTCACCACCAAGCCGACCGGCCAGGGCACGGGCCTGGGACTGTCGATGGCCTATGGCTTCGTGAAGCAGTCGGGCGGCGAGATCCAGCTGAAAAGTACACCGGGGCAGGGCACCTCGGTGCGCATCTTCCTGGCCCGCAGCGCCGAGACGCCCAACAAACCGGAAGAACCAACTGCCGCCTCGCTGCAGGGCGGCCCCGAGACCATCCTCGTGGTGGAAGACGAAGCCGATGTGCGCAGCACCACCGTGGCGCTGCTGTCCGCGCTCGGCTACCGCGTACTGGAAGCCGCTGATGCAGGCAGCGCCTGCGACATCGTGAATTCAGGCGTGGAACTGGACCTGGTGTTCTCGGACGTGATCATGCCAGGCAAGGTCACGGCCTACGAGCTGGGAGAGCTGGTCAAGCAGAAACTGCCGGCCACGCAGATGCTGTACACATCCGGCTACGCGGAAGGTGTGATCGCGCACGAAGGCAAGCTCGATCCGTCCATCAGCCTGCTGCAGAAGCCCTACCACGCCGACGTCCTGTCGGCCCGCATCCGCCACCTGCTCCGCCGCCGCAAGCAGGCCGTTTCCTGAGCCGCGCGGCGCCGCTCAGTTCTGCGGGCGGATGTAGCGCATCGAGCCGGGCGGCGGCTCGTTCAGGACGGCCCAGAACACGCCCAGGTCCGCGATCGCGCGCACGAATTCCTTGAAGTCGACCGGCTTCACCACGTAGGCATTCACGCCCAGCTCATAGCTGCGCAGCAGGTCCTGTTCTTCCCTGGAGGACGTCAGCATCACGACGGGCAAACTGCGCAGCATGCCCGTGGTGCGGATCTCGCGCAGCACCTCGATGCCATCCACCTTCGGCAGCTTCAGGTCCAGCAGCACCACCGCCGGATTGCCCGCCGTGCGGTTGGCGTACTTGCC
Organism: Zemynaea arenosa; assembly: GCF_004614185.1. Taxonomy (GTDB): domain Bacteria; phylum Pseudomonadota; class Gammaproteobacteria; order Burkholderiales; family Burkholderiaceae_D; genus Telluria; species Telluria arenosa. The sequence goes on along the minus strand of NZ_SPVF01000128.1, from coordinate 93,793 downwards.
GCGTGCGTGCAGGTAGTCGAGCGCCTCGGCGCCGTCGCGCGCCACGATCACCTCGTTGGCGAGCTGGCTCTTTTCGAGCGCGATGAGAGTCAGTTCCAGGTCGTGCGGATTGTCTTCGACGAGCAGGATAGGCTTGAGCATGTTCTGTGTTCCCGTGCGGCCGTGCGGTGTTGGTTAGACGGCCAGCTGTTTTGGAATGGTAAAGGTAAAAGTCGCGCCCTGATCCGGTTCGCCGCGCGCCGTGACTGTGCCGCCGTGCCGCTCGATAATGCGGCGCACGTTGGCCAGCCCGATGCCGGTGCCCTGGAAGTCTTCCATGCGGTGCAGGCGCTGGAACACGCCGAACAGCTTGTGGACGTATTCCATGTTGAAGCCCACGCCGTTGTCCGCGATGTGGAAGACGTGTTCATGCTCGTTGTCTTCGGACGAGATATCGATTCTAGCCGATTCGCGCTGCCCCGTGAATTTGGCCGCATTCGACAGCAGGTTGTACACCGCCAGCTGCAGGAAGGCCGGATCGGCCTGCACCAGCGGCAGCGGACCCACGTTCCACTCGATGCTGCGGCCCTTGAGGTCCGGCGCCATCCGCTCGATACAGTTCATGACCAGTTCCCGCATGTCGATCCGGATCGGCCGCAGCGACGCGCGCCCCATCTGCGAGAACGACAGCAGGTCGTCCACCAGCTTGCCGCACAGGCGCGCCGATTCCTTGATGTTGGTGAGGAAGCGCTGGCGCTTGCCCACGTCCTCGCTGCCGCTCGACTCCAGCAGCAGGTCGGAAAACCCGACGATGTGCCGCAGCGGCGCGCGCAGGTCGTGCGACACCGAATACGAAAACGCCTCCAGCTCCTTGTTGGCGCGCCCCAGCTCCTCGGCCAGCTCCGCCATTTGCTCGGCGCGTTCCAGCGCGATCCCCAGCAGCGCGGTACGGAATTCCAGCGCCATCTCGATCTCGCCCGAATGCCAGGGCGCGCTGGTGCCGTGGATGGTCTCGCGCCAGGTCGCGAACGAGGTGCGCGGATGCAGCTGCCCCTGCGGCCCCAGTTCCTTGCCGTCCGGGCGCCCGGCCCAGTCGATGGTGTGCACCACCTCGGGCCGGAACCACAGCAGGTAGTGCTTGTGGATGCGCGAGATCGGCATCGCCAGCAGGCCCGCGGCACACTGCTGGAAGGCCGCTGCGGGCGGATAGAGCTGCGGCAGGCGGTCGGTGTGGAATACATCGTTTTGATCGTGCACGTCCAGCCACGCCACCAGCTCGCGGATGTGCGGCACGGTGGGTGTCTCGCCGTGGCAGACCACCCGGTCGTCCACCAGCACCGCGACCCCGCCCGCGCGCGCAAAGCGCAGCAGTTCGGGGAACACGCTGCTCATGTTGTCGATGAAGTCGGAGCTCTGCGTCAGGTGCGCCAGCATCCCCACCATCAGGCGCCGCACCTCCAGCCGGAATTGCAGCTCGTCGGCATCTTCGCGCGTCTCGATGCGCAGCGCCAGGATCTGGCCCAGCTGCTCGCAAGCGGTGCGCTTGTCGAAGGCGATGTGGCAGGCCGCTTCGTTGTGGCACGAGATCAGGCCCCACAGCTGGCCCTTGACCATCAGCGAGATCGACATCGACGCATGCGTGTGCATGTTGCGCATGTACTGCAGGTGCACCGGCGACACGCTGCGCAGGGCCGCGAACGACAGGTCGTTGGGCTGCCCGGTCCGCGGGTTCACGGGCGGCACCAGTTTGGCGGGCGTGTAGTTCGCATCGCTGATCAGGCGGATGCGGTTGAGGGCATACAGCTCGCGCGCCTGCTTCGGGATATCGCTGGCCGGGAAGCGCTGGCCCAGGTAGGACGGCATGGTGCCGTCGTTGGATTCGGCGATCACATGGCCGTGGCCTTCGCCATCGAAGCGGTACACCATCACCCGGCCAAAGCCGGTCACGGCGCGGATCTCGCGCGCCGCCAGGTCGCTCATGCTCTCGGCGGTGTCCGCGTCGTTCAGCTTGTTGAGGAAGTCGCCGACCAGCGGATACAGGTGGCGGAAATCCGCATCGCCCTTGCGGTTGATGGCTTCGAATTCCAGGATGGTGAGCGCGTCGTACTGGTGGGCCAGCACGTCGAACCGGTTGCCGGTGGCGGCGTTGACGGTGCCGAGATACGAGGGCCGCTCGCGCGGCGCATGCGCCGCCAGTTCGCGCTCCAGCGCCTCCCCGGCGGCCGCGCCCAGCACACCAGTCAGGCGCTGGCCGAGCGCCGCGCCGGCCGGCATGCCGACGTGGGTCTCCAGGTTCTCGCTGGCCTGCACCACGGTGCCGCCGTCGAGGGCCAGCAGGAAGCCGTGCGGCTGGATCGAGCCGGGGTAGCGGATCGGCTCCTGGTCGCAGTTGATGAGAGCCTGGGCGAGTTGGTCGGGCAGTGTCTGGGTCATCGCAATCGGCGTCAAAGAACGGGTGAGACCAGCGCCGGAGCCAGCGCGCGGGCAGCGCGGCGGCCGGCGAACCAGCGGGCGAGCGACGCGAAGGTGTCCGCGGCGGCGGCACAGGCGTCATCGATCTCCTGCCGGGTCACGACATGCTCGTCCAGCGCGTGCAGGAATCCGCGCCAGTGAGGTCCATTGCTGCTGCCGTAGCCTTCCAGCCAGCGCGGTTCCCAGCCCGCGAGCGGGCCGCGCAGGCGGTGCTGGAGCACCTTGGTGCCCAGCTGCGCGCCTTCGATCACGTAGGCCACGCCGAAGCGCCGTGCCGCCGAGGACAGGTCCGGACGGTCGGCGCAGCGGGGCAGGGCCGCGATGTCAGCGGGGCTGAAGGCGGCATGCGCCAGGTCTGCCTCGATCCAGGCCAGCTTGCCCGCCCGCGCCGGCGCGTCCACGCCGGCCGGCCAGGCCCCGCTCCACAGGTCGGCGTCGAACGGCGCCATCCAGCCGTACAGGTCTTCCAGGTAGTGCAGGTAGGTGGCGCGGTCTGCGTCCGCCGCCGCGATGTCGAGATGCGTCTCGAGGTCGGCGTGCAGGGCGGCCGTGGCCTGGCGCAAAGCAGCGAGAGAGACGGACATCGTGTGGCGGTGATCGGAAAGTGTCGGTGAACTGCCCGCATTCTAACGTAATCCGGGGCCGCCGGAACGCCTGCGGTTACTGGGCTGCGGGCAGGAAACGCTCGATGGTTTCGACCAGCGTTTCGTAGCTCACCGGCTTGGTCAGGTGCTGGTTGAAACCGCCCGCCAGCGCATCGTCACGGTCCTTCTGCTGGCCATAGCCGGTCAGCGCCACCAGCGCGATCTGCTCCAGGCCCGCGATCTTGCGGATCGCCCCGGCCAGCGCGTAGCCGGTCATGTCCGGCAGGCCGATGTCGAGGAAGGCCAGCTGCGGCCGGAATTCCGCCGCGCGGGCCAGTGCCGAGGTGCCGTCGTTGGCGGTGGCTACCTCGTGGCCCGCGAATTCCAGCAGGGAGGCCAGCATGTCGGCCGAATCGCGGTTGTCATCCACCACCAGCACGCGCCGCTTGGTGCTGGGCGCGGGCGCTTCATCCTGCACCGGGGCCGCGGCGGTGGCAGCGGCGGTGAGCGGCAGGCGGATTTCGAAGATGCTGCCCTGGCCCGCGCCCGGCGAGCTGACGCCGACCGTGCCGCCATGCAGCTCCACCAGCGTGCGCACCAGAGACAGGCCGATGCCCAGGCCGTCCTTGACCCGTTCGTCCGTGTGGCGGCCCTGCGCGAACAGGGTGAAGATCTGGTCCTTCTGTTCGGGCGCGATGCCGATGCCGTTGTCCGCCACGCGGATCACGGCCTCGCCATTCTCGGCCAGCGCGGAAATGGAAATCTGCCCGCCACGCGGCGTGAATTTGCCCGCGTTGTTGAGCAGGTTGGCCACCGCCTGGGCGAGACGCACCGCGTCCCCCTCGACCCAGATGTCGTCATCCGGCAGCGACACCGCCAGCGAATGGTCGCCGCGCTTGATGGCCGGGTTGGCCGTTTCGATCGCGGCGAGCACCACTTCGTGCAGCCGCAATGGGGCCTTGTGCACCGTGATCTTGCCCTGCGAGATACGCGAGACGTCCAGCAGGTCGTCCACCAGCCGCACCATGTGGTCGGTCTGGCGGATGATCATCTGGCGCGCGTTCTCCTGCGCGGGCGGGGCGTACGGATCGAGGTGGCGCAGCAGCTCCACCGCGCTGCGGATCGGCCCGAGCGGGTTGCGCAGCTCGTGCGCCAGGATGGCCAGGAATTCGTCCTTGCGGCGGTCAACCTCGCGCAGCTCGCGCTCCACGCGGCCCAGGCGCAGCAGGGCGCGCACGTTGGCGATCAGTTCCTCGGGTTCGATCGGTTCGAACAGGTAGTTGTCGGCGCCGGTGTCCAGCGCGCGCACCTTGTCGGTGGTGCCGACGAAGGAGGCGGAGGTCTGCAGCACCAGGATGTGGCGCGTGGCCGGATCGTCCTTCAGCTGGCGGCATACCTCGAAGCCATTGATGTCCGGCAGCCGGGTATCGAGCAGCACCAGCATCGGGTTCTGCGTGCGCGCCATGGCGATCGCTTCGGCCCCGGTGCCGGCCTCGATCACCTGGTAGCCGGCGCGCGACAGGATGCGCGTCTTGGCGTAGCGGGCGGCGTCGGTGTCGTCGACGTTGAGGATCAGCTGGTCGGGGGCGCGCGTAGTCATGAGGTCTCCGATTTCATTCTACCCCATCACTTGTGCCGGGGCGGGGCACAGGCTGTTCAACGTGGCGAGCAGTTCCTCCCGCACCACGGGCTTGAGGAAATAGGCGTCCGCGCCGAGCGCGAAGGCCTTGTCCTGGTCCGCCACTTCGGACGCGATCACCACCGGCACCGTGCGCCGCTCGCCGCTCTCCTTGAGGTTGGCCAGCCAGCGCCAGGTGTCCTCGCCATTCAGGTACAGGTCCAGCACCACCGCCACCGGGCGCACGGCGCTCCACAGCTGCTCGGCCTCGTAGACGCTGCGCGCGGCCACCACGCGAAAGCGCGTGCCGCTGAAATACTTGCGGTATAAAAGCACGGTCGCCTGGTCGTCTTCCACCACCAGCACCGGCAGGCCCTGCTCCTGCGCGGCCGCGGCGGAGCCATAGGGGCTGTCCGGCTCCGGCGGCGCGTACTGGGGCGGGACCACAGCGGTGAACATCGAGCCCTTGCCTGGAGTGGACAGCAGCTCCACGTGGCCGCCCAGCAGCATCGCCAGCTTGCGGCACAGGGGCAGGCCGAGGCCCGTGCCCTTGACCCGGTTCTGCAAGCGGTTCTCGACCTGGCTGAATTCCTCGAAGATGATCTGCTGGTGCTCGGGCGCGATGCCCAGGCCCGTGTCGCGCACCGCAAAGCGCACCATGCCCTGCTGATCGCGGACGGCGCTCACGCGCACCTCGCCCTGCTCGGTGAACTTGAGCGCATTCGAGATGAAGTTGCGCAGGATTTGCGACAGCTTGGCTTCGTCCGTGTACATCACGATCGGCTCGGCCGGGTCCTCGAACACGAGGTCCAGGGTGGAGGCCACCAGCAGCGGGCGCAGCATGCCGCGCAGGGCCGAGAACAGCTCCGTCACCTCGAACTCGCCGGCGCGGATCTCGATCTTGCCGGCTTCGATCTTGGCCAGGTCCAGCAGGTCGTCCACCAGTTCCGTGAGCGACTCGGCACCCTTGAGGATGAAGCGCACCTGTTTGTCCTGCTCCGTGGTCAGCTCGCCGTCGACGCGGTCGAGCAGCAGCTTGGCGAGCGCCCGGATGGAGGACAGCGGGGTGCGGAATTCGTGGCTCATGTTGGACAGGAAGCGCGACTTCATCTCGTCCGCGCGGCGCAGGTGGTCCGCTTTTTCGTCCAGCTCCGCGTACAGCGCGACCACGCCGCGGTTGGTGTCTTCCAGCTCGCGGGTCAGCTGCAGCAGCTCGTCCTGGCGGCCCTTCAGTTCCGCCAGGGCACCCAGCAGTTCCTTGTTCTGCTGCTGCACTTCGGTCAGCGTCATGTCCTCGGGCAGGGCGGCCAGGTCGCTGCCCATGTGGCCGATGTCCGAAGCGGTCAGGCGCGGCGCTTCCGGCGGGAGCAGCTTGCGCAGGGTGATTGCGGTGCCCTGGTCCGGCGCGGTCTGGATGTCGCAGCGGTCCATCAGGCGCCGTGCGCCGAGGATGCCCAGGCCCATGCCGGTGGTGGACTTGTAGCGGCCCGAGAGCACCAGGTCCAGGTGGGGGATGCCGGGGCCGCGGTCCTCGATGCGCACCACCAGCACCTGCGGCGCGGTCTCGCCTTCGATGGCGAATTCCACCCGGCCGGTGCGCGCGTAGTTATAGACGTTGCGCGCCAGCTCCGAGACTGCGGTGCCGATGCGGGCCTGGTCCTGGCTGCCGAAGCCGCATAGCTCCGCGACCTGGCGCGCCCGCTGGCGCGCGGCGACGACGTCCAGTTCACTGTCGATGAGGAGGCTGAGGATACGGAAGCTCATGGTTCGAAGGTCGTCAAGTTCAGGCCTGGCGGTCGCGCAGGACCAGCACCGTGACGTCGTCGCGCCGGCGGCAGAAATCGCGGTACAGCACCGCCGCGACGAGGGCGGGATGGCAGGACAGCAGGCCCGGATAGGCATCCAGGTCCCAGCGGGTGGCCAGTCCATCCGAGTGGAGAATCAGCAGCGCGCCCGGCTGCCACGGCACCACGAACTCCTGGATCTTGCGCACATTGCTGCCGACGATGCCGTTGTGCGAGACCAGCTGCTTGCGTTCGATCCCGTTGCCGTTATAGAGATGGGCCGCGATGTTGCCGATGCCCGCGAAACGCAGCTCTTCATCATGGGTGTCGATCTGCGCCACCGCCACCGCCGCGCCGCGGGTCGCGCGCAGGGCGGCGTGGGCGTCGTCGATGATGGTCGCCGGCGGATGCGCGGCGCAGCGCTGCAGCACTTCGCCTGCCGCTTCCGAGGCTCGCGCCGCGTCCGGACCGTGGCCCAGGCCATCGGCCACCAGCACGGTGGCGCGGGTCGGCCCGCAGGCCAGGGACCAGGCGTCGCCGCAGACGGTTTCGCCGGCCATCGGCAGGCACACGGCCCCCATTTGCAGCACGTCTTGGTCCGGGGGCGCCTGGCCCGGCCAGGCCAGCAGGTGCACCACCGTGCCCTTGCCGGGCGCGCTGTAGATGTCGAATTCGTGGGACAGGCGCTGCATCGCGCCCAGCCCGATGCCATAGGTGCCCGCGCCGGACGTCCCGTCCTCCATGCTGCGCGCCAGGTTGGAGATGCCGGGTCCGTGGTCGAGCGCCACGATTTCCAGCCCATCCTGGCCGCCGCGGCGCACCGCGCGCAACAGGATCTCGCCATGGCTGCCGTGCTTGAGGATGTTGGTCGCAGCCTCCGTCACCAGGAGGGCCGCCTCGCCGGTCGCGGTCTCGTCGAAGCCGAGGGCGGTGGCGAGGTCGGTGGCCGCGCGCCGCGCGGCCGCCACTTGCGATACTTCGTGCACCTCGCAGCGCTGCTGCGGGCGCGCGAAGCCTAGTACGGTTTCCATTTCGTGATCCGGACGGTGGTGCCGGCGCCGGGAGCCGACTCGATGTCAAATTCGTCTGTCAGCCGCTTGGCGCCCGACAGGCCAAGTCCCATGCCGCCGCCGGTGGTGTAGCCGTCCTTCAGCGCCAGGTCGATGTCCGGAATGCCGGGGCCATGGTCGATGAATTCCAGTCCCAGGCCGTGGCGCAGGCCATTGGTGAGACGCGACAGTTTCGCCTCGCCGCCGCCGCCGTAGCGCAGGGTGTTGCGGGCCAGTTCGCTGGACGCCGTGACCATCTTGGTCTGGTCGATCAGCGAGAAGCCGGCCGCCACCATCTGTTCGCGCACGAGCTGGCGCAGGCGCACGACGTCTTCGTCGCTGCGCAGCTGCATGATCCGTTCATCCGCGGTGTCGGTCATAGTGTGTACGTTTGATACGGTTGATACCGTTTTTATACCGTCTTAATCGTTCTGCTGGCGCAGCAGCTTGACGCCCTGTTCGACGTTCAGCGCCGTCCTCACGCCATGCAGGGTGAGGCCCAGCTCCACCAGTGTGATGGCGACCGCCGGCTGCATCCCGACCAGCACTGTGCGGGCGTCCAGGATGCGCGCCATGGCGGCGGTGTTGCTGATCATGCGGCCGATGAAGGAATCGACGATGTCCAGCGCGGAGATGTCGATCAGTACGCCGCGCGCCTTGTCCTTGACAATGCGTCCGGTGAGGTCGTCCTGCAGTGCCATCGCCAGGCGGTCATGCATGTCCACCTGGATGGTCACGAGCAGCAGGTCGCCCATCTTGAGAATGGGGATGCGATCCATGCCGGGTCCTTTCAGTCCTTCTGCGTGGAGTAGGAGACGTTGGCACCGGTGCGCTTGAGGGCGACCAGGAAGGCGTCCGCGAGGCTGGCCTTGGTGACCACGTCTTCCAGATTCACGCCCAAGTGCACGATGGTCTGCGCGATCTGCGGGCGGATGCCGGAAATGATGCAGTCGGCGCCCATCAGGCGAGCCGCGGCCACGGTCTTGAGCAGGTGCTGGGCCACCAGGGTGTCCACGGTGGGCACGCCGGTGATGTCGATGATGGCGATCGAGGCGCCGGTGTCGATGATCTTCTGCAGCAGGTTTTCCATCACCACCTGGGTGCGGGCGCTGTCCAGGGTGCCGATCAGGGGCAGGGCCAGCACGTCGCGCCACAGCTGCACCACCGGGGTCGAGAGCTCGAGCAGCTCCTGCTGCTGGCGCATGATCACCTGCTCGCGCGACTTGGTGAATTCCTCGATGGTGTAGAGGCCCAGCTGGTCGAACAGGTTGCCGGTGTTAGCGGTTTCCTCGACCAGGGTCAGCGGGTCGCTGATGTCCTTGCGCAGCAAGCCAAATACCGGCTCTTTGAGCGAGAAGACGAAGGTCGCGGTCTCGATCGGCGTGTAGCCCTGGCGCACGCGGCTGGCCGAGATCTCGGCCAGCAGATGGCGCACGTCGGCCCAGGCGGCCGTGTTGATGTCATAGGTGCCGCCCTTGGCCACGGCGTTGGCCACCAGCGGAATGAAGCGGGCGGCTTGGGTGCGGGCCTCCGCTTCCCCGGCCTTGTCCCGGCGTACCAGACGCGACAGCATGCCCTCCAGCCATCCTTCCAGCAGGGCACTTTCGTTGTTCTTGAGAACTGTGGCCAGGTGGCCGGTCGTGTTGGCGCTCATGCAGGCTCCCTTCGGTTTTTATATGTGTGCGTTGGACAAAAGACAGCACATTTGGCAAACGTGCATCCTGACGATTGTAGCCGATGGCCCGATTTTTCCTGCGTTCAATTTGTAGGACAACATGCCGTTTCTTTGTAGGCAAAAATAGGAGGTCGCGCGCGCTGCGATCTGGGTAGACTGGCGCTTATTGACGTGATGGAGGCCGTATGGACATGAAGCGGATAAACGCGGGCAAGCTGCGCGCGATCGGCTATGACGCCCGGGATAAAGTCCTCCGGGTCGAGCTGGAAGATGGCTCGGCGCTGGAATACCTGAACGTCGGCGCCGAGCTGTGGCGGCGGTTTTCGACATCCGGCGTGGCCTGGAGTTTTTACCGGGACAATATCGAAGAAGAATTCACCAGCCGCCGGGCAGCCGCGCGCAATGCCGGCGCCGCGCGGGCCGCGCTGGACGATCTCTTCAAACCGCCGGGCGAGTCGTCCTGATGGTTATCGTTTGGGCTGGCGAAACAGGATGTGGACCCAGTTGGCGTGGCGGGGCGTGACCACGTCCTGCATCCGGTTCAGCCACACCGCGCCTTTGGTCGCGACTTTCTGCGCCAGGTTGCGGGGCGGCGGCGGCGTCAGTTTATGCCCGCAGTGAATGCAGGGTTCCTCCTGCCCATACGTCCCATACGGGTTTCCAGCGAAATTCATCAGGGCGGCGGACAGGCCGTTGGTATCGGGCCCCGCCGTCTCTACGTACGTGATTTTCTGCACTTCCAACTGAGGGAACAGCGCCTGCAGCCGCCGCTCATCAAATGAGTTGACGTGCGCCCAGGGCGGATTGACGGCGCCGCAGTGGTAGCAGGTGGTCTGGTCCTTGCGGATATCCTGCTTGTACGGAACGCCGATCAGCACATATTGCCCCGCCACGCGGCTCAATTCCGCGCAGGCCTTGTCCAGCAGGCGGGTGGGAATATGCTCCAGCACCTCGGCACAAAACACCAGGTCGAAATGGCGGTCCGGGAATTGCAGGGCGGTGGCGTCGCCTTGCACGCAGGTGACGCGCGGCGCCGTAAAAGAGGGCTTGTCCAGGTCCAGCGCGGTGACGCGATCGACTTTGCCGGCAAGCGCCTTCGACATATAGCCGTCCCGCGCGCCAATATCGAGGGCCGAATGCAGGCCCGAGGGAATCAGCCGCATCAAATCCGAGAACCGGGCCTGTTCGCGCGGGCTGGCACGGTAATGCTCCATGACCAGGGCGTAGGCGTCTTCCTGTGGGGCGGATGGTAATCCAGTTTCCCTCAGCATCTGCGACATCGGTGTCCTCCACGGTCAATACGGCTCAGGCTGATGGTACAGCGTTTGTACCTTCAGCAATGTGGTATTTTCATCATGAAGGAAAACTACTTCACACCGGTTTAAATCGTAGAAATCGGCGAAATTACATGTTAGTTTACTACTTCACAACTCTCGGAGGCGCCGTGCTCAAACTCGTTTTCGTCCTCGCAGCCTGGATTCCGGCTTTCGCCGCCGCGGCGCCCTATGACATCCGGCATGTGGAACCTTTGAATTGGTGGGTGGGGATGAAACGCACCGAGCTGCAGATCATGGTGCACGGAGAGAATATCAGCGAGTTGCAGCCATCGGTGGCTTATCCCGGCGTACAGATGACCGGCGTGGAACGTACCGACAATCCGAACTTTGTCTTCGTGAATCTGAAGATCGGCAAGGCCGCGCAACCCGGTGAGCTCAAGCTCCAATTCAAGCGCGGGTCTACGGTGGTGACCAGTTATCCCTACCGGCTCGAGGCGCGGCGGCCGCATTCATCCGAACGCCGCGGCTTCGATTCCAGCGACGCGATCTATCTGATTGTGCCAGACCGCTTTTCCAACGCTAACCCGGCCAATGACACGGCCGGCATGCGTGAAGCGGCAGAGCGCAGCAATCCGGTGAGGCGCCACGGCGGCGACCTGGCGGGTATGCAGGCGCAGCTCGATTACGTCCGCAGTCTCGGGTTCACCATGCTGTGGCCGACGCCGGTACTGGAGAATAACCAGCCGCAGTACTCGTACCACGGCTATGCGCTGACCGATTACTACAAGATCGATCCGCGCTTCGGCAGCAATGAGGACTTCCGCACCTTCGTCGCCGCCGCCAATGCGCGCGGGATCGGCGTGATTCACGATGTGGTGCTCAACCATATCGGCACCGGCCACTGGTGGATGCAGGATATGCCCGCAGCGGACTGGATCAACCACGGCACGACATTCGTCCCGACGAATAACCAGCACACGGTGGCGCAGGATATCCACGTGGCGCCGGAAGACAAGGCGCGCTTCTTCGACGGCTGGTTTGTCGAATCAATGCCCGACATGAACCAGCGGAACAAGCTGGTGGCCCGCTACCTTATCCAGAACACGCTGTGGTGGATCGAGTATGCGAATCTCTCCGGCATCCGCGAAGATACTTATTCGTATTCGGATCCCGCCTTTCTGAATGAGTGGAACCGCGCCGTGTTCACGGAATATCCGCGGTTGAATATCGTGGGCGAGGAAATGGACGCGCGGCCGCATATGGTGGCGTACTGGCAGAAGGGCGTCGTCAACCGCACTGGCTTCAAATCGGAACTGCCAACGGTGATGGACTTTCCGCTGACAGACACCGCGCCGGGCGCGCTCACGGCCCCGGAATCGAGCGGACAGGGCCTCATCAAGATCTACGAGATCATCGCGGCTGATTACCTATATGCGGACCCGATGAAGCTGATGGTGTTCCCCGATAACCACGACCGGCCGCGGGTGCTGGCGCAAGTCGATAACAATGTCGACCTGGCGAAGGCGGACGTGATCCTGATGGCGACTACGCGCGGCATTCCGCAGGTGTTCTACGGGACCGAGGTGCTGATCGGCAGCCCGAAAGAACGCAACGACGGCGTGCTGCGCGCCGACATGCCGGGCGGCTGGGCGGGCGATACCGTCAACGCCTTCACCGGCGCCGGGCTGACGGCCGCGCAGCGCGACATGCAGCAGTTCGTGCGCACGCTGTTCAACTGGCGCAAGACGTCCACCGCGGTCACGCGCAGCCAGCTCACGCACTACCTGCCGCGCGACGGGCAGTACGTCTACTTCCGGCACGACGGCAAGCAGACCGTGATGGTGGTGCTGAACAAGAATCCGGCGGCGAGCCAACTGGACCTGAAACGCTTCGCGGGCGTGATCAAGGGCGCGCGGGCCGGACGCAATGTGCTGACCGGCGCTGCCGTGGATTTGACCGGGCCGCTGGCGCTGCCGGCCATGACGTCAGCGGTCATCGAATGGTGAGCGGCGGCGCGGATAGCGCCGGTATGCCCCGCATCGTGGGCGCGCGCGGCCTCGATAGCACCAGCGCGCCCCACATCGAGAACGGAGAGGGCCCCGATAGAACCGGTGCGCCACGCAGCGCGAGCGCAGAGGGCCACGAAAGGGCCAACGCGCCCCACATCGCGAGCGCGGACGACCTCGAAAGCGCAGGCGCGTCACGCAACGCGAGCACGGGTGGCCGCGATAGCGATGATGCTGGACGCAACGCGAGCGCGAGTGGAAGGCGCGTGCTGGTCGCGGGCGGTGTCGGCATCGATACCATCGTGCGCGTGCCCTCGCTGCCGCTGCCGATGGCCGACTCCATCCATGTGCCCGCCGTGCATGACTACGTGGCGCACACCGGCAACGGCGTCGCCCTTGGTTTGCTGGCGCTGGGCCACCGCCCGGTTCTGCTCGACTTCATCGGCGACGACCCGCAAGCGCAGCTGATCCATGCGCGCTACCGCGAGCGCGGCCTTGCATTTGACTACCTCGTCCATGAAAGCGGCACGCGGCGCAGCGTCAACCTGGTCAGCCCGGACGGACGGCGCCTGTCTTTGTACGACGGCCGCCATCCCGACACGCTGCGCATGCCGCGCGAGTTGTACCTGCCGCGCCTGCGCGAGGCCGAGCACGTCCACGTCAGCATCGTGCCGTGGGCGCGCGCGCTGTATGACGACATCGAGGCGCTGGGGCTGCCCGTGTCCACCGACCTGCACGACTGGGACGGCCGGAATCCCTACTACCACGACTTCGCGCACCGTTCGGACATCGTATTCCTCAGCAGCGCGGCTCTTGGCGAAGGTGTGTTCGACGTGATGCGCTCGATTCTTCGCGAGGGCCGCGCACGCGTGGTCGTCGCCACCGCCGGCGCCGGCGGCAGTCACGTGCTCGAACGCGATGACACCGAGATCCGCCACTTCCCCTGCGCCCAGCTCGGTCTTTCTATCGTCGACAGCAACGGCGCCGGCGACGCCTTCTCGTCCGCCTTCCTGCACGCCTGGTTCGAGGGCGCATCCACTGACACCTGCATGCGCACCGCCGCCATCTCCGGCGCCTACGCCTGCGCCTGGCCCGGCACCGCCGAGCGCAGCCTGAGCCGCGAAGAGCTCGCGCGCTTTGACCAGCTACCCTCGATAGTAGGTACCGAAAGATCTCCATAGGTTGCAGAGATCGCTTGGAACTCTTGCGTGACGCACAGTCTAACGGAGCGTCAAGCGGCCACAGCGAAGACGCTGTAGTGGCGCGCACATGGTGTATCGCAGGGAGATACAATCTTGATCAGAAGCTTCGCGGACGAGGGACTGGAGCGTTTCTATCTTACCGGTAGCAAAGCTGGCATCCAGCCGGACCACGCGGGGAAGCTGCGGCGGCAACTCACGGCCCTGGACGGTGCATCGGATCTTGGCCTGATCGACGTACCGGGCTGGCGCTTGCACCGTTTACTCGGTCAGAAAGCTGGCTTCTGGTCGATCCGAGTGAGCGGCAATTGGAGGCTCATCTTTAAGTTTGATGGGCGCGACGCCGACTTGGTCGATTACATCGATTATCACTAGAGAGCTATATGTCACGCATGCATAATCCTGCGCATCCAGGGGAAATCCTGAAGGAAGATGTGCTCCCGGGACTCGGCATAACGGTCACTGAAGCTGCGGCTCAGCTGGGAGTCTCCCGTGTCGCGCTATCACGAGTGGTCAATGGTCGGGCAGGTGTCAGTCCCGAACTCGCCATCCGGCTGGCTCAATGGTTGGGAGGAAATGCTGAGTCATGGTTGCAAATGCAGATGCAACATGACCTTTGGCACGCCGAGCGGAAGACTACTGCTAAAGTACGCCCGGCCAAGCGCACTGAAGCCGCATAAATAGAAAGGCCGCAGAGCTTACGCTCGCGGCCTTTTGGAATTCTTGGGGTGGCTGATGGGACTCGAACCCACGACAACAGGAATCACAATCCTGGACTCTACCAACTGAGCTACAGCCACCATAGAGTACTTCTGCGCCCCACGGAAGAGCGGGACAGCTCGCTATTATACAAGCCGTTTGCTGCAATGGCAAATAAACTGATGGGTGAGGGCGTCAGCCCAGCGAAGGCACTTCGTGCACCGGCGCGTCCACCTGGAGCAGGGTGCGGAAGCCGAAGGACAGCGTCTCGGCCGCGCCGCTGGTGAACCCAGTCAGCGAGCCGCCAGCGCCAGAAGCTGAAGACCGCAGCAGCCCGGCCCCTTCCAGCAACCGCGCCAACTGCCGCGCCACCGCATCCCCGGTATCGACCAGCACCACATGGTGCGCGCCGCGCCGCTGCAGGATGTCTTCGATGGCCTGCTGCACGAACGGGTAGTGCGTGCAGCCCAGGACCAGCGTGTCCGCTCCCGCCGCCAGCATCGGATCGATGAAGCCTTCCAGCAGCGCCACTGTGGCCTCGGACGACAGCTCGCCCAAATCCACCGCATCGGCCAGCCCCGCGCACCCCTGCAGCACGAATTGCGCGCCACTGGTCTCGGTGATCTGGTCCCGCAGCAGCAGGAACTTCTCGCCCGCCAGCGTGGCCTCGGTGGCCATCACGCCGACCTTGCCGCTGCGCGTGGCGGCGGCGCCGGGCTTGAGGCCCGGCTCCACGCCGACGATCGGCATGTCCGGCCATGTGTCGCGCAGCAGCTTGATGGCGGCGACGGTCGCGGTATTGCAGGCCACGACCAGCGCCTTCGCCCCGCGCGCCCGCAGGAAGCGCGCGATGGCGAGCGCGCGTTCCGCCAGCACCTGCTCGGACTTTTCGCCATACGGTGCAAAGGCACCATCGGCGAAGTACAGCAGATCCTCCGCAGGCAGCTGCGCGCGAATATGCCGCAGCACTGACAGTCCGCCGACGCCGGAGTCGAACACGCCAATCGGCGCCAACGCACCGGCAGCATGAAAGGCGCCCGTATCCACGCCACCTTGAACCAGGGCAGCCGACGGAGAAACAGGCGCGTGCGTCATGGCGATTACTGCGCCGCCTTGGCCGCGTTGAGCTGCTCGATGCGCACCGCCCACTCCTTCGGGCCGGTCTGGTGCACCGAGGTGCCGTTCGAATCCACGGCCACCGTCACCGGCATGTCCTTGACCTCGAACTCGTAGATCGCTTCCATGCCCAAGTCCGCGAAGCCGACCACCTTGGCCGACTTGATCGCCTTGGACACCAGATACGCCGAGCCGCCCACCGCCATCAAGTACGCCGATTTGTGCTCCTTGATCGCCTCGATGGCCGCCGGGCCGCGCTCCGCCTTGCCGACCATCGAAATGAGGCCGGTCTTCGCCAGCATCATCTCGGTGAACTTGTCCATGCGGGTCGCGGTGGTCGGGCCGGCCGGGCCCACGACTTCGTCGCGCACCGGGTCAACCGGGCCGACGTAGTAGATCACGCGGTTGGTGAAGTCCACCGGCAGCGGCTCGCCCTTGGCCAGCATGTCCTGGATGCGCTTGTGCGCGGCGTCGCGGCCGGTCAGCATCTTGCCGTTCAGGAGCAGGGTCTGGCCCGGCTTCCACGACGCGACTTCTTCCTTCGTCAGCGTGTCGAGATTCACGCGCTGCGACTTTTCGGTGTCGGCGGTCCACGCCACGTTCGGCCAGGTGGACAGCGCCGGCGGTTCAATGTACGACGGGCCCGAACCATCGAGCACGAAGTGGGCATGGCGGGTCGCTGCGCAGTTCGGGATCATCGCTACCGGCTTGGACGCCGCGTGGGTCGGATACATGTTGATCTTCACGTCCAGCACCGTGGTCAGGCCGCCCAGGCCCTGCGCGCCGATGCCCAGCGCGTTGATCTTGTCGCACAGTTCGATGCGCAGCTCTTCCAGCTTGTTCTGCGGGCCGCGCTGCTTCAGCTCATACATGTCGATGTCGTCCATCAGGGACTCTTTCGCCATCAGCATGGCCTTCTCGGCGGTGCCGCCAATGCCGATGCCCAGCATGCCCGGCGGGCACCAGCCGGCGCCCATCAGCGGCACGGTCTTGAGTACCCAGTCGACCAGCGAGTCGGACGGGTTGAGCATCACGAACTTGGTCTTGTTCTCCGAGCCGCCACCCTTGGCCGCGACCTTCACGTCCACTGTGTCGCCTTCCACCAGTTCCATGTGCACCACGGCCGGGGTGTTGTCCTTGGTGTTCTTGCGCTCGAACTGCGGGTCCGCGACGATCGAGGCGCGCAGCTTGTTGTCCTCGAAGTTGTAGGCCCGGCGCACGCCTTCGTTGATGGCGTCCGTCACGCTGCCGGTGAAGCCTTCGAAGCGCACGTTCATGCCGATCTTGAGGAACACGTTGACGATGCCGGTGTCCTGGCAGATCGGGCGCTTGCCCTCGGCGCACATGCGCGAGTTGGTGAGGATCTGGGCGATGGCGTCCTTCGCGGCCGGGCTCTGTTCCAGCTCGTAGGCGCGCGCCAGGTGCTGGATGTAGTCGGCCGGGTGGTAGTAGCTGATGTACTGCAGGGCGGCGGCGACGGACTCGATCAGGTCATCCTGTTTAATGACGGTCATGGTGGTGCTCTTCGGGTTAGTGATGTTTGGACTGATTCTGGGTCAGCGTGGTGATGCGGTCGGTGTAGGCGATGGCCATGGCCGAGAGCAGGAACACCACGTGAATCACGGTCTGCTGCATGACCACGGTG
The DNA here is from genome assembly GCF_004614185.1 of Zemynaea arenosa. GTDB lineage: Bacteria > Pseudomonadota > Gammaproteobacteria > Burkholderiales > Burkholderiaceae_D > Telluria > Telluria arenosa. The sequence continues at coordinate 76,690 of NZ_SPVF01000128.1, read as the reverse complement.
GGTGCATACGACGCCGCGTTAATGAAGGTTTTCAGCAGGTGGATCGACGAGATGCCGATGATCGCCATCGCCAGCTTGGTCTTCAGCACGGACGCGTTCACGTGCGAGAGCCATTCCGGCTGGTCCGGGTGGCGCTCCAGTCCGAGGCGCGAGACGAAGGTTTCGTAGCCGCCCACGATCACCATGATCAGCAGGTTGGAGATCATGACCACATCGATCAGGCCGAGCACCACGAGCATGATGGTGGTTTCGTTCAGCTTTTCGGGCCGCGGGCTGCCGGGAACGGTGACCGCGTTGAGGATGTGGTCCAGCGCATCGGCATTGCCCATGGCGGCCAGGACGAGGTCCTTGAGCTCCACCCAGAAGTGAAAGACGTACACGCACTGGGCGAGGATCAGGCCGAGGTACAGCGGCAGCTGCAGCCAGCGGCTCATGAAGATCAGGTTGGGGAGCGGGCGGAGTTTTGGAGAGTCGATGGGATCGTGCATGGCGTGATATCGCTGGGCTCAAACCCGGCCATTTTACACGCCCGATGCTGGAAGCGCCCGGCGGGCGGGGGTAAAATCGGCCTGTTGTCAGCCATGACACGCCCACCGCGACCTGTAAGGGCATCGTAAGCGATATACGTTATGGTGATGAGAAAACATTCAACCAACGGAGACAATGATGGCCGGTACAGAGACCCAGCAGGACGGCTTGCAGGAGAACCGCGTGTTCAATCCGCCCGCCGACTTCACCGCCCATGCCGCAATCGCGGGCATGGACGCGTATAACACCCTGTGCGCGGAGGCCGCCGCCGACTACGAGGGCTTCTGGGCCCGCCTGGCGCGCGAGACGGTCAGCTGGCACAAGCCCTTCACCAAGACCCTCAACGAGTCCGAAGCGCCGTTCTACAAATGGTTCGAAGACGGTGAGCTGAATGTCTCGTACAACTGCCTGGACCGCAATCTCGAAAACGGCAACGCGGACAAGACCGCGCTGATCTTCGAGGCGGACGACGGCAAGGTCACCACCGCCACCTACCGCCAGCTGCATGCGCGCGTGTGCCAGTTTGCCAATGGCCTCAAATCGCGCGGCATCAAGAAGGGCGACCGCGTGGTCATCTACATGCCGATGTCGATCGAAGGCGTGGCCGCGATGCAGGCCTGCGCGCGCATCGGCGCCACGCACTCGGTGGTGTTCGGCGGCTTCTCGGCCAAGTCCCTGCAGGACCGCATCATCGACGCGGGCGCCGTGGCCGTGATCACGGCCGATGAGCAGATGCGCGGCGGGAAGCCGCTGCCGCTCAAGGCCATCGTGGACGAAGCGCTCGGCATGGGCGGCTGCGACACCATCCGCGACGTGATCGTCTACAAGCGCACCGGCGGCAACGTGGCCTGGACCGAGGGCCGCGACCTGTGGCTGCACGATGTGATCGATGGCCAAGCCGACCAGTGCGAGCCGGAGTGGGTGGGCGCGGAGCATCCGCTGTTCATCCTCTACACGTCCGGATCGACCGGCACGCCGAAGGGTGTGCAGCATTCGTCCGGCGGCTACCTGCTGTGGGCCGCGCAGACCATGAAGTGGACCTTCGACATCAAGCCGAACGACGTGTTCTGGTGCACCGCCGATATCGGCTGGATCACCGGCCACACCTATGTGGCGTATGGCCCGCTGGCCGTGGGCGCGACGCAGGTGGTCTTCGAAGGCATCCCGACCTTCCCGCACGCGGGCCGGTTCTGGGAGACCATCGCCAAGCACAAGGTCTCGATCTTCTACACCGCGCCGACCGCGATCCGCTCGCTGATCAAGGCGTCGGATACGGACGCCAAGGTCCATCCGAAGAACTTCGACCTTTCCAGCCTGCGCCTGCTGGGCTCCGTCGGTGAGCCGATCAATCCGGAAGCGTGGATGTGGTACTACAAGAACGTGGGCCAGGAACGCTGCCCGATCGTGGACACCTTTTGGCAGACCGAGACCGGTGGCCACATGATCTCGCCGATGCCGGGTGCCACGCCGATGGTGCCGGGGTCTTGCACACTGCCGCTCCCGGGCATCATGGCGGCCATCGTGGACGAGGCGGGGCAGGATGTGCCGAACGGGCAGGGCGGCATCCTGGTGGTCAAGCGCCCGTGGCCGTCGATGATCCGCACCATCTGGGGCAACCCGGAGCGCTTCAAGTCGGGCTACTTCCCGCCGGAGCTGGGCGGCACCCTGTACCTGGCCGGCGATGGCGCCGTGCGCAACAAGGATACCGGCAACTTCACCATCACTGGCCGCATCGACGATGTGCTTAACGTGTCCGGCCACCGCATGGGTACCATGGAGATCGAGTCGGCGCTGGTGGCCAATCCGCTGGTGGCGGAAGCTGCGGTGGTGGGCAAGCCGGATGAAACCACGGGCGAAGCAATTTGCGCCTTCGTGGTCCTCAAGCGCGCCCGCCCGACCGGGGACGAAGCCAAGCAGCTGGCGCAGGAGCTGCGTAACTGGGTGGGCAAGGAGATCGGGCCGATCGCCAAGCCGAAGGAAATCCGCTTTGGCGACAACCTGCCCAAGACCCGCTCCGGCAAGATCATGCGCCGCCTGCTGCGGGTGCTGGCCAAGGACGAGCAGATCACCCAGGACATCTCGACGCTGGAAAACCCGGCCATCCTGGAGCAGCTCAAGCAAGCGATCTAAACCGCGTCCCCGCGCCCCCAGCCCGGCCTGCGCGCCGGGCTTTTTCATGGCTGCCGCCCGAGGGTATCAGTCCAGTTCCCGCGGCGGCATCGGCACCGTGCCGATGTCGATTTCGGGCACGCCCAGGGCGATGGCCAGGGCTCGCTGGGCGGTGGCGACGAAGGTGCGTTCGGCGTCGGGTTGCGCATCCGTGATCAGGTGCGCCGACTGGTGGTGGCCCGCCTGCACCAGCCGGCCAGCGCGGCGCTGCCGTGCCAGCAGCCACAACCCGGCCAAGCGCTGGGTCGGGGTGCGGCCGAGCACCACCACGGGTTCATAGTGATCGGCATGTGAGGCATACCAGCCGAGGACGTAGCTCGGGTGCTGGAAGACGGTCGCGTTCCGGCTCGCGAACAGCAGATCCTGCCATTCGCCGGAACCGGCCAGGGCGCCCAGGCGCGCCAGCGCGGACGCGCCAAACAAGACTTCGGCTGTGACTTGCTGCATCGGTTGTGCAAGAATTAATGAACAAGCAACAATAACCGATCCCAGCGAATCGTTCAAGAATCTATAACGATTTTCAGACGCAGCGCGCCGGGCTCATGGTGGCGCAGCGTATAATCACGCCGCGTTGCACCCCCCTAGCGCGACGGCGGTGTGACCGCTTCGGTCAAGCAGCGCGACAGCCGGTCGAAGTGCGCCAGCGCGGCCTGGGTCAGTTCCACACTTTTGCGGCGCGCATCGTCCGTGTCCGCGAGGAGGAGCCAGCCTTTCTTGCGCATCGAGGTCAGCCGCCCGTGCACCGTGGCGGGCGAGCCCAGTTCCTCGAACGACATCAGTTCCCGCACGCCCAGGGTGTGGCCCGCTTCCTGGCGGGTCACGATGAAGGACAGGATGCGCTCTTCCAGCGCGTCCAGTGGCGCCAGCGAGGGCAGGTCGCGCATGGCCTGGCTGAGGCGGAGGAAGCGGAAATAGATATCCGCGGGGCGGGGCGACTTACTCATCCGGGAGGAGATTTTTGGTGGAGTGGCGACAGGTCAGGATGCATGCGCTCATGCTGCTCATCACGATTTTCTTCTTTCTGGTGCTCTATACGCTCAACGAGTGGCTGTTCCGGTCCTTCGAATTCGGCCCCGGCATCAACTTGATCTACCTGCCGGCCGGCGCCCGCCTGTTGTGCGTGCTGCTGTTTGCCGAGACGGGTGCGGTGGGCCTGCTGATCGTGTCGTGGCTGATCAACTTCCTGGTGCTGTTCCCCGACGAGCCGGTGCGCGCATTTGCCGGCGGGATCGTGGCCGCCGTGGCGCCCTATCTGGCCTACCTGGCCGACCGCCGCCTGTTCGGGCTGCGGCCAACGCTGGCGAACCTGTCGTCGCGGCGGCTGCTGGCCTGCGTCCTGTTCTATTCCATCGCGAGCCCGGTGCTGCACCACCTGTGGTTCGCCCTGCATGGCGATCCGCTGTCCTTGTGGGGGCTGGCGGCCATGTCGGTGGGAGATTGCCTGGGCGCGCTGATCGTCGTCTACTGTGGCCGGCTGATCCTGCGCATCTACACCGCCTGGGCCCACCGTCCGCGCTGAGCAAATTCTATCCGAAAATCACGCTCCCCAACGTAAAACGGCAAGCCCGGAGGCTTGCCGTTTTGGTGGGAGAGAAGAAGACTCAGTCGCGGATTTCGAGCACCCGGTTGAGGCTCAGCGCCGCCAGCGAGCCGCCGGCGCCGGAGAGCAGGTAGACGCTCACGAAGGCCAGGCCGAAGTTGGCCGCCAGGCCGAGGGCCACCACCGGCGCGAACGCCGCGCCCACCAGCCACGCCAGATCCGACGTCAGCGCCGCCCCGGTGTAGCGGAAGCGCGACTCGAAGTTGGCCGTCACCGCACCCGCCGCCTGCCCGTACGAGAAGCCCAGCAGGACGAAGCCGACCAGGATGAACACGTTCTGCCCAAGCTCCCCGCCACTGATCAGCAGCGGCACGAAACCGGAGAACACCGCGATGCCCGTCGCCAGCAAGCCCAGCGTGGTGCGGCGCCCGAGACGGTCCGCGATGAAGCCGGACCCGATGATCGCCGCGATGCACAGGAAGGCGCCGACGATCTGCGTCTCCAGTACGTTGACCACGGCGCGCTCGGTCGAATACAGGTGAATCCACGACAGCGGGAACACCGTCACCAGGTGGAACAGCGCGTAGGAGGCCAGCGCCGCCAGCGCCCCGATCACGATATTGCTGCCCTGGTTACGGATCAGCTCCACAGTGTTGGTCGGCTCCAGCTCACGCTCGTCCAGCAGGTGCGAGTACTCCGGCGTCGACACAAGGCGCAGGCGCGCAAACAGCGCCACCACGTTGATCGCGAACGCCACGTAGAACGGATAGCGCCAGCCCCAGTCCAGGAAGTCCTTCTCGGTCAGCGCCAGCATCATGTACGCGAACACCCCGGCCGCGATGATGAAACCCGTGGGCGCGCCGAGCTGCCCGAGCATGGCGTAGAAGCCGCGCTTTTCCTTCGGCGCGTTGAGCGCCAGGAGCGACGGCAGCCCGTCCCACGAGCCGCCCTGCGCGATGCCTTGCGCCACACGCGCCACCGCCAGGATGCCGATCGCCAGCCCGCCCGCGCTCTGGTAGGAGGGCAGGAAGGCCAGGCCGGCCGTGGCGCTGCCAAGCACCATCAGCGCCACCAGCAGCTTGGCCTCGCGGCTCACTTTCTGCTGCAGGTACATGAAAATAATCGTCCCGAACGGACGCGCGATAAACGACAGCGAGAAGATCGCAAAGGACCACAGCTGCGCTTCCAGCGGCTGCTCGAAAGGGAAGAGCAGCTGGGGGAACACCACCACCGAGGCGATGGCATAGACGAAAAAGTCGAAATATTCGGATGCCCGGCCGATCACCACCCCGACTGCGATCTCGCCCGGGTGCACCAGGCCGTCGCCGCCGCGCGAGTTGACGTTACGTGCGCCGCTGCTACAAGGGCTTGAGCGAAAATCGCTCGAATTTGCTGATTCGGCATGCTGCAATGTTGCCATGATTGCCACTACCTTTCGTCTCCAGTTTCATTTTCGTCGGCTTGTCCGATGGGCAGGTGGGACAAAGTGTCCAATCGACCATGGCGAGCCGTTGGCATTACAGTAGCACGTTATCCCCCAATCCGTAACACTCAAGACCTCCGCATGAAATCTCCGTTAGTTCGCCGTGCCCCGGCGCTGCTGTTGGTAGTTCTTTCGACGCTGCTGGCTGGGTGCAATACGGTGGTGATGAATCCTTCGGGAGACGTGGCGCGCCAGGAAGCGCATCTCGTGGTCCTCGCAACGGTTCTGATGCTGCTGATTATTGTCCCGGTCATCATCCTTATCGTCTTCTTCGCGTGGCGCTACCGCGCCGCCAACAAGGAAGCGAAGTACGAACCCGATTGGGACCACTCCACCGTGCTGGAACTGGTGATCTGGGGCGCGCCGCTCCTCATCATCATCGCCCTCGGCCTGGTGACCTGGATCAGCACCCACCTGCTGGACCCCTACCGCCCCCTGAGCCGCATCGACGCCAAGCGCCCCCTGGCCGCGGACCACAAGCCGCTGGTGGTGCAGGTCGTGGCGATGGACTGGAAATGGCTCTTCATCTACCCGGAGCAGGGCATCGCCACCGTCAATGAGCTGGTGACGCCGGTCGATACGCCGGTGCGCTTCGACATGACCGCCACCTCGGTGATGAACGCGTTCTACATCCCGGAACTGGCGGGCATGGTCTACACGATGCCGTCCATGCAGACCCAGCTCCACGCCGTGATGAACAAGGCCGGCAGCTACGAAGGCTTCTCCTCCAACTACAGCGGCGCGGGCTTCTCGCACATGCGCTTCAAGTACCACGCCGTGAGCGATACGGACTTCGGCAAGTGGGTGCAGGGCGTGAAGGCCGGCGGCGGCGCAATGGACCGCGCCAACTACGCGGTGCTGCTCAAGCCCAGCGAGGCGGATCCGGTCAAGCGCTATGGCGCGGTCGACCCGACCCTGTACACCGCCATCCTCGAACGCTGCGTGAATCCGGGCCAGACCTGTATTTCGCACATGGTGGCCGCCGACGCCGCGCGCGCCAAGATCATTGCCGAGACGTGCACCGACCCGCGCGTCGCCCAGCAAGCCATTCTCTCCCTGAAGAAGCAGCAAAATGTCGCTACTGCAACCAACTGATCATCCTATCCTCGGCCGGCTCGGCTGGGACGCGATCCCGTTCCACGAGCCGATCCTGATCTCCACCTTCGTCATGGTGGCGATCGGTGGCCTGGCCGTCCTCGGCCTAATCACCAAGTACAACCTGTGGGGCCGCCTGTGGCGCGACTGGTTCACCAGCATCGACCACAAGAAGATCGGCATCATGTACATGATCCTCGGCCTGGTCATGTTCCTGCGCGGCTTCGCCGACGCCATCATGATGCGCGCCCATCAGGCACTGGCCTTCGGCGACAACGCCGGCTTCCTGCCGCCGCACCACTACGACCAGGTGTTCACGGCGCACGGCGTGATCATGATCTTCTTCGTCGCCATGCCGCTGGTGACGGGCCTGATGAACTACATCGTCCCGCTGCAGATCGGCGCGCGCGACGTGGCCTTCCCGTTCCTGAATAACTTCTCGTTCTGGATGACCACCATGGGCGCCGTGCTCGTGATGATCTCCCTGTTCGTGGGCGAATTCGCGCGCACCGGCTGGCTGGCGTTCCCGCCGCTGTCCGGCATCCTCGCGAGTCCGGACGTGGGGGTGGACTACTACATCTGGTCATTGCAGATTGCCGGTGTCGGCACGCTGCTCTCGGGCGTCAACTTGATCGTCACCATCGTCAAGATGCGCGCGCCGGGCATGACCCTGATGAAGATGCCGGTCTTCACCTGGACCTCGCTGTGCACCAACGTACTGATCGTCGCCGCCTTCCCGGTGCTGACCGTGACGCTGGCGATGCTGGGCATGGACCGCGTGTTCGGCACCCAGTTCTTCACCAATGACCTGGGCGGCAACCCGATGCTGTACGTGAACCTGATCTGGATCTGGGGCCACCCCGAGGTCTACATCCTGGTGCTGCCGGCCTTCGGCGTGTTCTCGGAAGTGACCGCGACCTTCTGCGGCAAGCGCCTGTTCGGCTACACCTCCATGGTGTATGCGACCGTCGTGATCACCGTGCTGTCCTACCTCGTGTGGCTCCACCACTTCTTCACCATGGGTTCCGGCGCCTCGGTCAACTCGTTCTTCGGCATCACCACGATGATCATCTCGATCCCGACGGGCGCGAAGATCTTCAACTGGCTGTTCACCATGTACCACGGCCGCATCCGTTACGAGCTGCCGATGATGTGGACCATCGCCTTCATGATCACCTTCGTCATCGGTGGCATGACCGGCGTGCTGCTGGCGGTGCCGCCGGCCGACTTCGTGCTCCACAACTCGCTGTTCCTGGTGGCGCACTTCCACAACGTGATCATCGGCGGCGTCCTGTTCGGCATGTTCGCGGCGATTAACTACTGGTGGCCGAAGGCCCTCGGCTTCAAGCTGGATGTCTTCTGGGGCAAGGTCTCGTTCTGGCTGTGGGTGATCGGCTTCTGGGTCACCTTCACGCCGGTGTACATCGAAGGCCTGATGGGCGTGACCCGCCGCGTCTCGCACTTCGACGACTTCGCCCTGCGCCCGTACTTCGTGCTGGCGCTGATCGGCACCGTGATGATTGCGGGCGGTATCGGCGCGATGCTGATCCAGTTCGCCGTCTCCATCATGCGCCGCGAGAAGCTGGCCGACGTGACCGGCGACCCGTGGAATGGCCGTACCCTGGAGTGGTCGACCTCCTCGCCGCCGCCGGACTACAACTTCGCGTTCACCCCGGTGGTGCACGATACCGACACCTATGCGGACATGAAGTCCAACCACTTCAAGCGCCCGACCAGCGGCTTCGTGGACATCCACATGCCGGCCAATACCTGGGCAGGCTTCGTGCTGGCCGCGATCGCAGGCGTGGTGGGCTTTGCCCTGATCTGGCACATGTGGCTCATCGCCGGCGTGTTCTTCGCGGGCCTGGTCGTGACCACCATCGTCCATACCTTCAACTACAAGCGTGACTACTACATCAAGGCGGACGAAGTGGCCCGCGTTGAAGCAGAGCGCACCCGTATGCTGGAAAGCCTGGCCTGAGCATGAGCACTGCAGCTAACACTATCGACACCGCGGACGGCACCGACCTGTCCTCGCGCTACTACGTGGCGCACCACCATCCGGAAAACGGCACCATGCTGGGTTTCTGGATCTACCTGATGAGCGACGTGCTGCTATTCGCCTGCCTGTTCGCCGCGTATGCGGTGCTGGGCCGGGCCTACGGCGGCGGCCCCACCGGCATGGAGCTGTTCGACCTGCCGACCGTGGCGCTGAACACCGCCTTCCTGCTGATGTCGTCGATCACCTACGGGTTCTCGATGATCGCCGCGCAGGACAAGAAGGTGAAGCAGACCATCATCTGGCTGGGCATCACCGGCCTGTTCGGCCTCGCCTTCCTGTACCTGGAGATCGACGAGTTCGTGCACCTGATCCATGAAGGCGCGGGTCCGCAGCGCAGCGCGTTCCTGACCTCGTTCTTCTCGCTGGTCGGCACCCACGGCCTGCACGTGTCGTTCGGCGTGATCTGGCTGGTGACCCTGATGTTCCAGATCGGCCGCCATGGCCTGCACACCGCCAACATGCGCCGCCTGATGTGCCTCTCGATGTTCTGGCACTTCCTGGACGTCGTCTGGATCGGCGTCTTCACCTTTGTCTACCTGATGGGAACCCTGCCATGAGCGCGCACGATACTCATGACCATGCACACGCGCATGACCACAACGGTCATGGCCACGACGATCATCACGATGACCATGGCAGCCATCCGCATGTGAGCTTCAAGGGCTACATGGTCGGCTTCGTGCTGTCCGTGATCCTGACCGCGATTCCGTTCTGGCTCGTGATGCACAAGGTGATCTCCAGCACCAGCGCCACCGCGCTGGTCATCCTGGGCATCGGCGCGGTGCAGATGGTGGTTCACATGATCTACTTCCTGCACCTGACGCCGAGCGCGGAAAAAGGCTGGACCATGCTGTCGACCCTCTTCACCATCATGATGCTGGTGATCGTGATGTCCGGCTCTCTCTGGGTCATGTACCACATGAACCAGAACATGATGCCGGGGATGCACGGCGGCGCTGGCCACGGCGGCCAGATGGAGCACGCCGGGCAGGTGGGCACGGGCGGGCAGACCGCACCGCTGCCGCAGTCCACGCCATGACCGCGGCCCGCACCGGCGGCGGTGCGGCCCAACGTGGACCCGTGGTCCGCGCGGCCGCCGCCGTGGGTGCGGTGCTGGTGGTGCTCACGTTCCTCGCGCTGGGCACCTGGCAGGTCATGCGCCTGCAATGGAAGCGCGACCTCATCGCGCGGGTTGATTCCCGCATCCACATGCCTCCCGCTCCCGCGCCTTTGCTTGGCGTACCAGTGAGCCGGGAAGCGGACGAATACAAGCATGTCCGCCTCGAAGGCAGCTTTCTCGACGAACGCTCGGCCTATGTGATGGCCGTGACGGACCTGGGTTCCGGCTTCTGGGTCGTCACGCCCCTGTGCCGGCCGGATGGCAGCGTGGTGCTGGTCAACCGCGGCTTCGTGGTGACGGCTCCCCCGCGCAAACCGCACGCTGCGGAATCGCCTGCGGCGTGTGCTCCCGGTACCGCCGGCGCTCAGAGTTCGGTCACGGGCCTGCTGCGCATCTCCGAACCCGGCGGCGCCTTCCTCCGCCAGAACAATCCCACCCAGGACCGCTGGTACTCGCGCGACGTGGAGGCCATCGCCGCCGCGCGCGGGCTGCCGCGTGTGGTGCCGTACTTCGTCGATGCCGATCTCGATCCTTCGGTCCCGCGCGCGCCGGGCGTGCCGGTGGGCGGGCTCACGGTCGTCCACTTCAACAACAACCACCTGTCATATGCGCTGACTTGGTATGCTATGGCCCTGCTGTCGGCCGGTGCCTTCGTTTGGATGGCCCGGAACGGACGGCGCCGCGACCAACTCAACGACTGACGCATGCCGCTTTCCTCACCGCTGAACGTCCCGCCACGGGACGTCCCGGGCCCGCTCATCGCGCCCACCGAGACTGCCGTCGATTCGGCCGCCGGCCACAAGATCATGCAGCAGCTGATCCACCTGCGCTGGATCGCGGTGGTGGGGCAGATCGCGACCATCGTCTTTGTTACGCAAGTCTTCCGCATCCGGCTGCCGATCGCCGAGATGTGCATGGTGCTGGCGGTGCTCATCGCCTTCAACGTGGGCAGCCATCTGCGCTGGCACGAGAAGCGCGAGGTGTCCTACCCGGAGCTGTTCTTTGCGCTGCTGGTGGATGTGGCGGGGCTCACGCTGCTGCTGTACTTCAGCGGCGGGATCGTCAATCCGTTTGCCTTCCTGTTCCTGCTGCAGGTGAGTATCGGCGCGGTGATGCTGCGGCGGCGTGGGGCGTGGGCGATTGCGGGCATCACGCTGCTCTGTTTGAGCGGGCTGGCGATTCACTCGCTGCCGCTGCAATGGCCGTTCGACCCCGAGCGCGGCATCGAGTCGCTGTACATCCAGGGCATGCTGCTGTGCTTCGCGCTCAATGGCGGCCTGCTGGTTTACTTCATTACGCGTATCATGAGCAGCTTGCGCGACCGCGATGCGCAGCTGGCCGAGCTGCGGCAGCGCGCCGTGGAGGAAGAGCACATCGTGCGCATGGGCCTACTCGCATCGGGCGCGGCGCACGAACTGGGCACGCCGCTGGCGACGCTCTCCGTGATCCTCGGCGACTGGAAGCGGCTGCCCGAGATCCGCAAGCACCCGGACCTGCTGGAAGAAGTGGGCGAAATGCAGACGCAGCTCGCGCGCTGCAAGTCCATCGTCAGCGCGATTCTGCTGTCCGCAGGCGAGACGCGCGGCGAATCGTCCAAACGCACCACGGTGCGCGGCTTTCTCGATACGCTGGTGGAGGAGTGGCGTGCGTCACGGCAGGTCGAGGCGTTCGAGTACACGAATGCCATCGAACCCGGACTGCCCGCCGTCTTCGACGAGACGGTGCGGCAGATGATCTGGAATGTGCTCGATAATGCGTTCGAGGCATCGCCCGCGTGGCTGCGCTTCGAGGCGCAGCGGGACGATTCCAGGCTGGTGCTGCGGGTGAGCGACCGCGGACCGGGCTTCGATCCCGACATCCTCGCGCAGTTTGGCAAGCCGTATGCGTCCAGCAAAGGGCAGCCGGGGCGCGGGCTCGGGCTGTTCCTGGTCGTGAACGTGGCGCGCACGCTCGGTGGCAGCGTGGTCGCGCGCAACCGGGAAGAGGGCGGGGCGGTGGTCGAGTTGACACTGCCGCTGGCCAGTATCGATAGTGGGAGTGGAGTACAGGTGTGATGTCTGAGCTGGATGACGTGAACGAGGAACGCGCGCTGCTGCTCGTCGAGGACGACGAGGCCTTCGCGCGCACGCTCGGGCGCTCGTTCGAGCGGCGCGGGTACGTGGTGCGCAACGCGGCCAGCGTGGAAGAGGTGCAGCAGGTGCTGGAGGAGTTCTCGCCGGGGTATGCGGTGGTGGACCTGAAGCTGAAGAACGGCACGTCCGGTCTCGCGTGCGTGCAGGCGCTGAACCAGCACGATCCCGAAATGCTGATCGTGGTGCTCACTGGCTTTGCGTCGATTGCGACTGCGGTGGAGGCGATAAAGCTGGGCGCGTGCCAGTACCTCGCCAAGCCATCCAACACGGACGACATCGAGGCCGCCTTCGGCCACGTCGCGGGGGCGCAGGAGGTGGAGCTGACCAACCGGCCGACTTCAGTGAAGACTCTGGAATGGGAGCACATCCACGCGGTTCTGGCGGAGACGGACTTCAACATCTCCGAGGCCGCGCGGCGGCTGGGCATGCACCGCAGGACGCTGGCGCGGAAGCTGGAGAAACAGCGGGTGAAGTGAGGGCTACGTCCCGGTGTGGCGTGGCCGCGCGCCGTGGAGCAAAAGTGCTGGTACTCAGCAGATTTCTTGCTATAATATGCGGCTTCCCAACCATGGGACCCCATCAGGAGAGATGGATGAGTGGTTTAAGTCGCACGCCTGGAAAGCGTGTATAGGTTCATAGCCTATCGGGGGTTCGAATCCCCCTCTCTCCGCCAGGATATCGTTCAGCTTGATAGCCGGACATCAAAAAAAACCGCCGTTCTCCCTATGAGACGGCGGTTTTTTTGTTCTGTCTCGTCCTGGCAAATTCGGCCGCATTCGAGACTTTTGGGGAACTGGGAAAGGACATCGCTGTCCAACCAGGTGTTCGATATCCCCAAAAATGCCAAAGATCGTCCGCCCGCTGACCGATGCCGAGGTCCGCAATGCCAAGCCAGCCGAGACAGCGTACAAGCTGTTCGACGGTGACGGCCTGTACCTCGAAGTGACGACGCACGGCCGCAAGTTCTGGCGCTTCAAATATCGCCGTCCTGATGGACTTGAGAACCGGCTTTCGTTCGGGCGCTATCCCGAGATCTCGCTGGCCACAGCGCGTGAGAAGCGCGCCGACGCGCGTGCAGTGCTCGCACAGGGGATCGATCCCGCCGTTGCGCGTAGCCTCGCACTGGCCGCCGAAGCGCTGGCGCTTGGGCCAACGTTCGAAGCGGTCGCACGCGAGTGGCACGACGTCCAGAGCGACAATTGGACGCAGCGCACGAGGGACAACATCATTCGCCAGCTGGAGCGCGACATCTTCCCCGAGATCGGCAGCATGCGTCTGAAGCAGATCGCAACCGTCGATGTGCTGCGTGCCGTCCGCAAGATCGAGAGCCGCGGCGTGCGCGAGACGGCCCACCGAATCACGGCCAACGTGAATCGCATCTTCATCTTCGCCGTGCACTCAGGGCTCATTGATCGCAATCCCGCCGACCACCTGGTGATGGTACTGAAGCCCGCCAACGAGCAGCACTTCGCAGCGATCGGGCCTGACGACCTGCCGCAATTCCTGCGTGCCCTGGCCTCCAACGAAGCGCGGATGGGACACGTGGTGCGCATCGCGATGCGCCTCATGATGCTGGTCTTCGTGAGAACAAGTGAATTCATTGAGACGCCGTGGAGCGAGATCGACCTCGAACATGGCCGGTGGATCATCCCCTGGCAGCGCATGAAGATGGGGCGGCGGAAGGTCAAGCCGATCAAGGTCGATCACGATACCTGTTTGCCGCGTCAAGCCGTCGATCTGCTGCGAGTGCTCTATACCTACACAGGCGCAGGTAAGTACCTTTTCCCGAATCAGCGGACACTTGATGAACCAATCAGTAACAACACCTTGCTGGCCGCGCTTGATCGGATGGGATACAAGAAGCAGATGACAGGCCACGGCTTCCGCGCACTTGCGATGACGACGTTGAAGGAGCGCCTGGGCTACCGACACGAGGTGGTGGACCGGCAGCTGGCTCACGTCCCGAAAGACAAGCTCGAAAGCGCCTATGATCGGGGCGCGTACTTTGACGAGCGCCGGCGGATGATGCAGGACTGGGCGGACTATCTCGAGAAGTTGGAGCTTGAGGCGCTGGGCCGCCGTCCGGCGTGAGGCACTTCCGCTGCATCACTGTTTTTGCTCTGCTTTGATGCCTCGGTAGCAGCCAACGATCAGCCAGATCAAGACGACGATGGACGCGGCATCGAATGCCAGAAGCACATCGGTAAGCAACTGTCCCATGATCGAATCCTCCTTCGCCTATCTGACGGTCACGATCACCGTTAGTTCGAAAATCCCGGCTTATTTGACGGGGGATTTCTGCGTTCGCACGACTCGCTCATGTGGCAGAATGGTCGAGCAAACCCGGTGGGATCGCCCCGCCACTTCTTGGGATCGCCCCAAGCGTTGCGCTCGTTACGCGCCTTCTCGATAGCTGGTCAAGAACCGGCTGACACTCCAGGCAGCATCGACTGCCACTTCAGCACCGCGGTTGCGCAAGACGCACCGCGCTCTCAGTCCGCAGGCCGCGAGCTTGCTTTCCATTCGCCCAGCTTGCAGCGGGCGCTAGCACGCACGAGGCGTACTTCTCCTTGTGGCCACGTGCGTGTCCCGCGCGTCGTTACTGGCGGCCCGGCTGCCAGTGACGACGCGCTAGCGCTAGCGTCCTGCTTCGCAAGCAGGGTGATTGCAGCAAGTGACGAAGGTAAGTGACGAGCTTCGACCTCGCACCTACCGGGCTCATTGAACCTGCTTGCCGTCCCCTTGCTTCCTCGGGAGCCGACTCGTGCACAAGGTGCACTCCATGGACCCTGGGTCATTGGTCCCCGCTGTCCGGCCCCGCCGGCCGCGGCGCCACACACGCATGCGGCGTGGGCAGGCAGTGCAGCAGTTCCGCATACACGGGAGTGGTGTCCCGTTGCCTTCAACTCCCCATCTCGTCAAGGCGAGCTGGGCGGCAAAAAACACTAACCTGACTTTTCTACACCAACCCGTTGTGATCAGTATGAAGCCGATTCTGGCTCGTTCGTAAAGTGTGCTCTGGCTACCCTCTTAAGCTAAAGAGCGGGTGCGATGCACAGAACAAGAGAAGCACCGTGACGCTGTCAATATGAAAAATAGCAATGCCACTAACAGAAAGGAATCAATTCTGTTAAATTGCCTGAGAGTCAGTCAATTGATGAAAGGCACATCTGTGGCGGCGAATCAGAAACCTAAGCGCGCCCTATTGGCGTATTGCGCTCTCGCGCAGAAGCTCAGCACTCCAGGAGTGGGTATAGCAGACGCACTCGTTCCATTTCTGGCAGAGGCCTGTGCTGAACTGGAAGGACAACTTTTCGATGCCGAAAAATTCTCGGGCGCTGTTGCAGCGCGATTCGGCTTCAAGATACCAAGACTCGCGGCGCTCGGATTAACTGAACTGCTTTTTAAACATAAACTCCTAGAGCTGGTTTCCTCAACAGGGTCTTCGGCCGTTTATAGACACCGACGGCGGAGCCAAGCAGAAGACCAGCAGGTAAGTGCGGTAACTGAGGCGCAAATCGATGGCGTTCTCCTCGAATTCGCGAAGTTTTGCCAGAACGATGAGCGACTCAAGGGTTTGGCTAGGGAGTCCTTGGATGCTGCTTTTCTCGCCCGTTTGCTCAATGTTGATTCGATGCGGTTGCTGGGACGAAAAGAGGGCGGGATAGCGGTAAAGAAGAGTGCTAGTACGATAGTTCTCGACCCGCTAAAGAATCAGGATTCCGCGCAGACCTCCAAGGAAGAGCTGCATTTGGACTATATGATGTCCCAGTTCCTGCTGGACCTCCAGGCGAAGAATGGCGCGGTCTTCGAGCTAGTGTCTGACATTGCGTTCGCGAACATGGCTGCCGAGGCTATCGCGTGCTTCTGCGAGCCAAGCGACGAACAGAGTTCCTTGGATGGACTTACCGTATATCTTGACTCTCCCCTCCTACTCGACATGTTGGGCGTCAACTCAGAATACACCGAGTACGGTAAGGAATTGCTGGCGACAATCAAGAGCAGCGGAGCCGTCCCTGCAATTCTGGACCATTGCGTACTTGAAGCCGAGGCAGCTGTCACAGCACGACTTGGTTATCTTAGGTCTGGTGTCAACACAAACGCAATCAAGTGGGGTACCTCGGCGCAGCCAGACTTGTTGAGTGCTCTAGCTGGGAATGTCGGGAAACGTGCTTATGAGCGGCTCGGAATAGAAGTTCACCGGGACCCGGATACTGGTCTACTACATCGGCGATCCCCAACCGCAGTAGGCAGTATTGAAACGGAGATTCGGTCACGGATGCAGCATTGGCGCAACGTGGATGCACAGGACCATGATCGGAAGTCAATCTGGTCCCTCTTGGCGATTCGAGATACTACGGTTCCCTGTCCAAAAATCTGCGACTCCAAGTGGATTTTTGTGACTCGCAATACAGCGTTAGTGTCGATAGCGAATGACTCCTGGGCCACGTGGCTATCTGATACGACCAAACATAGCGCGGTTCACGTTCAGAAGTGGTCGCCGATCTCGATGTCGGACAAACAGTTTGCCGGCTACATTTGGGCGAGAGAAGGCGGCGGAATTTCGTCGATTCCGAAAGCGCGTTTGTTAGCGAACTGTTCTGCAGCAGTTCGGCCGCGTGCGGATGTCAAAGCAAAGGCCTACAACTTGGTCCTTGAAATGAATGGAAAAGATGAGGCCGACGACCTTGCTGCCCTTTTTGAGGATCGAGAAGGCGCGAAGTCTTTGATGCGAGCCACCGGTGGCGATCCAGAAGATGTTACTGCCGAGCGTCTTCCCTATATCATTGATCAAGTAAAGTTAGCAGCTGGGGAATTTGCGGCGGAGCGAGCTAGAGAAGAAGCCGCACTCGAAATGCTTGCAAAGGAAGAGGCTCACAGAGCCGAAGTCGAGCGCGTTCGCCTTGAATCCGAAGCCCTTATCAAGTTGCGCGAGAGGGAAAAGCTTGAGGTTGAGGAGAGATCTGACCGCGAAAGAAAGGACGCAGAAGCAAAATTGCTGCAAGAGCAGCAAGAACGGGAGAATCTCGCATCGATAAATCGCGAACTTCTTTCTGAGCGAGCTCAACGCGAGAATGCTGAGAAAAGGAGGATTAACGATGTGTTGCGCGAAGGTTTCCATTTTGGGCTTAGTTGCTACAGGAGGATGCGCTGGCTTATCGTTGCATTTTACGGCGCGCTAGTCGTGTACGCCGCGTGGGCCGCTGCTGACAGTCCTTGGACCGCATTTATCATTACGACGTTGCTAAGCGTTGGGGGATTTTGGTTTGTACCGAATATTCTCCACAAACCGCTGCAGAAGGTGGCGTATCGAGAGCTGGAGCGCTTTGTCTCGCTAAAGGATCGTACCATCCAAATCCCGCCTAGCAGGCCAAATTTCGAGGATGCTGGCTGGGAAGCGCTTGATGAGTCAATCGGTACGCATGAAAATTGACGTCCACTATTCGTACTGCGATTAGCGGTGGCGCCGGTCTCTGTGCGCCGCAGGTGCAGCGGCGCAGATGTGGGCGGTTGAAACCGGTTGAGTTGCCCGTAGAGTTAGTGCGCTAGTCTGAAGGGGGCGCTTTTTATATGCTGTTCCGTCGTTATCAGCGCCCGTGATATCTTATCGGGAATGTGAATTTCCGTTGCTTATGGTCAACGTATAGGGACACCGTTGGGGGCAAAAAAAGATCTTGAACGAGATACCCGTCATAGGGGAAGTTTTGGATGAGATTCCCCCTCTCTCCGCCAAAATAGCCTAAGCCCATATGGGTGCTGTCGAGAAACCCGCTGAACTCTTCGAGACGGCGGGTCTTTTATTACCTGATCTTGTCTGTGCCGCATCGCACCAGCCATGCTGGAGTACGTGTCATGAACGGGCCGACGGGTTATATTGTTGCAGGCTTAGGTAAAGCGCTATGTTACGGTCTTTCGTCTCAACAGCTGACGGAACATGGGTTCGCACATTAAATTGAGGCGGTGGATCACGGTCGGCGCGGCTGCAATCGTGGCCGGTGGCGGTTGGGGTCTATTCGCTGCGGTTCTAGCGCGGCTCATTACTCCGGTCACTGAACTGCAGGCTCTCGAGTTTGTTGCCGTCCCTATTGCGACTCTCACGATCTGCTTCATCTGGCGTCGTCTGCCGAGAATCCTCGGGTTCGAAGACTGAGCCATCGAAGGAATTGTTTATGCTCGTGCTCGATTCTCTAGGAAGCCCATGTTCAAGCGAACGATGAGATTCGCCACCTGCCTCATTGGAGTTGGAGGCCTTCTTCTGGTCGCCGGCCTCATTGGTGAGTGGCTGATGGATTGGCTGCCTGTTGATCTTTTCTTAACTGACCCTGATACAAGGCATACAGGGTATTACCGCGTAGTGGCGGTCGCAGAATCCGGCTACGGTTGGCGGCAAGTGTTTGTGATTGTCGGGTTCTGCATCTGTTGTGCAGGAATTGTCCTGAGGAGGCGAGCAAAAGGAAGGAATTAGGCGTCCGTAAGCCTTCCGCTGCGATCTGCCCACTCTTTCCCAGTACTTAGCGCACCGTCTCCCATCCTGGCGGCGTCCACCGCAGCAGCGTATTCGGTGCGAGCGGATTCTGCGACTGTGCACCCAGCTTACGGGACAGCGTGCGCAGCGCATCGAGAGCGGTCGGTGTACTTTCAGACACGTAAATTACCATGTCGGTAGTCGGAATGGCGATCACAAGCTGGCCGTTCTGAGCCCGGGCTAACCACTCCCACTGGTCAATCAACGCCACTCGTGCGGGCTCGAGGAAATTTGGGCCGAGATAGCCGATCTGGCCACTGCCTGCGGGCTTCGCGGCTTCTGACAACGGCTTCAGACCGGCCGCGACATTCTTTGCCCCCAGTTCAAACAGCTGGTCCTGCTGCAGCCGGAGCTTCCCAAGATCGCGGTTGTCCAGGGGGCGAACTGCCCGGGGCGTGTCAAGGACCGCCAGGACCATCAACCCTTCCGCCAGCGGCTTTCGCTGCAGTCCCGGCCCCTCAGGCCCCAAGACCTCCTGCGCATGTTTGACGTACTCCGCGGATCGCACTGTCAGTTGGACCGCGGATTTGTCAATTGGAGCGTGTTGTTGCTTGAGGATCTGGGCTACCGCCTTGGCAAATTGAGTGATCTCGGTATCACAGGCCGCTGTCGTTGCTTGGCAAAACGAAAGGACACGATCCAGCTTGGCGTTCAGCTCGCCTATGGACAGTCTCAAGGGGCCTTGGACCACAACCGGCGTGTCGCCGATTTCGCGGCGCGTGGCTTGCGCAACGTACTCCGTGAAGGGAACAGGTTCCAATGGGATGGTTTGCGCGAACGAATCTGGCAGCGACAGCCCCGCACATACGCCAAACAGGAGACGAATCTGGTTCATCAGTAGCTCCGCCGGAGGGAATACCGGAAAGCATAGTCATTTCCGTTATTGCTGGGCGCGCTTATGGCGCCCCCGTTCAACCCCATCCGGATGCGTATAAGAAGCTGATCGCGCCGATCGATCCAACCACGATGAACGGCAGAGCAATGAACGGCAGGACTTTCGCCGCGGCCAGCAAGCCAGCGCTCACGGCCACGACCACCAAAAACCAGAATAACCGCGACTCCCAGCCACGCTGCGCCTCGTGCGTTCGTACTCGCTTATCCGCCAGCTCCTGCAGAATCGCCTCGTCCCTTAGCCGTTCACGCAGGTAGCTCAGCACCACGGTCTTCTCTTCCTCAGAGCTGGTTTGCATGCTGAGCAAGGATTGAAGCCTGCTGCGTTCTTCGACTCGGATGTGCGCATCTTCAAGGTAGCGCCTGTACCCGGGCATCGCAGAGTCGACCAGCGGGGAGGGCGCGCCGCTCCCCACCACGTTTGAGAGAAATATCGTGTTCCGGCCAACCTCGAACCAGGCAAACACATGCGGCCCGAGGTGAGACGACTTCTGTTCGATGTCCCTGATGAGATGGAGCGTACCGCCGTTCCGTATAGGAGATTCCTCCACCTCGTCCCAATTCATGCCCAGATGGTTGGCAAACCCGCGCACCTCGTCCGCAGAATCACGTCCATCGCTCAAGACCCAGGTCATGAAGCGGAATCCCGCCTCAAGGGCATCAACTCGTCGCATCGTCATCGTGCCGCAATGTCCTCTGCCAGTCAGAACCCGGTGAAGGTATTAGTTTCCCAGACCGTTTCCGAACTCGGATACAACGCCACCTGCGCATTGGCCAACGCGCTCCCCGCGCCACCGGCAGAGAGGTTCCCCTTCAAAAACGCATCGATCAGCCGCACCGTCTCCAGCGGCTTCGCCACCGGGAACCCGTGATCGAAGCCTTGGTCCGCGCCGATCATCACCGCCGTCACGTCCGCGCCCGCGTGCTTGAGGTCATATTTGGAAGTCGCTGTGTAGTTGTCGTAGATGACCTGGTCGCCGCGCCACTTGGCAAAGTCGGTGGTTGCCTTGACCAGGAGCGCGCGCTTGCCGGTGAACAGCGTCGCCATCCGCCCATCCCCCGGGATCGTCACCACGCTGCCGTCCGCATTCTGCGTGCCCTTGACCACGTTGACCGGAGAGACGTTGAACTTGTGCGAGTAGTACAGCGATTCCGGCATGTACTGGATGTTGAAGCCATCGAGCAGCGAATTGCTGTAGCTCGGCGCGGCACGGAACGTGGGATCGGTCACCGCGGCCGGAGTAAAGGCCTTGCTGATGTCGTATTTCAGGATGTCGTTGTAGACCACCGCGTCCCAGGTTGCCTGCACGTTGGCGTAGGTGCGCTGGTCGCCCTGCCAGGACCGCTGCTGGAACTCGGTACCGGTCAGCCCTTCAGCATCGTTGGTGACGGTCACCCAGTCGCCATCGGCCCACACATGCCCGGCGCGATCGGTGCCCGCCTGTCCCGCATTGAAGCTCACGCGGATGCCACGCGTGCCGATGCCCGCCAGGCTGACCACGTTGGCGTAGCGCGCCGGGTTGGCGATCACCATCTCCAGCGCGACGCCGAAGCCCATCGAATAGCCGACCACTGTCACACCCGAGGTCGGGAAGGTGGTGATCTTGTTCATCACCTTCTCGAAGTCGAGGGCGAAGTCCTTCAGCGACGTGATCTTCTTGTTGTAGCTGGACTTGCCGCTGCCCCGGTAATCGAAGGTGTAGACGGTATAGGCGTCGTTGAACGCGTCGACCGAGCGGAAGTACCCGAGCATGCCGTCGAACGCGGCGCCCGAGGTGTTATTGCCGGGGATGAGGACGATGGTCTGCGGCCCGTGCCCGACCTTGCGGACGTAGATGCTTTCCTTCGGATCGCCCGCGGCAGCGCCGTCGATGATGATCGCGCCTTCGCCAATGGTGGCAATGGCATCGGCGTTCGTGCCGGGAGCGCCTGGAGCGCCGGCTGCACCCGCCGGGCCAGCAGCACCGGCCACACCTTGCGGTCCCTGGTCCCCGGCTCCGCAGCCGCCCAGGCTGATCGTGAAAGCCAGTACAAGCAGCGTGATGGCGCGCCTCGTCTGCAGCATCGTCTCCTCCGTTTTCTATGGTTATGCGCACCTCCAAAGTGGAAAGGCGCGGGCGTAACGATAGATCGCCTGACAGAGAAGCGAAATCATGCAAATGCACTATGCGGAGGCCGAAACGGCCCGGAGTGGGTCAGTCGCGCAGGTCCCTTGCCAGCGCGGCGGCGAGCATCGCCTTGTCGTTGATCCCGAGTTTGCGGTAGACGCTGGAGAGCTGGGCGCGCACCGTGTTCGGCGAGATGCCGAGCAGGGCGCCGATCGACTTGTAATCGCGGCCGGTGGCAAAGCACCTTGCCACTTCGGCCTCGCGCGGCGTCAGCCTGGCTGCTGCACTCAGGCCGCTGGCCTGGCACAGCGTGTAAAGACCCTTGCGCGTGAAATGCACTTCGATCTCGCGGCCCACGTACGGGCGGCCGTCGCGCATTGCGGCCACCAGGGCAGGTGGCAGGACCGTGGGCGAGGCGCCGCGCCATTCGCGCCGCAAAGCCTCGACGAACAGCGGATCCGAGACCTCGATCGTCCCGCCAGGCCCGGCGAGTGCCGCCGCCCGCGGCGTATCGGGTCGCGTATGCAGGTCGAGGGAGCGGGCACGGTTGATATCGAGCGCGCACAGCATATGGGTCCATGCGGCCGACAGCCGCGCCGCTTCGTGCTGGCCGAAACCCTTGCGCGTGCCGCGGTACAGGACGACCCAGCGCAGGCGGTCGTTCGCGGGGGATGCCTCGCCGAGCAGCAGCAGGTGGCGGATGTCGTGACGATGCAGGTAGCGCTTCACCTTGGCATCGTGGGCGGTGTAGTCGGAATGCGCATCGACATTCGTCACCACGCCCGGGGACTGCAGGAAGCGGCGCGTCGTCGGATCGGCGGAGGACACCGCCGCATACTCGCCCACGATGGCCGCATCGCGGTTGTACACGACGCTGCTGCCGATCGTCAGTGCATCGGCGCCGCTTTCGCCAAAGCCAAACACCGCGCCGTCGAAATCGATCCAAGCGCGCAGCTGGTCGAGCGCGCACCCGGGGAACTGCTCCACCGGCGTCGCGGACGCCATGCGGTACAGGTGGGATAGCTCGGCGACAAAGGGCTCCATGGGCGGGCTGGCCGGATCGGTGACGGGACAGGCTATTGTAGCGTGCAAATCGCCATCATCGGCCAGCTCACAAGCCCACCTGGAAGACACTTCCGATCGCGATCGTCGCACCCATCGCCAGCGCGCTCCAGCAGGTGACCCGGATGGCCGCGGGGAGGGCGGGCGCGCCTCCCGTCTTCGCTGCAAGCGCCCCGAGTGCGGCCAGTCCGGCCAGCGTCGCGCCATACAGCACCGGGATCAGATAATTGGCGGGCGTGAATGCCGTGATCGCCAAGGGCATCGCGGCGCCGACGGCAAAGCTCAGGGCGGAGGCGAGGGCTGCCTGGAGGGGGCGTGCCTGCATGACGTCCGAGATCCCCAATTCATCGCGCGCATGCGTTCCCAGCGCATCGTGCGCCATGAGCTGTTTCGCGACCTCCTGCGCCAGCGGCCGGTCCAAGCCGCGGTTTACGTAGATCGTGGTCAGTTCACGCAATTCCGCCTCAGGCGCGTTGGCCAGCTCAGTGGTTTCCAGCGTCAGCGCCGCCTTCTCGGTATCGGCTTGCGAGGCGACCGAGACATATTCACCCGTGGCCATGGACATGCTGCCGGCGACCAGGCTCGCTAATCCTGTGAGCAGCATGTTGTTGTGGGACGCATGGGCCGCCGCCACGCCGACCAGCAGGCTGGCGGTCGAGATGATGCCGTCGTTCGCCCCGAGGACGGCGGCGCGCAGCCAGCCCAGGTGTTCCATCCGATGCCGCTCCTGGTGTCTCATGATGTGCTCCTCTCCACAAAGGTATCGACCATCTTCCGAAAGTTCATGAGCGTCGGCTGCTGATCGTCATCCCGGCACACGAAGGTGAGTGGCGCCATCAAGGTCTCATCCCGCTCCGCGATCTGGCAGTACACCACATTCTTCTCGTGGAACCCGCGCATGGACGCCGGCACCGCCGACACCCCAGCCCCCGCCGCAACGAGGCTGATCATGGTGAGCATCCGCTCCACCTCGATGGCCACCTGCGGCATGTACCCCACGCGCTCGCACGCGGCGACGAGGCTCGCATACATCCCCAGTGCCCCCGAGTGCCGCAGCATGACAAAGCGCTCGTCCCGCAGCGACGCCAGGCTCACGGTCGGCAGACCGGACCCGCGCTGCCCACGCAAGCACGCATGACCGCTGGGCAGCACCAGCACCATCTCCTCGCTGTCGATGGTCTGGAACCGCAGCCGCAGCGGCCGCCGGACCGGCTGGCGCAGGAAGGCCACATCGATGGCCCCATCCTCCAGCATCTGCGTCAGCTCCGACGCATTCTCCTCGCTGAACTCCAGCATGACGGAAGGCCATTCCGCCCGATACGACCGAATGATTCTTGGCGTCAGCTCATGCGCCGCGGCGGAACTGGTAAAGCCAATCTTGAGCAGCCCCGTCGCCCCATGCGCCGCCAGGGACGCCCGCGCCGCCCCCGCACTCACGCTCGCCAGAATGGACCGCGCCTCCACCAGGAACGCCGCCCCGCCCGCCGTCAGCCGTGCCCCCTTGGGATGCCGGTCGAACAGCGCAAACCCCAGCTCCTCCTCCAGCGCCCGGATCTGCTGGCTCAGCGGCGGCTGCTGCATGTGCAGCCGTTCCGCCGCCCGCGTAAAGTGGCCTTCCTCCGCCACCGCAACGAAGTAACGCAAGTGCCTCAGTTCCATACCACTCCCGATATGCAAAACGTCTTAAGATTCACTTTATTAGATATTTTACATCCTGCTTCCGCAACCCTACGATGACCTCTGCCGATAACAACAGAGCACCACACAGGGAGACAGGATGAAAACGATGAAAGGGGGGCCGCTGCTGTGCAGCGTGACCATGCTGAGTGCGGCAATATCCACGGCCTACGCCCAGCAGGCCCCCGCACCCGAGAAGCCGGACCAGATGCAGTCCGTGACCGTGGTCGGTTCCAGCATCAAGGGCAGCCGCATCACCACCGCGCTGCCAGTGACCGTGGTTACGGCGGACGAAATCGCCGCCACCGGCGCCGTCGATGGCGACGACCTGCTGCGCACCGTGCCCCAGCTGGGCGACGTGTTCTTCAATCCCACCAACCAGGCCCAGACCAGCAACACCGCGCGCGGCGACGTCAGCTCGGTGGACCTGCGCGGCGCCGGCCTGGGGGATACCCTGGTCATGCTCAACGGCCGCCGCCTTGTCACGCACCCCACCAGCAACGGCAACAACACCGTCCCACTGATCACCTACAACTCCAGCGCCATCCCGGCCGCCGGCCTGCAGAGCGTGGAAGTGCTGATGGAAGGCGCAGGCGCCATCTACGGCTCGGACGCGGTGGCCGGCGTGGTCAACACCATCACCAAGACCAACTTCAACGGCCTGACTGGCAGCGTCCAGTACGGCACCGCCGAGAACACCAACCGCCACGAGGTCAACACCAACCTGTTCGGCGGCCGCAACTTCAAGGACGGACGGGGCAACGTCTCCCTGTCGCTCAGCATCCTCAACCGCACCAGGCAGAACCCGAGCGACATGCCGTTCACCGCCAACCAGGACAAGCGGCCGCTGTTCGCCGGCACGCCCTGGGCCAACAGCGGCGCACCGGACGGCCGCGGCGGCCAGAGCTCGTGGATCAACGGTTCCGTGTTCAATGGCACCCGGCAGGTGACGTCCGCCATCAAGCAGAACGGCACCAACATCACCACCGCGGCCGGCGCCTTCCACATCCAGCCCAACACCTACGCAGGCTGCCTGGTCCAGCTGGGGAACAACCTGTGCCTGGGCAGCGGCGGCAACAACCAGAACGGCAACGCGCCGGGCAACATCCTGCGCTACAACAACGCGGCCAACGACTACATCACCGTGGCGCCCTCGATCCACCGACAGAACGCGCTGCTGACCGGCCACTTCGACCTGACCGACAACGACACTGTCTACGGCGAGCTCGGCCTGTACCACGCCGTCGCCCACACGCTGACCACCCAGCCGACCAGCCTGGTGGCGGTGGGTGTGCCCGCGTCCAACTACTACAACCCGTTCGGCCCGGTGACCTTTGCGGACGGGACGCCCAACCCCAACCGCATCCCTGGCCTGACCAACGTGCCTGCCAGCGGCCTGCCGCTCACCTTCACCAACTACCGCTTCAACGACTACGGGCCGGACCACATCGACGTCACCAATTACCAGTACCGCTACCTGGTCGGTCTGAAGGGCGCGCGCAACGGCTGGGACTACGACACCGGCTTGCTGTACACCTACGCCACCGCGGAGGATCTGTCGGACGGCGTCGACTCCAACGCGCTCTACAAGCAGCTCGCGCTGTCCACGCCGGACGCCTACAACCCCTTCAACGGCAGCTGCATCGACGGCTCCGGCGGCGGCGATTGCAATCCGAGCTCGAAGGCGGCCATCGACGCGACCAAGATCCGCATCGCCCGCCGCAGCCGCACCGGGTTACTGCTGGCGGACTTCAAGCTGTCGCGGCCGGACCTGTTCAACACCTGGGCCGGACCGGTGGGCGTGGCCGTCGGCACCGAGCTGCGCCGCGAAACCCAGCGCGACGACCGCGATCCGCACGTGAATGGTTCGATGCCGTTCTACGACGCCGTCACCGGCCTCACCCAGCCGTCCAGCGCAACCGGCGTCAACGTCACGCCGTCCAGCAGCGGCTCGCGCCGCGTGGCGGGCGCGTTCCTGGAACTGGCGGTGCCGCTGGTCAGCGAGGGCATGAACATCCCGCTGGTGCAGTCGCTGAACATGCAGGTGGCCGGGCGCTACGAGCACTACAGCGATTTCGGCAGCGTCTCCAAGCCCAAGCTCGCGCTCGCGTGGGACGTGAATAATTACATCCGCTTCCGCGGCTCGTATTCGGAAGGCTTCAAGGCGCCCAACCTGGAGACCACGGCGGACTACAGCTATGGCCGCGCCAGCTCCGTCACGGACTACTACAAGTGTGAGGCCGACGTGCGCGCCGGCCGCCTCACCAACTGGAACAACTGCGGGCGCGGCGTGGGGGTGCGCTACTTCATTTCGGGCAATCCGCAGCTGGGGCCGGAGACCTCGAACACCTCCAACATCGGCATCGTGCTGCGGCCGGATTTCCTGCCGGAGGCGCTGGGCCGCTTCACCGTCACGCTGGACCGCTGGCGCATCAACCAGACCGGCATCGTCGGGGTGCTTGGCCTGAGCAATGTCACCGCCAATGACTACCTGGACCGGGTGAACGGCGGCGCAGGCGACCCGCGCATCGTGCGGGCCGAGCCGAACGCGGACGACATCGCCGCCTTTGCCGGCACCAATTTGAAACCGGTCGGCAATATCCTCGATGTGAAGGACACCTTCCTCAACCTGCAGCCGCAGAAGATCAGCGGCTACGACTTCAACCTCATCTGGCGCAAGAAGACGGCGGGCTGGGGCAGCTTTGACGGCAACATCAACGTGGCCTACATGGACCGCTACACGCAGCTGCCGCTGTCGGGCATCGCCAACCTGCTGGAGGCGCGCACCGCGGGCATCCTGAACCCGGCACTGCCACTGGCGGACCTGGAGAACAACCGCCTGCGCAACTACGGCAAGCCGGCCAACAAGGTGGCCTTCAACATGACGTGGAAGCTGCGCGACTGGCAGGTGGGGGTGTCGGCCAACTATATCGGCTCGGTGCTTGAGCCGGGCCTGCTGGCGGACGATGGCACGCCATGGGAAGTCGACAACCAGACGCTGGTGAACGGCTACGTGCAGTACCGTTTCAGCAATGCCTGGCTGAAGGATGCGCGCATCAAGCTGGGCGGCCGCAACCTGTTCGACAAATTGCCGCCGCTGGCGCAGGGCGGGTATAACGGTGGCCTGTACAACCCGTATGGGCGGTATCTCTACCTCAACCTGTCGAATTCTTTCTGATGAAGCGTGTACTGACTGGAATAGTGGCCTGCGTGGCCTGGGCGGCGGCTGCGGGCGCCCAGGCGATGGCGCCGGCCGCGTGCCCGGCCGAGATCAAGGTGGAGGCCCGCTGCTACGCGGGCGCCGATGGCCGCGGCGGGTACTTCTGGATCGCGATCCCGGCGCAGTGGAACCGGACGCTGGTGGTTCACACGCACGGCGGTCCGAGCATGAAGGCGCCGACACCCGACGAGCCCGTCAGCGACCTCAAGCGCTTTGCGCTGATGGTGCGCGAAGGGTATGCGTGGGCGGGCAGCAGCTACCGGCACGCGGGGTACGGCGTGCAGGACGCGGCGGAGGACACGGAGGCCTTGCGCGCCCTGTTCTGGAAGGAGTTCGGCAAGCCGGAGCGGACCATTTTGCATGGGCAGTCGTGGGGCGCCAACGTGGCGCTGCGCGTGGCGGAACGGGCGGCGCCGGGTGTTTATGATGGGGTGCTGCTGACCAGCGGGATCGTGGCCGGGGGCGACCTGGCGTATGACTTCCGGGCCGATTTGCGGGCGGTGTACCAGTACTACTGCCACAACCTGCCGCTGGCGTCGGAGCCTTCGTCTGCCTTGTGGTCGGCGCCGCTCACGTCGTCCGAGGTGCAGGGGAAAGTGAATGCCTGCTTGGGGACGGCGCTGCCAGCGGAGAAGCGGACGGCGGCGCAGGCGAGGGCGCTCAGGAATATCGCGCGGGTGGTGCGGATTCCGGAATCGTCGGTCGGGGCGCATATGAACTGGGCGACGGTGACATTTCATGATCTGACCATGCGGCACCTGGGCGGGCATAACCCGTTCAGCAATGTGGGCGTGGTGTATGCGGGGTCGGATGATGATGCTGCGTTGAATAAGCTGGTGCCGCGCTTCGCCGCGACTTCTGAGGGGAGACGGCGGCTGAAAGAGGACAGTGGGGTGAGCGGCAAGGTGACGGTGCCGACGCTGACCTTGCATGCGATCGATGACCCGACAGTGTTCGTGGAGATGGAGCATGAGTATCGGGCGAAGGTCGAGCAGGCGGGCGGCGGAGCGCGGCTGCTGCAGATGTTCACCCGCGAGGCCGAGCATGGGCGGCTGGCGGCGCCGCAGTATGCCGCTGTGCTGGCGAGTTTGATGGCATGGATTCGCGATGGCGCGCGGCCAGCACCAGCATCGGTGGTGCAGAAGTGCGAGGCGTATGTTGGCAAGTATGGTGAGGCGTGCCACTTCGATTTGCAGTATCAGCCGGCGCCGCTGGCGACACGGGTGTATGCGCGGGCTTGGCCGGCTGAGTAGCGCAGCGTGGCTGTGCGCGGCGCTGCTGGCACTGGTGCCCGTGCGCGCCGACGCGATCGGTCAGCCGCCAGGCGGGGCGGCCGATGCGGGAGCCGTGCGGCGGCTGATCGGCATTGAGTATGCGCAGGCGGGGCGGTGGGAGGCGCCGCGGGATGTGGCACCGTTTGCGCGGCCAGAGCTCGGGCGTTTGCCGCCGCGGTGTCCGCAGAGCGTGACCGGGCTGGCAAGCGGCAGCGAGCGCGAAGACTGCCTGTACCTGAACGTGGTGCTGCCACTCGCACCGCTGAATGGTGCGAAGCCACTGCCGGTCTACGTCTACGTCCACGGCGGTGGGGCGACGGCGGGTTCGGCGAACGATCATGACGGAACGCGCCTGGCGCTGGCGACTGGCGCTGCGGTCGTGAGCATCAACTACCGGCTCGGCCACCTCGGCTTCCTTGCCGGCCTGCCGGGCGCGCGCGGGAACTATGCGCTGCTGGATGTGCTGTCCGCGCTGCGCTGGGTGCACGCCGCCGCGCCCCGGCTCGGCCTCGACGCAACCAACATCACCCTCGGCGGCGAATCCGCGGGCGGAACCGTCGTCTGCGCATTGCTCGCCATGCCGCAAGCCGCCGGCCTGTTCCAGCGCGCCATCATCTCCTCCGACGACTGCCTGCACGATGTGGACGACGCCGACCAGGCGAGCCGCCGCGCTGCCGACCTGCTGGCCCGTACCAATTGTCCCGACCTGGCCTGCCTACGCGCCCTCCCGCCAGCGGCAATCGTCAAGGCAGGCGGTGGCGCCGCCCCCACGGTGCAGGAAGACGGCCCGCTCCCGCGCCTCCCCATCGACCAGATCCATACCGGCCGCTGGCTCCGCACCCCTCTGCTGATCGGCGCCAACGCTGAAGAAGGTCGCATCATCGGCCCATCCGTCACAACCTGGACGGAGCAGCAGATGCGCGCCTGGCTCACGACCGTCGCCGGCCCGGACCGCGCCCAGCGTATCGCCCAGCGCTACGCCGACGTTGGCGCAGGCCGCCGCTACCCCGTGGCCGAGCGCATGAGCGCTATCCTCACTGACAGCGGCATGCGTGGCCTGGGCGGCTGCACGATTCTGGACGCCGCGCGCAGCGCCGCCCTTACCGCCCCCGTCCACTTCTACGAATACCAAGGCACTGGGTCCGCCCCCGACAGCGAGCGCTTCGCCACCGGCGCCGCCCACGCCGCCGAACTTCCCCTGCTATGGGACCCACCCGGCCCCCCCGACGCCGGCCTGCTGGCCCAATGGCGCCGCTTCATCCGCGGCGAGCCCCTGGCCTGGCCGCCCCTCGGCGAGCAGGAAACCATGTACGTATTCGGCACCGAGCCCCATCCAATTCCCGTGACCGACTACACCCAGCGCCACCGCTGCGCCTTCTGGCACGCCAGCCCACCCCTCATGCCCCGCGGCGACCTATAGCGCCCACCAATCGCCGCGCCCACCCCGATGGGGTCAGGCCCCTGTTTTCCTCTTGGGGTCAGGCACCACGCCTTTTTTCTCAATAAAATCAAGGGCCAAAACCCTTGGCGTCTGACCCCACCGCAGAGTGCAGAGGCCTGACCCCGGTGGTGGGGCGGGCTCGGCGGGGATTGTGGATGTCCACAATGGCGCATGCGGTTGCGTTCGGCTAGTCTGGCCAAAACGATAACGGCGGAGACGATGCGGGACAGGACGGTCTGGCTTCTCGGGGCGGGCCCTTGGCTATGGCGGAGCCAGGCCGCGCGTTTGCTCGTCGGTCTCGGCCTCGGCGTGCTGTTCGGCTGGGCGCTGCCCGCCCACACGGACTGGCTGGCCTTCCTCACCACCGGCTTCCTCTCCCTCCTCAAGCTACTGGCTTACCCGCTGATCCTGCTGTCGGTGCTGCATGGCGTGCGGGCGATCGGGCCGGCGGCGCAGCTGCGGCGCTTCGGCTGCTGGGCGCTGCTGTGCTCCGAGACGTTGAGCCTCGCCAGTCTCGCGTGCGGGGCGGGTGCCGCCTGGCTGCTGGGGACTGGCACCCGCCTGCAGGGCATGCTCGGGCCGACGGCCGCGACGGGCTTCAGCCTGCGCCTGCCCGCGTTCACGCTGCACCCCTTCCTCATCACGCTGCTGCTGGCCATCGTGGCCGGCCTTGTGCTGCGTGCGCGTCCGCTGCCGCGCTGGGATCCGCTGCTGGAACGCTCCCGCGCTAGCCTGCTGCGAGCGCTGCGTGGTCTCGTGCTGCTGGCCCCTTTGCCCGCCTTCGCCAGCGCCGCCGGGCTGACGGCCGCCTACGGCCACCGCATCTGGCTCGGCCTGGCCGATGTGCTGGCGGGACTGTACCTCGCCAGCGGCGCCTACATCGTGCTCGTGCTGGGCGCCCTGTGTCTGGCCTGCGGCACCAGCCTGGCTCGCGTGATCGGGCAGTTGAAGGAAGAGCTGATGCTGGTCGTCTCCACCTCCGCCTCGGTCAGCGCGATGACCGGCGTTGCCGCGTGGCTGGAAGGGCAGGGCTGCCGTCCGCGCGCGGTACGGCTGCTGGTGCCGCTGAACTTTTCGTTCGGCTTGAACGGCAGTGTGATCTATCTCGGATTCTGCCTGGTGGTGCTGGTGCAGGCCAGCGGCTTGACCCTCAGCGCCGGCGACTATCTCGGACTTCTCGCGCTGGCGGCGCTGACCAGCAAGGGCGCTTGCGGCGTCGCCGGTTCGGCCTACGTGGTGCTGGGCCTGACCTTGAGCGCCATCCCGGGCATTCCGCCGGACGGCTTCATGCTCCTCTTCGGCATCGAGCGGCTGATGAAGTGCCGCCTCCTGACCAACCTGCTCGGCGTGGCCGTCGGCTGCCTGGCCGTGTGCAGCTGGAGCGGGCAGCGCGTTGTTGCCGGTACTGCGGGCGCACGGGAGGATGCCGGTCTTGCGTCGTCACCCGTCGCCACCGCCTCGCTGCGGATCAGATGACGAAGCTAATCTTCTCATCGAGGCGTGGTGCGGACGGCGGCAGCACGATCGATGGCGGGCCATTGCCGGCTATGGCAGGTAAGACCCATACCAAACGACAGGAAGCGAGTTGGCTTCCTCCAGCCACTCGCGGACGGCGGCTCGTGAAAGGAGCTGCGCCGCCCAGCCCTGCACGGCCGGCCAGCGGGACATGTCTTTGGTATGCGTCGTGAGGCGCAGCACCGACGGCACCAACGCAATGTCGGCGAGTGACAGGTCACCAAACAAATACGGTCCGCCGCTCTCTTGCAGTTGTTGTTCCCAGCAGTCGTACGCGCGGGCTGACTGATGTTTTTCGTCGAACGTCATGTCCCGCTTGTCCGGGTAGAACGCGCTCTCGAACGACAGCAGCGGGCAAAGATTGGACAGTCCGGCGTGCTGCCACGCCAGGAAGGCGCGGGCGCGGGCTCTTTGTTTCGGATCGGCCGGAAGCAGGATGCCGCCCGCAAGGTCGTTGGCGTACTCCATGATGGCGAGCGAGTCGAAGATCACTGTCGCATCGTCGACGAGCACGGGCACTGCGCCCGGCGGTGAAAATTTGGCGATGCGGTTCAGGTTCGCATAGCGCTGCGGGCGTCGAATGTCGACCACATGCTCTTCAAATTCGATGCCGGCTTCTCGCAGCGCCAGCCATGCGCGAAAAGCCCAGCTCGATGCGTTCTTCGTCCCGGTGTACAGGATGCGATTCATGCGGTATCCAAAGAATGGTTTCGCCGAGTTTAGCCGAAACCTGTCGCCTGCGTTCCCGTCCCGCCGATTTCACGGCCGCGCGTCTACTGCGGGTAAGATGACGTGCCTGCCATGGGCTACAACGGAAAACAGCAATGCATATTTGGGTCGATGCGGACGCCTGTCCGACTCCGATCAAGGAGATCCTGTACCGAGTGGCGGAGCGGCGCGAGCTCGCGCTGGCGCTGGTGGCGAATCAGTTGTTGCGCGTGCCGCCATCCCGCTTCATCAAGGCGGTGCAGGTACCGCGCGGGGCGGATGTGGCGGATGCGGAGATCGTGCGGCTGGTGCAGCCGGGCGACTTGGTGGTCACCGGGGACATTCCGCTGGCCGCGGATGTGCTGAAGAAGGGCGCCGATGCGCTGAACCCGCGCGGTGAGTTCTACACGGAACACAACATCGAGCAGATGCTCACCATGCGCAAGTTCATGGACGAATTGCGCAGCAGCGGTGTCGACACCGGCGGCCCCGCCGCCTTCAGTCAGGCCGACCGCAAAAACTTCGCGGACCAGCTGGACCGCCACCTGAGCCGCAAGCTGGGCGCGCGCTGACACGCTCGTGCGGTCCAGTGGTCCCAAGCCAGGGGAGGGGCTCGAGCTGGTTCCGGATCACAAGGGTGCTCTTCCTGGCGTCCTGGCTTTTGCTCATGGCGCACTCCTTAACGCTTAGTGAATGGAGAAAACGGGAACCGGCGGAAGCGCTTTCAGGGTCTCGGAAAATTCGCCCTCCGGGGCGCTGTCCGCCAGCAGTTTGACCCATCCCAGCACTTCGTTGATGCAGGCCAGGCCGCTATAGAGCGAGGCCCGCATGACGTGGTAGACCGCCAGGTCAGCTTCGGCGGCAGGGTCCCGCGGCGCGTCGGCCTGGTCGAGATAGCTCTCGACGTCTTCCAGATCGTCGGTCATCGCGGAACGCAGGGCATTCAGGCCGGCCAGCGCATCCGCTGCGGCCTCAAGGGCAATTCTCGTCATAGGTGTGGATCCATGTGGTAGACGGCGGTTGCCGGAGACACCGGTATCACCGGTCGAGGATGATGTCGCGTGGGGATGCCAAGGCAGCGCGCGCAAAAAAGCCCGCTCACGGCGGGCTCTGGAGCGTGTGACCTGCAGGGGGCGCGATCCGTGCTATCTGCGCGGTACCGGCCACCTGACCGCCAGGTCAGGACAGACGCTGCCTAAGGCGTCGCGCGATCAGATCGCGCGGATGTTGCTGGCCTTGTCGCCCTTCGGGCTGGTGGCGCGCTCGAAGCTCACGCGCTGGTTCTCGGCCAGGCTCTTGAAACCCTGGGTCTGGATTTCCTGGAAATGGGCAAACAGGTCCGCGCCGCCTGCGTCAGGAGTGATGAAGCCGAAGCCCTTGGCGTCGTTGAACCATTTGACAGTGCCGGTTTGAGTAGTCATGTGATATTCCTTGAAAAGATGGGGCTAGCCCGAAATGCACTCGCAGCAAGAGTGTTGAAACCGAGGGAAGCTAGACAGGAATGGCTCCGGAGCGGAGCAAGACAGGACAGAGACCAACAATGACGGCGACTTGATGTGTGCAGCGACTCACTATACACGGCTGGGAGTGATCCACCTAACGATTTCGAAAGATAGTTCGCGGGCCGGGTACAAGCGCCCGCCGCGGTGGTCCAGCGATGCACGCGGGATGGGAGCGCCGGCCCGTGCGAAGCCGATGCTTTCGTCGCGGGCCAGTGGCGATCCTCACGCTAGTGGCGTGGGGTCTGCCGCGCCAGCAGGCCGCGCATGACCCCTGGTGCGCCGCGCAACGTCTCGCGGCGGTGCTCTTCTTCGAACAGGACGGCGGCGGGCTTCAGCACGTCGCTGCGGCTGACCACACCGGCCAGGCGGCGCGACTCCGGCGAGTCGACAACCGCCATCCGCTCCAGCCCATGCGCCGCCATGCGCGCGGCCACCGCACGGCAGGTTTCATCCGGCGTGGCCAGGTACTGCGTTTGCGCGGCAACGATGTCCCCAACCTTGCTCGCCTGCGCATTGCGCGCGTCGAGCTGCGCGCGGTCCAGCATCCCGAGCACCACGCCATCGCGCAGCACCGGGAAGGCCCGGTGCTTCTGGTCCGCGCCGAAGTAGCGCGCGGCCACGTCGCCGATGTCGGCCGACGCCTCGATGGCCAGCACGGTCTTGGTCATCACCTCGCCCACATGCTGGCGCTCCAGCGGATCGATGCCGTACTCGCGGTAGATGTGGTACCCGCGCCGCGCGATCTTTTCGGTGAGGATGGAGCGCGGCATCAGCAGCACGGTGAAGCCGTACGCCACCGCGGTCGCCGCGAGCAGCGGCAGCATCGCGTTGAAGTCGCCCGTGAGTTCGAGCGCGAACACCGCCGCCATCACGGGCGCGCGCATCATGCCGCCCAGCGTCGCGGCCATGAACACCAGTGGCCACAACCCGGGCTGTCCGCCGGGCAGGTACGGCGAGAGCAGGGCGCCCAGGGCAGCGCCGAGCATCAGCAGCGGCGCCAGCACGCCACCGGACGTGCCCGAGCCCAGCGCAATCACCCACATGACCGCCTTGCAGCCCAACAGCGCGACGATCACGCCCGCCGCGAGGTGGTTCTGCAGCAGGTCCGCAATCACGTCATAGCCCACGCCGAGGGCGCGCGGCTGCAGGTAGCCGCCGATGCCGACCGCAAGCCCGCCCAGCGCGGGCCACCACATCCAGTGAACCGGCAGCCGTCCAAAGCCATCTTCTACCTTGTACAGCGAGGTCGAAAGCAGCCACGCGAGGGCGCCGGACAGCAGCCCCGCGAGGACGCAGCCCGCCAGTTCCATCGTATTCGGCGCCGCCGTCGCGACCGGGAACAGTGGTCCCGGTTCAAACAGCAGCGGGCGCACGAAGCCCGCGACCGCGCATGCAATCGCCACCGGCAGCAGGCTGCGGGGCCGCAGTTCAAACAGCAGCAGCTCCACCGCCAGCAGCACCGCGGCGATGGGCGTGCCGAAGATGGCCGTCATGCCCGCGACGGCACCGGCCACCAGCAGCGTCTTGCGCTCGGAGCTGGTGAGGTGGAAGTGCTGCGCCACCAGCGATCCGATCGAGCCGCCGGTCATGATGATCGGGCCCTCGGCGCCAAATGGCCCGCCGCTGCCGATCGCAATGCCGGAGGACAGGGGCTTGAGTAGCGCGACCTTCGGCGACATCTGGCTGCGTCCGAACAGGATCGCTTCGATCGCCTCGGGGATGCCATGGCCGCGGATTTTTTCGGAGCCATAGCGCGCCATCAGACCGATGATCAGACCACCCAGCACGGGAATCGGAATCACCCACAGGCCGAGATGATTGTCCGCCGGGGAGTGCATGGCCGACGACAGCTGCCCATAGAAGAACAGGTTGGTGCACACGCGGATCAGATACAGCAGGAACGCGCCGGTGATGGTGGAGGTCACGCCCAGCACGGCCGCGATGAGGGTGAGGCGCAGCAGGTGGCGGTCGGCCGCGAAGTCGCTGCGGGTATCGACATGGGCCATGCTCACTCCTCTCCGATGAAGGGCACGTTGAAGTGGCCGCGCAGCGAATTCAGCTCGCGGCGGTGCAGGTCGGCCAAGTGCACGAGCACACTCTCGCCCGCGGGCAGCAGATGGATCTCGACGCGGCGCGCGTCCTCCCGGCTGGCGCGGCGTTCGACCAGGCCGGCCGCCTCGCAGCGCGACACCAGCGCGACCACGCCATGGTGCTGCGCCTGCAGCCGCTCGGCCAGTTCGCCGATGGTGGCCCAGGCGCGGCCGGGGAAGCCCTTCACGTGCAGCAGCAGCAGGTATTGGAGAGGCGTGATGCCTTCGGCCTGCGCGGCCTTCTCGGAAAAGCGCTCGAAGCGGCGGATCTGGTAGCGGAATTCGGAGAGCTGTTCGAAGTCCGTTTTGTGAAGAGGAGTTTTGGTCATCCTGCGACTATATCACAACGTGATATAAATACAGCTTGCCTCGGGCGATACATTCCCTATATATTCCATATATGGAACGTATATGGAATGAAGAGGAGATACCCGCATGGGCATCGTGAATATCGAAGACGAGCTGCACGACCAGATCCGCAAGGCCAGCGCGGTGGAATGCCGGTCGATTAACGCACAGGCGGCGTTCTGGATCAAGATCGGCATGCTGTGCGAATTGAACCCGACGCTGAGCTACAACGAGGTCCTCACGCGCGAATTGAAGAAGGCCGGGGTCGACGCCCACATAGCGAGACTGGCGCCAGCATGATCAAGACTGCGGAAGAAATCGCGCTGATGGCCGAAGCGGGCCGTCTGCTGGCGAGCGTGTTCGCGCACCTGGACCAGCAGGACTTGATCGGCAAATCGACGCTGGAGGTGAACAACCTGGTCGAGGACTACATCGTCAATGAGCTGAAGGCGCGCCCCGCCAGCAAGGGCCAGTACGGCTTCGCGTTCGCGCTCAACTCCTCGCCCAACCACGTGGTGTGCCACGGCGTGCCATCGCCCACCGACATCCTGCAGAACGGCGACATCGTCAACTTCGACATCACGCTGGAGAAGCACGGCTTCATCGCCGACTCGAGCAAGACCTACCTGGTCGGCGAGGTGTCACCGTCCGCCAAACGCCTGGTACAGGTGACCTACGAGGCGATGTGGAAGGGCATCCAGGCCGTGAAGCCCGGCGCGCGGCTGGGCGACATCGGCTTTGCCATCGAACGCCACGCGCAGCGCAGCGGCTACACCGTGGTGCGCGAGTACTGCGGCCACGGCATCGGCCGCGAGATGCACGAGCCGCCGCAGGTGCTGCACTGGGGCCGCGCCAACACCGGCCAGGTACTGAAGGAGGGCATGGTCTTCACCATCGAGCCGATGATCAACCAGGGCGGCCACGCGGTGCGCACCGAGGACGACGGCTGGACCGTGGTGACCAAGGACGGCAAGCTGTCGGCCCAGTTCGAGCACACGGTGGCCGTCACGCGTAGCGGCGTGCAGGTGCTGACATTGCGGCCGGGCGAACGCAAGCCAGCGTGAACGAAGTGCGGCGGGGACGAGACAATTGTAGCGACAACAATGTTACGGCTTGACAATCGCCCCTCTGCACCTCAGTATCCCTGACTCCAATATGCATGGTTGAGCACGCAACACATGGCCCGAAAGAAGAACAGCCGTCAGTGGGCGCGTTTGCGGATTCTGTGTTCTGCGGGTCTCGAACTGATGACGGTCGCGCAGGACGCGTTTCTGCTGGTCCGCGAACTGATCCCCAACACCTCGTCCCACCTCGCCCTGCGGGCTGAACCCGGCTCGAAGACCGGCCGTCCGGTGCCCGCCGCGGCGCCGCACGCCGAACAGGACGCCGTGCTGCTCAACGTGGTGCCGCCGCCGCAGGCCTACTACTTCAGCGATCACGCCGACGCGCCGTCCGCGATCCACCGCGGCAGCCCGCAGTCGATCACCGCGCCGCTCGAAAGCGGCGGGCTGCACTACGGCGACATCACCCTCTACCGCGACCAGGCCGACCCCTTCGAGGAGGCGGACGAGGAAGACCTGCGCCGCGTGGCCAACTATTTCGTGCACACGCTGGTCAACGCGGGCGAGCTCGAGGGAGGTGCCAACGGCATCGTCGAGGACGAGGCCATGCTGCTGGCCACCGGCGACGGCCAGATCCTGTACTTGAGCGACGCCGCCGGCGCCCTGTTGGACCAGCTCGCCGTGCAGGAGCGCCAGCGGTTTGACCGCCGCACCCTGCCGCCGTTCTGCATGCGGCTGGCCGAGTCCATCGTCCATGGCGACCGCTACCCCTGGCTGCTGCCGCTGGGCCGCTTGCCGATGCCGGGCGGCGTGCTGGAAGCGCGCGCCCAGTGGATGAGCGCGGCCGGGGCGCCGCGCCCGGTCAGCCCGCAAGCTGCGGACCAGACGGTGGGCGTGTTCATGAAATTCGTGGTGCCGCTGCCGCTGCGCATCTGGCGGGCGCTGGGTTCGGTGGAACTGTCGCCGCAGCAAGCCGAGGTCGCCTTCTGGATGGGCGTGGGCGGCAGCCGCGAGGCGGCCCGCGCGCGCGTCGACGTCAGCGAGGCCGTGATGCGCGATTGCGTGAAGGCGGTCTACGAAAAGTTCGGCTGCTCGTCCGAGGCGGGGCTGCTGGAACAGTTGCGCTAGGCGCATCCGTATTTATCGTATGCATTTCTGTCACCCCTCTTGAGGGGATGGAATACACACTCTTGCGCTCTTATCATCCGTTCATTCTTTGATAACAAAGTTTCGAACTAGATAAGGAAGCGCACATGAAGTTGAAGACGATGCTGGCCGCGGCGACCATGCTCACCGCCCTGGACAGCCACGCCGGCCTGGTCCACCAATACGAGCTGAACGGCAATCTGAATGACACGTTGGGTGGCCTCGCCCTGACCGGTTCCGGCGTGCTGGACTATCAGCATTACAACCTGGCGAACGACCAGGGCCTGCACCTGCAGTACCAGATCGGCCCGGTCTATTCGATCGACATGGCCTTCCAGTTCGACGAGCTGGGCAGCTACAAGCGGATCATGAACTTCTTCGATCCGCGCAGCTCGGACTACGGACTGTACGCCAGCGGCAATGCCGCTACCGGCACCTTCCGCCTGTATCCGAACACCCATACCGGCGGCAACATCTCGCTGAGCACCCCGACCCGCCTGACGCTGACCCGCGATGCGCAGTCGATCTTCCGCATGTACGTGAACGGCAACCTGGCCGCCAGCATCGAGGACGCCGCCAATGGCTACGCCAATCCAGGCACGCGCCTGGTCTCGTTCTTCGAGGACGGCGCCAAGTCCAGTGAATCGCCGAAGGGCTGGGTGGACTACATCCGCATCTACGATAACGTGCTGACCGGGAACGAGGTGTACAACCTGCCCGGCGCCGTGCCGGGCAATCCGCAGGTGCCGGCCGACCTGCCGGAACCTGGTTCCGTGGCCCTGCTGCTGGGTGGCCTCGGCGCCCTTGGCGTCCTGCGCCGCCGCCGCGCCGCTTGACCCGCCGCCGCGAGTGCACCGCCGCCGGACCCGCGCAGGGCCGGCGGCTTTTTTACGGCCGCACAGCTCAGCCTTGCGCCAGCACCTGCTCCAGCTTGCCGTAGAAGTTCTGCCAGCCGTAGTTGGCGCCCGCGATGGCCTGCTTCTGCTCGGGGCGGAAGCCTTGCTGCTCCATGCGCAGGTGGGTACCTCCCGCCGTCGGCGTGAGCGTGAAGGTGACCGTGGTGTGCACGTCGAAGGCCGGGTCCTGGTGCGGGTGGTTCCAGGTGTAGGCCAGCGTCTTGCCCGGCTCGATGGCCAGCACCTCGCAGTCGATCACGATGTCCATGCCGGGCTGTGGCGTCATGCTCAGGTTGAAGCGGTGGCCCACCTGCGGCGCGAAGTCGTTCTTCATCAGCCACTCCTCGATCAGGTGCGGCTGGGTGAGGGCGCGCCAGAGCTTGTCGGCCGGGTGGGCGAAGTCGCGTTCGACGACGACCGTGCGGACGTCGGAAGCGGTGGGGTGTGCGGCTGCGGTTGCGGTGTCCATCATGGTGCCATCCTTTGCGTGAGGGTCATTGGTCCATCCTTCTCAGCAGATCGTCCAGGTCGTCGAACTTGCGTTCCCAGAAGCTGGTCATCTGTTTCGTCCAGTCCACCAGCGGCGCCAGGGCCGCGAGCTGGGCACTGTAGTGCGTCTGCCGCCCTTCGTGCCGGTCCAGGACCAGCCCGGCCTGCTTGAGGACGGCCAGGTGCTTGGACACGGCCGGTTGCGACACAGCGGCTTGCGCCGTCAGCGCGGCCACCGTCTGTTCGCCCTCGCGGCACAGGCGTTCGAAGAGCGCCCGGCGGGTCGGGTCGGCGAGTGTTCTGAAGAGAAGGTCTTGAGAGGTTTCCATTTGCATCCATAACTGGCCAGTTATGGGATGAAATATAACCCGCGAGTTATGAGTAAGTCAAGCGCGACCGGATTAAAGGGGAATGATGTCGTCGCCGGGCAGCGGCTGGCACGCCACGCCCAGCGGTTCCCAGCCGCGGTGCACCACGATGCGGGTGGTGTCGTGGCACAGCTCCACGCGCTGCGCCTGCGGCACCTGGCGCCGCACGAAGGCCTCGATGGCGGCGGGCACGCTGACCTGCAGCGACAGCGCATACACATCGTCCAGCGGATGATCGTCCACATGCACGAGCGGCACGAACTGGCCCGCGAACATCATCCAGTGCGCGGGGATCTTGACCGGGCCGGCGACATAGCCCTGCGCGCGCAGCCAGGCCTGCGCGTGCGTGCGCGCGGCGTCCGGCGCAGGCATGCGCCCATCCTCGCGCGCATCGGCGTGGCTCCAAGCCCAGGCCAGCAGCTCCGCCACCCACTGGTTACAGTTCTGGTAGCGCGTGGAATAGGCGTAGGCGTTGGCGCTGTAGCGGCCCGCGAGCAGGGCGAGGGCGAGCCGGTTGTCCAGCGCCGCCTGGGCGAGGTCCGCGCTTTCGGCTTCCGGCAGCAGCACCAGCGACACGTGGCCGCTGGCGGGCGCCTCCGCGCCCAGCGCAAAGCCGGACATGCCCTGGTCGAAGATGCGCGGGCGGGACTCATCGCAGGCGTAGTACAGCTGGCGCACCGACCACGGTCCGCCGGGATTGTCCTTGAAGGCGATGCCGGCGTGGGAATAAAGGAGATTGAAGCGGCTCAGGTCCAGTCCCGCGCGCGACACGATCGCCACGCGCGCACCGGAGCGCTCCAGCTCTTGCTTGACCGCGGCCGCGAAGCGCAGCACGCGGTCCTGGTCCGCCGCGGTGATGTCGTGGGGGCGCTCGCAGAAGGTGAGCATCCCGGCCCGCGCGCCCACGCTGGCCAGCAGCAGGAGCGCGGCCAGCAGCAGCCGGGAGACCATCAGAAGAACGTCAGGACGTCAGATGGTGACGGGGCGCGACGCCAGTTCGCGGTACCAGTCGTCGTGCAGCGCGAGGAAGAACGGGCGCTGGGTGTCCGCATGCGCGAACTCGTAGCCGTAGGCGCGTTCGTTCACCTGCACCACGGCGCCCTTGGCCACCGCGCGTTCGGTCAGCGCCCGCTCGGGCAGGTCCAGGAAGAACTCGCGCACCGGGCCTTCGGCCACTGCGCGCAGGGTCAGGCGCGTCTTGCCGGCCTTGCCGGGCGCCTGCGCGATGTCGATCACGCGGTACTGGCCACCGGCCACGCGGCGGTCGCCGCTGGAGCTGTTGCTGGAGCCGCCGATCGAGTCAGACACGCTGGCCGACGACGCCGAACCGGCGCTGGAAGCCGACGAGGCCACGCTGTCCGCATGGGCCGGGAGCGCGCACGCGGCGGCCAGCAGGCCGGGGCCGAGAACGCGGGAAAGACGGGAGCTGATCATGAGGGACCTATTTTCATGCACAAACAGTTGGAACGCCCATTGTACAGCCAGCCGCGCGGACCCCGGCGCCCGGCGTTCGACCAGACGGCCGAGCCACCCGCCCTACGGTTCAGTCAGCTGCCCAAACCGGTCGGGGTACGTCCCCCGTTTGAAATCTTATCCGAGCGACGGTCGGGCGCTGCCTATGCGGCCCGCCCTGGAGCGCGCCAGCGCCACGGCTCGGGCAGGCGTCCAAACCGGTCGGGGTACGTCCCCGGTTTGAAATGTCTTCCGAGCGGCAGTGGGATGCTGCTGATGCGGCGCTGGTGGCTCAGGTGCGCCGTGCTGTGCCCATTCCAGCGGCCGGAGGCGGCGTGGTAGCATGGCCCGCTTTGAATGTGCAGTCCACGCCATGACTTCCTCCTTCCGTTCTCGTTACGACGCGATCGTCGTCGGCACCGGCCCCGGTGGGGCCAGCGCTGCGCGTGCGCTGGCCCGTGCCGGGGCGGCGGTGCTGATGCTGGAGGAGGGCAGCGCGGCACCGGTCACCGGCACGCTCACGCAAATGGCGGCCATGGCGGCGGTGCCGGGCAAGGGCGCTTTCTTCCACCGCGACGCGTCGCTGCTGGTGCGTGGCATGACGGTCGGCGGCAGCTCGACCCTGAACTTTGCCACCGCCGCCGCGCCCCCGCTCACCCGCTTCGCGGCCCTTGGCGTCGACCTCGAAAGCACGCTGGCCGGCGTGCGCGCGAACCTGCCCGTCAGCCCGCTGCCGGATGAACTCATCGGCCCCATGGCCCAGCGCATCGCGGAAGGCGCCCGCGCCAGCGGCCTGCCATGGGCAAAGCTGGACAAGATGATCCGCCCGCAAAGCTGCCGCACCGGTTGCTGGCGCTGCGTCTACGGCTGTCCTTACGGCGCCAAGTGGACGGCGCGCGACTGGGTGGAAGAGGCCCAGCGCCACGGCGCGCACCTGGCCGACCATGCGCGCGTGACCCGCGTGCTGGCGGAGGGCGGCCGCGCCACCGGCGTCGAAGCCATCCTTGATGGCAAGCGCGTGGAGCTCAAGGCCGCGCAGGTGGTGCTGGCCGCCGGCGGCATCGGCAGCCCGCGCATCCTGCACGCATCAGGCCTCGCGCCGCGCAGCGTGCCATTTTTCAGCGACCCGGTGGTCGCGGTCATGGGCACGGTCGACGACATCGACGGCGGCGCCGAAGTCCCGATGGCGTTCGGCATGAGCATGCCGGAGCGCGGCCTGACGTTCTCCGATCTGACGCTGCCCAAGCCCATGTACCAAGCCTTCGCCGCACAGGTGGGCCGCGTGGACCGCCTGTTCGCACACGCGCGCACCCTGAGCGTGATGGTCAAGATCCGCGACGACGCGGGCGGCGGCATCGGCCCGCGCTGGGCGGACAAGACGCTCACCGCCGCCGACCGCGCCAGATTCGCGGACGGCATCCGCACCGCGCGCGAGATCCTGCGCCACGCGGGCGCGCGCCACATCTTCAAGAGCTGGCACTTCG
This sequence comes from Zemynaea arenosa, assembly GCF_004614185.1. Lineage (GTDB taxonomy): Bacteria > Pseudomonadota > Gammaproteobacteria > Burkholderiales > Burkholderiaceae_D > Telluria > Telluria arenosa. The sequence goes on along the minus strand of NZ_SPVF01000128.1, from coordinate 33,303 downwards.
CGGCGCACCCCGGCGGAGGGCTGCAGATCGGGCAGGCGGTGGATGCGGACTTGCAGACGCCGACGCGTGGCCTGTATGTGTGCGATGCCTCAGTGCTGCCCGCGCCCTGGGGCCTGCCGCCGACGCTCACGCTGCTGTGCCTCGGCACGCGGCTGGGCCAGGCCATGGCCGCTTATGGAGTGCGCGAAGCTATGTCTTCCACCACACCTTCAAGCGGCGCCAGAACTTGACCAGCTTGAGCACCAGCGCCGCCATCGGCGCGCGCAGGAAGGGCAGGTCGTAGGACAGCAGCAGGAGGCCGATCGGCACATCCTCGATGCCCACGACGGGCATATACGGAAAGAAGATACCCACGCCGATCAGCGACATGGCGAGTGGCACGCGCACCTTGCGCGCGCGGTCCGAGCGGGCCCACGCGATGAAGCGCTTGGCCTTGCCGGGCACCTCGCGCTCCACCTCTTTCATGGCGTGGTCGATCTTGTCTTTGTCGTCGGTCATGCGGCCATCGTAACCACAAAGGTGGTCCGATGGCGTCTGCTTGCCGACGGCCGCAGTCCGGATTACTGCGGCGGCATGCCGGACATGTAGACCAGTTCCCAGATATGTCCATCCAGGTCTTCGAAGCCATGGCCGTACATGAAGCCGTGGTCCTGCGGAGCGCGCGGGGTGGTGCCGCCCGCTGCCACGGCCTTGGCGACCAGGCTGTCGACTTCCTCGCGGCTGTCGCACGAGAGGCAGACCAGCACTTCGGTAGCCTCCTGCGCCCGCACCAGCGGCTTGCTGGTAAAGGTGCGGAAGAAGTCTTCGGTCAACAGCATGGCGTAGATGCTGCCGTCGTTGATCACCATCGCCGCCCCGTGTTCATTGGTGAATTGCGGGTTGAAGGTGTAGCCCAGCGCGGTGAAAAAGGCCTTCGACTTGTCCAGGTCGCGGACGGGGAGGTTGACGAAGATCTGCTTGTTCATGGTGTTCTCCTTTTTGGTGGGTTTGTCAGGCTACGACGAACGGGCTATCCAGGAATCGACAACTGGGCGCGATTATTTCAGCAACGGTGGAATCAAGGTGGGAAATTCGCGCAGCAGGCCCTCGCGGGACCACTCGCCATCGGACATGCCTTCCAGCTTTGAGGCGTCGTTGCGCACCAGACGCGCGAAAGCCACCGTGCGACCGGACTGCGTGGCCCAGCCCACGAACCAGCCGTAGCCGGATGAAGCGCCGGTCTTGGCGTGCATGTCTCACCCGGCCGGTGCGTTGCCGATGCGGGTCAGTGCGGCCGTCATCCCGTAGGCGCGCTCGCTCACGCCCAACTGGCGGTTGACCAGTTTACCGAGGAAGGCCAGCTGCTCCAGCGGCGATATCTTGAGCGAGGAGCCGATCCAGGACAGGGTCAGCCCATCGTGCTGCGCGTCGCCGGAGACGTCGGCGTTCCCGTAGCCGAACTGGCGGGTGTAGGCCGCCAGGCGGTCCGGCCCGAGCGCCCGGGTAACCTCCTGCGAATACCAGACCACCGATTCCCTGATCCAGCGGGCCGGGTCGGTCGGCTCGCGCCAGGAAGGCTTCCAGTCGACATAGCCCGCGCGCCAAGGCAGGCGCGGTGTGTGTTCGTCCTTGAGGAATCCGGAGTCGTAGCCCATCAAGCTGATGGCGATCTTGAAGGTGGAGGCCGGAGTGATACGCGTACTGCAGTCGCCGCGCTGCAGGAGGACCTGGCCGGTGCGAACGTCCGCGACGGCCAGGCAGATTTCGCCGGCCGATGCGGGGCGGGCGAGGGCGGTTGCGAGTGCGAGCAGGGTGGGGAGCAGCAGGCGTTTCATAGGGTCCTTGTCAGTGCGCAGGGACGACGCGCGATCCGAATGTGCCGGCGACGGCGCAGCGGCCGTTCGCCGCGATGGTCCAGGTGCCGCTGTCCAGGTCCGCGTGCAGGCTGGCGTGCACGCCAAGTGGTACCAGGGCGAGGAAGCGGGCTGCGATGCGGGTCACGCGCTGGCCGCTGGCGCGCTCCAGTTCCGCGCACGCCTTGCCCACTGAGTGCATGCCGTGAATGATCGGGGCGGGGAGGCCCATCAGGCGGGCCGTCCAGCCGCTCAGGTGGATGGGGTTCCAGTCGCTGGAGACGGCGGCGTACCGGCGGCCGCTTGCTGGCGTGAGCTCCCAGTTCGCCAGCTCCGGTCCGTCCAGCGCGATGGGTTCGCGCGGTGCATGCGCGCCGCTGCGCTGCCCGCGCTTGACGAGGTAGCGGCTGGTGCAGGTGAAGACCGGCGTGCCATCCTGTTCGCCGTCGGTGCGCAGGGTGCAGTAGATGGCGCCGCTGGCGGTGGGTGGCTCCACGCGTACTTGCGTCGCCAGGAGCAGCGGCCTGCCGAGCTGCGGTCGCGCATGTTCGACAATCTCGTTTTCGGTGTGGATGATGCCCGCAAGCCGGAACGACACCGGCTGCGCGAGCAGCGTCGCCAAATGCGCGCGCTGTACGGGAAGGTAGTACCAGGTGACCGGCAGCGCACCGTGAATAAAGCCCAGATGTTCGGCATAGCGGTCGATGCTGGTTGCATCCACCGCCGCCAGCTCGTAGCGGCTCTCGAACGACGCCCCATCCGCCGCCGCGGGCATGGTCTTCTTGAACGCCACCGCAATCAGCGTGGCCAAGTTCAGCACGGGCAGGGCAGGCGTCGATGCGGTCATGTTGGGCGGCGCGGAGTCGAAACCACCATTCTGGCATACCCCGCACCGGAGACGTTGCGGCGGGCTGCCGGGATCTGCGCCGCGCCGCCTGGACCTCGCGTACCGAGAGTGCCGCGTGCCGCCGGAGTGGACCGGCGTCTACGCCCCCGCCGTCGTCCCGGGCGCCTGAGCTGCGCCCGCGCGGCGCATGCTGATCAGGCCTGCGACAATCGCCAGCACGGACGCGATGCCGAGGCTGACCCGCGGCGCGGAATCGGTCGGCAGGACGGTCAGCAGCAGCGCGACGATGATCGCGCCCGCCGTCTGCCCCACCAGGCGCGCAGTGCTCTGCAGGCCACCTGCTGCGCCACTGCGCTCGCGCGGCGCGGACAGCAGCAGGTTGCGGTTGTTCGGCGTCTGGAACATGCCGAAGCCCAGTCCGCAGATCATCGCGAAGATCACGAAGGGCAGCATGTTGTGCCCGAAAGGCCACGCGGCCAGCAGCGCCAGTCCCACGCCCAGGCAGATGCCGCCGAAGGCGCACAACCACGCCGTCGAGAAGCGGTCCGACAGGCGCCCCGCGAACGGCGCTGCCAGCGCCACGGTCAGCGGCCACGCCGTCATGTAAAGGCCCGTCTGGAAGGCCGACAGCCCGAGCGCGTGCTGGAGGTAGAAGGGCAGGGCGACATAGCTCGCCATCTGCCCCGTAAAGCAGCTCACCGATGCCAGCGCCGACACGCGGATCGCGGGGCGCCGCAGCAGGTCCAGCGGAATCAGGGGCGCCGGCAGCGGCAGTTCGCGCTTCACCAGCAGCACCAGGCTCGCCACGGCGACGGCCAGCAGCCCGCAACCCAAAAGGGGATCTGAGATCAGCAAATCGACGCCGATGACGAGAGGCCCGAACAGCAGGCAGTTGAGAACCACGCTGACCACGTCGATCTCGCGCTTCGACACGGGGGCCTGCGGCAGCGCGCGCGACGCCAGCAGGACCAAGGCGCCCACTGGCAGGTTGACCACGAACAGCCACGGCCAGCTGGCCACTGAAAGGATGGCCGCTCCCAGCGTGGGCCCGGCCGCGCCGGACAAGGCCACCGTCAGCGCGTTGTAGCCGATGGCGGTGCCGAGCTGGCGCATCGGATACGTCTGTCGGATCAGCCCCGCAATCGGCGCCATCACGGCCGCCCCGCCGAGCCCCTGGAAGAAGCGCGCCACGATCAGGACATTGAGGGTCGGCGCGAACGCGCACGCCGCGGAGGCCAGCGTGAACACGAGCACCCCGCCCATAAAGACGCGGCGGAAGCCGAGGCTCTCGCCGATCGCGGCGCAAGGCAGCAGCGCCATCACGAGCGCCATCTGGTAGCTGGTGACGACCCACACCGAGCGCGCGGGCGACACGCCGAGGGCTTGCGAAATGGTGGGGAGGGCGACGTTGGCGATGGCCCCGTCCAGCACCGCGAGCGCGATGCCGGCCACGATCGCGGCCATGGCCACGTAGCGGCGCGGGGTGGGAAGTCCGTCTGGATGGGACGAAGACATGCGGTTCCTTGCTGGTGGAGCCGCACCTTACACGATTTCGGCGCGCCTCGCAGAGGGACGCCGGAAACGAAAAGGCCTCCGCGCGGGAGGCCAGTATTGATGCTCGAAAGGCTCAGGTCCAGTCGTCGTCCCCGCCGCCCCCGCCGCCGCCGCTGTCGTCCCACGACGAGCTGTCGTTCAGGCCGAAGTCGTTGCCGCCCATGTCGAAGTTGTCCGGCTGGATGGGCGTGAGGCCCATGGAATCGCTGCCGGCGTTGGAGGCCGCATTGTGACCCCCTTCATCGCGATGCGAGAATTGGCGCGCGATCGCTTCCCCGGCCACCATGCCCGCGCCCAGTGCCGCGCCGGTCGCGAGCCCGCCCGCGATGCGTGAACCGAGGCCCGAGCCTTGCGGCGGATAGCCCGGCGCCATCGGCTGCTGGCCGTAGCCGTAGTTCCCTGGATTGCCCGGGTAGTTCTGGCCGTTGTTGCCGAAGCCGCCGTTCAGCCCCTGGTTGCCGTAGCCGCCCGGGTAGCCCGCCTGCTGCTGGTTGTTTCGGCGGCGCAGGCCGCGCAGCATGAAGAAGGCCACACCCGCGATCACCAGGATGAAGACGATGGGCATGAAGCCGAAACCACCACCACCTCCGCCGCTGCTGCGCTGCTCGCGGGGCGCCGAATACTGGTCCGGCCCGTACTGCGCGGCGGGCAGGCCCGATTGCACGGTCGGCGTGCCGGCCGGTGCCACCGGCGACTCCACGGTCGAGGTGCCGTTGAGGCGCGTGCGCAGCCCCTGCACCGAGGCGGCCTTGGCGAAGGGCAGGCCCGGAGCGAGGCGTTCGGCGGTGGCCAGTTCTTCCCGCGCGCGGTCGTACTGGCCCTGCTTGGCCAGCAGCTCCGCTTGCACGTAGTGCGCACGGCCGCTGTTGGGGTGCTCCTTGAGCACCTGGTCCATCATGGTCTGCGCGTCCGTGTAGCGGCCAGCCTTGGCGGCCTGGTAGACCTGGTCGACAGTGGGGGAGGCCGCGTACACGCAGGCACTGGCAACCAGTGCCGCCGACAGCATGCAGGCCTGCAGAATCTTTCGTGTTGTCATGATGCGTCCTCATGGGGGTGACGATTTGCCACTGAAGATAAGGACGCTGATCGAAAAGTCAATACTCAGCCTGCATATTGTCCACGCGCTTGAAGTATTTGCGGGCGAAGGAGAGCAGCTGGGCATCGCTTGGATGGTCCACGGTTTCCACGCCGACGATCTTGTCCGACTGCTGCGGATGGTGCTTGAGGACATACTTCAGCAGCCGCAGTTTTTCCAGGCCGGGGCCGACCACCAGGACCGACAATGCGTTCTTCACGCCGCCCACCACTTCGTCAAAATAGTGGGCCGTGTCGCCGTCGCTGCGGCTCTTCTTGGTGTGGACCTTGTGGGTGTCCAGCCCGGACTTCACGACGCTGGTTTCCGATGCCTCGCGGTTGAAGCCGATCAGGTGGGCCTCATGGTGGTCGAGCCAGACGACGACATGGTTGAATTGCATGATTTGATCCTTTGCGGGTTGACGATGTGCAAAGGCTACGCTGTCGAGTGTGGAAAATATTTGACGCCGGTCAAGTCAAGCCGACTTGCGCGGGGCGAACCCGGTACACTGCACTTCCATAAAACAGGGAGACAGATATGCATGTGATCGCGCGCTGCGCCGCCATGGTGGCGGGCCTGGTGCTGGCCGCTGCGGCCGCGGCCCAGACGGTGCCGGACGGCGACTATCATCAGCACGTGTTCAGCGAGCCGCTGCTGGCGATGCTGGGCCCCGACTCCGGCCTGCACGCGCTCGATGCGCGCGGCCTGGTGCCGCTGCTCGATGCGGCAGGCATCCGCAAGGCGGTGCTGCTGTCCACCGCCTACATGTACGGCAAGCCGACCCGCCAGGTGGACAATGAATACGCCCGCGTGCGTGCCGAGAATGACTGGACGGCCGCACAGGCCGCGCTGTTCCCGGGCCGCCTGATCGCCTTCTGCAGCTTCAATCCGCTGAAGGACTATGCGATCGAAGAGCTGAACCGCTGCGCGAACCATCCGGGCCTCAAGTACGGAATCAAGCTCCATGTTGGGAACTCGGATGTGCAGTTCGATAATCCGGTGCACGTGGCACGCCTGTACCAGGTGTTCGCCGCAGCGAATGCGAAGCACATGGCGATCGTCATCCACATGCGCGCGAGCCTGAGCCAGAAGCGGCCCTACGGCGCCGCGCAGGCGCGCACCTTCCTCGAGAAGATCCTGCCCGCGGCGCCGGATGTGACGGTGCAGGTGGCGCACTTCGCCGGCACCGGCCCTGGCTACGACGATCCGCCCGCGCGCGAGGCGATGGCCGTGCTGGCCGATGCGGTGGAGCGCCGCGACCCGCGCACGCGTCACCTGGTGTTCGACGTGGCCAGCATCGTCAGCCGCGATATCGACAAACCCGCCGCGCAGCTGGTGGTCAAGCTGATTCGCCAGGTGGGCACGGAGCGCGTGCTGTATGGGACCGACTCCGCGCAGGGCGACAACCTGCGGCCGCGCGAGTCCTGGGCCGCTTTCATGGCCCTGCCGCTGACGCCGCGCGAGTTCACCCAGATCGCGCGCAACGTTCCGGATTATTTTTCGAAGTAAGCGGCGCGCAGGTTAGTCCGGATAGACCGGCTGGTCGGCGCCACTGCCGGCCACGGTCATCCATGGGCGGATGCGCCAGCCCGTCACCAGGCCGTTCGCCACGTACGGATCGGCCTTCACGAAGTCCTCCACCACCTGGGGCGTCTCGGCCCGGAACACCAGCAGGGCACCATCGACCGGCTCGGCCAGCACGCCGCCCAGCTGGAATTCGCCACGCGCGTGCGAGGCCCAGGCCAGCTTCAGGTGCGCGTTGCGGAACTCGGCGCGGCGGGCCAGGTAATCGGGTGCGTAATCGTAGAACAGGGCGTAGTGCATGGTGGCATTCTTCCAACGAAAAGACCCATGGTAGCAGCTTGGTCGCGCCATACGGTTGTGTCGGAAAACTTAACATTTATCATGAATCAAACGTGCGCCTTCTTGGCTAGGTGACTGAAGTCAAACACTATTCGCAGCGTGGCACCGAACTTGCATTGACGAGCTGGAAAGCGCTCTCTCATAACTCGTTGATTCATAAAGGAAAATAATAATGCTGAATGTCACTAAAAGCGGGCTCGGTGTTCAACATCGCGTGGCGGTGCTGGCGGCGCTCCTGTGCAGTCTGGCTGTCCCGGCCCAGGCAGGCATCATCGGCAATGGCGCCACGATTGTTCCGGCCATTTCAGCCGGGTCGCCGAGCGGCGTGCCGCCCGACTCTCCCGGCGCGCGGGTGGACCCGAACGTGCCCACCTCGCCGTACTCTGGCGTCGTCAGCGTGTACGTGCGCAGCAACGGGCAGGACGTGATCTGCTCCGGCACCCTGGTGAACCGCCGCGACATCGTCACCGCCGGCCACTGCGTCGATAGCAATGGCAACGGCACCGCAGTCAATCCCTCGGCGCCCGGCACCATCGTGCAGGCGGTCTTCAATTCCAGCGGCGCGTACACGGCCACCATCAATGCCAGTTCGGTGCTGATCCACCCGGACTACCAGGGCTTCGGCGTCTGCCCGCCGGGCGTGAACAGCCAGTGCTTCAATGACGACATCGCTGTGATCCACCTGCAGGAAGACGCACCGGCCTCCGCGCGCTCGTACGCCATCTTTGGGTCCGAGGTATCGCAGGGACAGGTGGTGCGGCTGGCCGGCTACGGCGCCTCTGGCGATGGGGTCAATGGCTACCAGGGCATGGCCGATTTCGCGGTCAAGCGCGCGGGCGGCAACGTGATGGACCTGTTCGAGCTTGACGACGAACAGGACTTCGCGGGAGGACCGCAGGAAGTCTGGTACGCGGACTTCGACGGCGGCGGCAAGGACACCTTCTGCGAACTGTTTGGCGTGTGCACCCCGGTGCTGGCGAATAACGAGGAGACCATCATCAGCGCTGGCGATACGGGCGGTCCGGCCTTCATCGTGCGCAACGGGCAGTACATCCTGGCGGGGAACACCAGCTTCTTTACCGAGTCGGTCCCGGGGATCACGGATACGCCGGGGACCTTCGGCAACTATTTCGGCGGTGTGCTGACCGGCGCCTACGTGGACTTCCTGCGCGAGGCCACCAATGGGAACATCACTGTCGTCTCGGTGCCGGAGCCGGGCAGCGTGGCTGTGCTGCTGGCGGGCCTGGGGCTGATGGGCGTGGCGCGCCGCCGCCGCGCGTGATATTGACAGCGTCCTGACGCAATCGACAACGGGGGCGGGCCTGGGCTAACATCTGGGCCGTGAAACAGCTCATCACCACGTCCGTCGTGCTCGCAGCCGCCTTGACCGGTGCCGCGGGCGCGGCGCCCCTGCGCATCGCCACCACCGACCTGCCGCCGCTGGCGGTGGAGCAGTCGCGCGAGCATCCGGGAGCGCTGGTGGAGGTGGTGCACGAGCTGCTACGCCGCGCGGAGCTGAAGGGCAAGGTGGATTTCGTGCCCTGGAAGCGCGCACTCTTCATGGCCGGGCATTTTCCGCAGACGGCCGTATTCCCGCTGACCCGGTCCCCGGAGCGCGAGCGGGACTTCCAGTGGCTGGTGCATCTGTACCACGAGCGCTTCGTGTTCGTGACCGACACCGCGCGTGCCGGCGCGCCCGATCCCGAGCGGCTCAAGGGCAGGCGGATTGCGATCCTGCGTGGCTCCGCGCAGGTCAAGGTCCTGCGCGAGATGGGCTATACGCGCGTCGTGGAGACGGCCACCGTGGCCGAGGGCCTGCGCTTCGTCCACAACGGCATGGCCGATGCGATGTTCGGGGACCAGGACATCACGACCGGCGTGATGCGGCGCGTGTTCCCGCACGCGGAATTCAGCTTCAGTGCCCCGCTGCGCACCACCACCACTTGGCTGGGCGGATCGGCCGACATTCCGGCGGCGGATGCGGCGCGGCTGCAACAGACCATGCGCACGATGCTGGAGGATGGCACCTACGCGCGCATCATGCGCAAATACGATCTCGCGACCACGCCCTGAGGGGCTTCCCAGCCACGCCGGGTTACGGGTAAGCTAGCGCTTTGCGGCCACGCGCCGTCCCTTGAGAGAGACCTGTTCGACCATGCGCACCACCCTGATCGCCGCCGCGGCGGCAATGCTGCTCGCTTCCGTTCCCGCCTTCGCCCAGCCGGGCAATGGCGGCGCCAAGTACTCCGATGTCGGCAGCGCCGATGTGAAAGTGACGGACGTGGTGCCGAACTTCGTGGCCGCCACCGTGCCCCTGTTTGCGGCCGAGACGGCGCTGCTGTCCGCCGTGGGCGGCAAGGCCGATGCGGACCGCCTGCAGACCGCGGCCAAGGGCCTGACCAACGACGCGACCCGCGGTGCGCTGGACGAGATCAACACTGCCCATATGGACGCGCTGGCTGGCCTGGAGAAGGCGCTGGCCGCCAAGCCCACGCTGGACGAGGGCGCGCGCAAGCAGTTCGCTGATGCGCTGCGCAACCTGGGCGTGGGTCTGGCCGAGTACACCAAGATGAACCGCGACCTGGAGCCACTGCGCAAGAAGTGGCGCGGGGGCGGCACCACCACGGCGCCGCTGTATGTGGCCAAGGGCATGCCGTTCGCACTGAAGTCGCTGGGTAGTGCGGCCAAGGCGGCCGTCGAATACGCGCAGGCGAATAACATTCCGGTGGCGCCGGAAGCACAGAGCGCGGTCGCGGCGCTGTAATTCTTCTGCGGCGTGCCTTGCTGGCGCGCCGGCATACGTGCTGCCTAGCGCAGGGCGCTGCGGATGTAGCGCACGTCCTCGTTGGCGTAGCCGGCGGCGCGGCCCCAGTCCTTGAGGGCCGCGACGACGGCTGCCTCGCTCGCCGCCGAGCGCTGGTGGCGGATCACCCAGATTGTCAAAGTCGGCGCACGGTCGCACTGCGTCTGGCCACGGCTGCCCAGGTGGCAGCGGAAGTGGCGGGCCGCGATGCCCGCGATGGTGGCGCTGGCGCGGTCCGTCACCGCGGCGGCCCGCTCATCGCAGCCACGCTGGGCGCAGGCCGATTCCAGCAGAAGATTCCCCGGCAGGACCAACGGTTCCGAAGGCGAGGCCGCGAACAGGCTGGCGAGCTGCTTCGAGAGCGGCTGGCGCGGGTCGATGATGTCGCCCTGCTCGTGGGCGAAGGTCGCGGCCAGTTCGCGCGCGAGCGAGGAGGTGGCGGGCAGCGGCGCCGTGTGCGCGCTGGCTGCGGCCAGCGCCAGTGCGGCAGCGAAGGCTAACGCCGGGAGCGCTGCCGCGCACACGGTGAAGGCGGAGGGTCTCTTCGTCATACGTTCATCATAGCAGTGCCGTGCAAGCGCGCTGCCGCGCTGCTGGTCAGCCGCGCGAGCGCCACGCGGGCAAGTGGATGCGCGCCGCCGGATCGGCCAGGAAGTCCTGCAGCACGGTGTCGAACAGCGGCAGCGCATCCGCGTACTCCCGTTGCCGCATCGCCTGTGGCGCGCCGAGGTGGCGCAGCACGAAGTAGTCCGCCAGCAGATCGCCCTGCGCCTCCATGTTGTAGTCCCCCAGCCGGCGTTGCGGCGCCAGCACGTAGCGATAGCCGAGGAACAGCCGCACCGCCCCGCGCAGCATGACCGGATAGCCAAGCTGGTACTGCCACACGTGGACCAGCTCGTGCATGAACCAGTGCTGGTCCGTGGGTGACGCCTGCGCGAAGTCTGGCCGCGCATGCGCCGCCGGAAAATAGATCTGACCGTTCGGCGTCACCGCCGTATGCCGATGCTGCAGCCCAAACGGAAAGAACCCCCGCGCATGAATGCGCACGGGCTCCGGATCGAGCGCCGCCCCAAACACCACGCGCGCCATCGCCGCCTCCCCCTCGGTCAGCCGCCTCCCGCTCCGTCGATCGAATAATCCCATGCCCCGAGCATAATCCACCCCGGGGTACGTCCCCGCTCCCAGAGCGGGGACGTACCCCGCCCTAAAGCTGTAGGAATCCACCTTGGCGAAAAAAGTTCCCGGCCACGGACATACTCAAAAACCCCGTCAAATCATGCAATTACGCGTGGCGAGATAATCAAGGACGATTACCGGAACTGGGGACGTACCCCGGTGTGGGAGCGGGGTACGTCCCCGGGGGAATGGCGCGCCGACTTTTTGGGGGGGTGGTTATCATCGGCGGTATGAACGCGATGCGCCTATTTCTTGCGCTGGCGGCGGCCGTGGCTTGCACGGCGGCGCCGGCCCAGCAGCCACCGACGTCCGCCGGGACAGTGGTGGTGTCGACCACGCGCGATCCGGTCGATAAGTCCTACCGCAAGATGCTCAAGGGGATGGAGCGCTTCGAGCGCGAACACTTCCATGCGCCGCGCGCCACCCTGCGCTTCCACCTGCTGCCGCGCCTCCCCAACACAAAGATGGAAGGGATCACCCTGCGCGTAGCCGGGAACTCGGCCTCGATTCCGGTGCCCATCGCGCCAGACAACAGCTTCACCGTGCCCCGCAACCAGAAGGCCTGGGACGAAGACGCCGCCGTCCTCGCCAACCGCAAAACCAGCAGCATGACCTGGCGCGCGCTCGTGCAGACGCCCGGCCTGCCCACCGGCGTGCGCCGCCTGGGCGACCTGCGCCTCGAATGCAAGGTGGGCATGGACGCGGGGCTGGTGTCCAACACCTCGCCCACTTTCGCGTGGCTCAACAGCTTCCTCAACGACACCGACAAGGTGTGCGGCTCGCCGGACGGGAACTACCTGTTCTTCGCGGACCGGCCGATCTTCGGCGTCACCTTGCACGCGCCCGGCCGCACCGAGGTGCTGCCGTTTGCGATGCTCTACTCGGGCGGCAGGGAGACCAGAGAGTCCTTGCCCTACTGCGACTGCCAGGTGATGCTGGACCGGAGCTACTTCGCACCCATCTGGGATAACTCGTGGCCGGACGATACGCTGGTCACCTTCGAGTACATGGACGATGCGGAGGGGGTGCAATGAAGCGCATCGCATGGACGTGCCTGTTCGTCCTCGCGGGCTGCGCGACGCAGCAGCCAGAGGTGCGCTCGGTGCCGGAGACGACGCTGGTCCAGGCGCTGCAGCCCGGCGTGACCACCAAGGCGCAGGCCGCAGCGGCGCTCGCCCCGGAGAAGAAGGTGGCTTTCGATAGCGGGTACGAGACGTGGCTCTACCACTACGCCACGCCCGCAGGTGCGGGCGAGTACGTGGCGCTGTTCGGCCCTGACGGCGTGCTGCGCAAGACGCGCAAGCGCGAACCTTCACCACCCGCCACCGGCACCGCACCAGCAGCGGCTGGGCGCTGAGCCCTACGGCGCGAACGCCGCGCGCCATCCTTCTTCCATAGCCACCGGGCCACGGCCGCGCGCCGCATCGCCCGTCAGCGCAGCAACCCGCGTACCACGGGATCCAGCCTGCGCATGAAGTCCTCCACGGCCTCGGTGTACGCCCCGGGCGCGCCCAGGTCCTCGTTGATCTCCTTGTGCGACTTGTCCTGCTCCAGCACCTGCGCGCGCGTGCCCAGGCGCGTGGCCTTGCGCACGTAGCCATGCGCCTGTGGGCAGGACTCACGCCGCCGCGATGAGCACACCGCCAGGAACGGCGCCCCGGCCGCATTCAGCTGCGCCAGCGGCGACGCGTCCCGCCACAGCGCCTGGTCGGTGCCGAACGCCTCGTCATACAGTTTGAAGTGCCGGTGCTGCATCACTTCCTCCACATCGTACGCGGCGCTGTCGAGCGCAATGGTGCCAAGCCACGGCTGCACGCGCTCCGCCGCCACGATCTGCGGCGACGACGCAATCAGCGACACCAGATGCGCCCCCGCCGAATGCCCCATCACGATGAAGCGCGCCGGGTCCCCGCCCCAGCTGGACGCCTTGAGCTGCGCCGCCGCCAGCGCCTGCGCCACCGCGTGCGCCTGCTGCAGCGGGTTCGCATCCGGCAGCATCGGGTAGTTCACGGAGATGAAGACGAATCCCTGCGGCACCCAGCGCGCCGCCTTGTTCTCGACCACGGACTTCATGTTTTTGTCGCCGCGCTTCCACCCGCCGCCATGAACCATGAAAATGACCGGCGCGCTGCGTGCGCCTGCCTGCGGCATGTAGACATCGAACCGTTGGGCGGAACCGGAACCGTAGGCCACGTCCTGCACCACATTGACGCCCGGCGGCACCGTGGCCGGGGCCCCGCGGCCTTCTCCCGCCAGGCCGCCGTCATCCTCCATCTGCGCCGCCTGCCGCTCGGCGCGGCGTTCCTTCAGCTTGTCCCGCAGCGGCCCCGCGCCCGCAGGCTGGATCAGGGACATCGACAGCGGCAGCAGCACCAATGGCAGCAGCATTTTGGCCAGTGCGCGGCGTTGAAGTGGCATTCGGTTCATCGCATCTCCTTAACTGGATTGTCAGCGCGGCCATGTTAGCCCCGCCGGCTACCCCCAGCGCAAAGCTTTACACAGCCGTACAATTATGAATGCTTTGTTAACGCCACCCGACAGCCGATGACCTTCGACACCTCCCCCGCCGCCGTCGTCCAGCGCCAGCTCGACGCCTACAATGCCCGCGACATCGACGCCCTCCTCGCCACCTACGCCGAAGACGCGCAGCAGTTCGAGCACCCGGGCAAGCCGGCCGCGCGCGGCCACACCGAGATCCGCACCCGCATGGCCGTGCGCTTCCAGGAGCCCAACCTGCACGCGCGCCTGATTCAGCGTGCGGTGATGGGCAATATCGTGATCGACCACGAACACGTGACCCGCACCTTCCCTGGCGAAGGCACGGGCAGCGTACGCATGGTCGCGATCTACGAAGTGGTGGACGGGAAGATCCAGTCGGCCAGCGTGCAGGTGAGTGACAAACAGCTCGACGCGGTCTGAGTCTTAAGTCCCAACCTTCGGTGTACAGTGTCGGCTCCCGACACTGAGCTTCACCGACCAAGCATGACCTGCCTCCACAAGTACGTACACACCGCCTGCGCCCTCGCCTGCGCGGGCGCCTTCGCCCTCAGCGCCCACGCGCAAACGCTCTCTTCCACTGAACAGCGCATCGCCGCCGAAGTGAAGGCGCATGCGCCCGAGGCGCTCAAGCTCCTCGAACAGGCGGTCAATATCAACAGCGGCACCATGAACCACGCAGGCGTGCGCCAGACCGGCCAGCTGTTCATGCGCGAATTCGCGGCCCTGGGGTTCGAGACCCGCTGGCTCGACCTGCCGGCGGAAGTGAACCGCGCCGGTCACCTGCTGGCCACGCGCGCAGGCACGCAGGGCAAGCGCCTGCTGCTGCTCGGTCACCTGGATACGGTCTTCGAAAAGGACAGTCCCGTGCAGAAGTGGGAATGGCGCGGCAAGCGCGTGCGCGGCCAAGGCGTCAACGACATGAAGGGTGGCGACGTGGTCGTGGTCGAAGCCCTGCGCGCCCTGCACAAGGTGGGCGCGCTGGACAACACCACAATTACCATCATGTTCACCGGTGACGAAGAGGAAGCGGGCAACCCGAAATCCATCTCGCGCCGCGACATGATCGAAGCCGCAAAGCGCAGCGACATCGCGCTTTCGTTCGAAGGCACCGTCACCGACAAGGACGGCCACGCCACCGGCACCATCGGCCGCCGCTCGTCTTCGATGTGGGACCTGCACGTGACCGGCCGCCAGGGCCATTCCAGTGGCATCTTCCGCAACGCCAGCTATGGCGCCATCTTCGAAGCCGCGCGCATCCTCGACACCTTCCGGCGCGAAGTGCCGGAGGCGGACCTCAGCTTCAACCCCGGCCTGATCGTGGGCGGCACCGAGACCACCTTCGACGAGGCCAACGCCCGCGCCACCGCCTTCGGCAAGACCAACGTGATCGCCAACACCGCTACCGTGGCGGGCGACCTGCGCTACCTGACCTACGAACAGCGCGACCGCGTCCACGCGAAGATGAAGGCCATCGTGGCCCAGCACCTGCCCGGCACTGATGCCACGATTACGTTCCGCGACTCGTATCCGCCGATGGAGCCGACCGAAGGCAACCACCGCCTGCTGGCCGTGTATTCGCAGGCCAGCCAGGATGCCGGGCTCGGTCCCGTCACGGCTGTGCCGCCGGGCCAGCGCGGCGCCGGGGACATCCAGTTCGTGGCACCGTATGTCGACAGCCTGGATGGGCTGGGCGCGAGCGGCGGCGGTGCCCACTCGCCCAATGAGGAGCTAGACCCGGCCTCGATCGGGCGCGCCGCCACCCGCACTGCCATCCTGATCTACCGTCTCACGCGCTAACGCCCTTCCATCCACTGACGTCTCACCCGTACCTGCCGGCTCCAGTTCAACCTCCAGCTCAAGGACCATCGCGATGAAGACCTCCCGCTCCCCTCTCCAGCAACTGGCCCTGGCCGCCGCAGTCGCCCTGGCCCTTGCCCTCGGTGCCTGCGGCGGAGGTGGCGGCAGCAGCGGCGGCCCGGTCACCCAGCCTCCGCCCGCCACCACGGGCAGCCTGGCGGTCACGGTGGCCAGCCTGCCTACGGGTGTGGCGCCGGCGCTCCACATCACCGGCCCCGGGGGGTACGCCAAGGACCTCACGCAGGGCGACACGCTGACTGGCCTGGCGGCGGGCAGCTACACCGTGACGGCCAACAGCGTCACCGTGGGCACCACCACCTATGTCCCCGCGAGCGCGGGCCAGACTGTCACCGTGAACGGCGGCGCCACCGCCACCGTCAATGTGACGTACAGTCCCGTGGCCCTGGCGCTGGGCGTATCCCGCTACCTGACCGGGCTCGATGCACCGGTCTACCTGACCGCGCCCGCCGGCGACGAACGCCAGTTCGTGGTCGAGCGCCCGGGCCGCATCCGCGTGGTGCAGAACGGGGCGGTGCTGGCCACGCCCTTCCTGGACGTCAGTTCACGCGTGTACACAGGCGGCGAAGGCGGCCTGCTCTCGATGGCGTTCGCGCCGGACTACGCCACCAGCGGTGCCTTCTACATCTACTTCATCGACGCCAATCACGACATCGTGGTCGAGCGCCGCACGGTCTCGGGAAATCCCAACATCGCCAATGGCACCGGCGCGGTCGAGATCATCCGTATTGCGCACCCGACCTACACCAACCACTTCGGCGGCCAGCTCGCGTTCGGGCCGGACGGCATGCTGTATCTCGGCACCGGCGATGGCGGCGGCGCTGGAGACCCGAACGGCAATGCGAAGAACCCTCTCAGCCTGCTGGGCAAGATGCTGCGGCTGGACGTGAGCAAGGCGTCCGTCACCTCGCCGTACCTGATTCCGGCCTCCAATCCCTTCGCCACCCTGTCCAGCAAGCGCGGGGAGATCTGGGCGCTCGGCCTGCGCAACCCGTGGCGCTTCTCGTTCGACAGCGGGCAGCTGATCATCGCGGACGTCGGCCAGGCGGCGCGCGAGGAAGTCGATATCGTCTCCGCTACCCAGGGTGGCCTGAACTTTGGCTGGAATGTCATGGAAGGCACCGGGTGCTATTCAGGCAGCGCGTGCTCCACGACCGGTTTCACGCCGCCAGTGTTCGAGTACAGTCACGGGACGGGCGGAGTGTGTTCGATCACCGGTGGCTACGTCTATCGCGGCAATGCGATTCCGGCGCTCACGGGCCATTATCTGTACTCCGACTACTGCGCGGGCTTCCTGCGCAGCTTCCTGTACGCGGGCGGCAGCGCGACCCAGCCAACCGACTGGGGTGTTTCCGGTATCGGGCAGATCGTCTCGTTTGGACAGGACGCCCAAGGGGAGCTATACATGCTGTCCTCGGACGGCAGCGCTTACAAGATAGTCAAAAAGTAAACGCCAAAAAGGTCGAAAAAAAACTGGAACTTTCCGGGACTCTGGCCGCAATACGGTCAGAGAGACCAATAACGACCATGACCACGACCGCCACCGACATCGACCTGCTGCGCCAGATGCGCGACGGCCAAGCCGCGGCTTTCCAGGCCCTGTACCGGCGCCACCAGGGCCCGCTGTACCGGTTTGCCCTGCTGCGCTGCGGTTCGGGCGACACGGCCGCCGACATCGTCCAGGAAGTCTTCCTGGGCCTCCTGACCGGCAGCTTTGTGTTCGACCCGCTGCGCGGCCAGCTGCAGAACTTCCTGTTCGGCGTGGCCCGCAACCTGGTGCTGCGCCATGAGGAACCGCGCCGCCGGATGGCCAGCCTGACCCGGGCTGGAGACGACGAAGACGACGACGAGCTGGAACTGGACGGCGAAGCTCCCGGCCCGCTGGACAAGATCCTGGCCAACGAACAGGCTGAAGCCGTGCGGCGCGCGCTGGCGCAGCTGCCGGCGCATTACCGGGACTGCGTGATCCTCTACGAGCTGCACGACATGTCCTATCTCGAAATTGCTGACATCTGCCAAGTGGACATCGGCACGGTGCGCTCGCGCCTCTCACGCGGCCGTGCGGCCCTGGCGAAAAAGCTGCGCGGCCCCGCGGCCGCCGCGGCATGAAGGACAGAACATGACTACGACGAATTCGACGAATACGACCTACGGCGCAACGCCCAACGACCTGCCCGATGGCTACGACGACTCGACCATGCGCCTGCATCTGGACCTGCTGCGCACCGAACTGTCCGGCCACAACGCGCCGCCGGGGGTGGAGAAGGAGCTGCTGCAGGCTTTCGCCAGGCAGTATCCGAAGCGGCGCTGGTACCACCGCTTTACCGGCAGCCAGTGGGGCACGCTGGGTGGCGTGGGCAGCACGGTGGCCCTGGCGCTGGTGTTCCTTTTGTCGCTGCACTCGCAGACCGGAGTGGTCGGCGAGGCAGCGGCTCCCTTGATCCAGCGCGACAACGGCGTCGCCTTCATTGCCCTCGATTCGCTGGAGTCGATCCAGGCGGCGCCGGATGCCAAGGTGGTCGAGACCGAGCTGCCGCGCACCGCGCTGGCTGCGGCCGGGCTGCCGGTGTCGCCGGAATCGGCGGGCGACATGGTGCGCGCCGAGATGCTGGTCTCCGCCGACGGCAAGCCGCTGGCGCTGCGCCTGACCAGCGCGGAATGACGATCTGAACCCAATTCGATTCGAACCCCGTTCCCGTGGAGGCACGGGCCCTGTAGTAACCCTGTATTCACCAAGAGGACCATCATGAAGACCAAACACCTGCTCATAGCGGCACTGCTGGCCGGCCTGTTCGCACCGGCCCTGGCCGAGGAGGCGCCCGCCGACAGCGAACCGCGCAAGCTGGTTCGCATCGAGACCCCGAACCTCACCGTATTCGATGAAGGCCTGCGCATCCACGGCCGCAACATCAAGAATGCGCCGTACAGCGCGCAGATGGTCAGCGAGTCGAGCCAGTCGCTCCCGGACGGGAACCAGATCACGAGCAAGGTCGTGACCATGACCTACCGCGACTCGGCCGGCCGCACCCGCCAGGAAGTGCACGAGAGGAGCGGCAGCGAGACCGTCATCATTCGCGACGACACCTCGACCTGGATCCTGAAGCCAGCCGAGAAGACCGCGACCAAGGTACCGAACGACAGCTCCGAGATGCACCGCCTGGCCTCCGAAAAGGCGCGCGTGGCGATGGAGGCCGCCCGCAAGAGCGCCGAGGCCGCGCGCAAGAGCGCCGAAAAAGCGCGCGAGAAGGCCGAGCAGGCCCGCGCCGATGCCGAGAAGGCGCGCGAGGAAGCGCGTGAGAAATCCGAGCAGCTGCGCCGCGAGGGCAAACTGGGGCCGGACGAGGAGATCGTGGTCAAGCGCGTGCACCGCGGCGACTACATGAGCCCCGAGCGCGCGCGCCAGCTGAGCGAGGAAATCCGGGTGCGCGTGGCCAAGGACATTGACGTCCGCTCGGCGGAGATCGCGCAGCGCATCGGCCCGGCCATCGCCAACGCCTTCGGCGACTCGCGCTTCATGCGCAACCGCACCACCAAAGACCTGGGCACCCGCGACTTCAACGGCGTCAAGGCCGAGGGCAAGCTGCGCAGCTATGAGATCCCGGCGGGCGAAGTGGGCAACAAGAATGCGATCGTGGTCTCGGACGAGACCTGGTACGCGCCCGACCTGAAGATCACCGTCTACTCGAAGCACAGCGACCCGCGCTCGGGCGACCGGGTGTTCAAGCTGGAGAACCTCAAGCGCGAGGAGCCGGCGGCGGCGCTGTTCACCGTGCCGTCCGACTATGCGGTGAAAGATGTGCTGGCGGAGCTGAAAGCGAAGTAAGCACCGCCCGGAAGAAATCGTAGGGCAAGCGATGCAGGGTTAACCTGTTGGCCCGGACTGCGGTCCGGGCCTTTTTTTGCGCGCTCGATCAGGTCAACGGGAAGCGATGTTGAAGCGCTGCTTGAACCAGTCGTCGATCATCTGCTTCTCGTAGCGCAGCGGATCGCTGTCCCAGTAGCGGTTGATGCGCATCTGGTAGTTCATGTTGGAGAGCTGGTCCTCGCCGCTGGCCAGCACCTGGCCGTTGCCGGTCAGGGTATAACGCACCGTCATGCGCGGCCAGTCGGCGCGGCCGGTCACGACGCGGATCTCGCTCCCGCCGCGGAAGCTCGGGTGCAGACGCCCGGCGGGGTCGAAGTCCAGCACCTCCACCTTCAGTTCCTGCCCTTGCGGCAGCAGGCGCGCCTCCGTGATGAAATGGTCAGCCACGTTCTTCAGCATGTCCTGCCGCTCCCAGGTCGCGAACGGCAGGTCGAAGAAGGTCTCCGGGTGGACGTAGGTGATGACGGCTTCACCGGCACGCGCCGGAGCAGCCGCCGCCAAAGAAAAAAGGCCCGCGAGGGCCAGGGAAATTCGGGTTGGTGTCATGTTCGGTCCTTAGCCCGGTCCCGCCGCTCAGCGCATGCTGATGCGGTCCTTGAACCAGTCGTCGATCATCATCTTCTCATACCGCAGCGGGTCATCGGAGAAGTAACGGTTGGCCCGGCTCACCGCCTGCATGTCGCGCAGCAGCTCCTCGCCCTGCGCCACCACGGCGCCATCGCGCAGCAGGGTATAGCGCACCTGCATGGTCGGCCAGTCGATCGGCCGGATCACGCGGATCTCGTGCATGCGCAGAGGGCTGGGACGCAGCCGCCCGGCCAGGTCGACCGCCAGCACCTCCACGCGCAGCTCCTCGTTGGCGGGCAGCGCGCGGGCGCGTTTGTTGAAATGGCCGGCCATTTCCTTCAGCAGTTCCTCGCGATCGTCAGCCCAGGTCGGAAAATCCTTGTATTGCTCCGGATGGACAAAGGTCACGCTCGCGGTTCCGGCACTCGCCGCCACGGATGCCAGAGCCAGCGTGGCTCCGGCCAGCATCGTCAGCATCTTCTTCATATCACGCTCCTTACGCTTGGTCTGTTCACTATACGCCCAATGTGGGGGCCCCGTGTGACAGCGGCGCCGCGATTTGTATCAGATTGTTAGGGCGCTCAGGAACCCTGGCGCTTGGGAAAACGATCCGTGAACCAGCGGTCGATCATGGTTTTTTCCAGGCGCAGCGGGTCGTCGTTTACGTAGCGGATGTGTCCCGACACCTTGTCCATGCCCTGCATGCTGTCCAGACCCTTGTCCACCACGACCCCGTCGCGCAGCAGCAGTAAGCGCAGCTGGAACGACGGCCAGTCGTTCGAATTGATCAGGCGCCGCTCGATCGCATTCCTCTTCACCATAATCCCGGCCAGGTCAAACTGGAGGATTTCGATCTTCAGCTCTTCATTAGCCGCCAGCCGGTCACCCGCCCGCTTGATGAACTGTGCGCCAATCTGCTGCAGGAAATCGTCGCGATCCTTTTCCCAGCTAGGGAAATCGGTGTACGTGTCGACATTCGAAAACTGGATGCTGGCGGTCCCGGCGCTCGCGCCGGCAGAGGTGAACGCCAGCAGAATGGCAACCGCGGTGGAGAGAAGACGGCGCATGGTGGAGTCCTCTTAAGGGTGGATGGTACCGCGCAGTATATGCTTAATCGACAACTTTGCGTGTATTGACATAATTTAATGCCAAGATCCGTTAGGAACCGCACTGCACAGCCCGCGAAACGCCCGCACCATACAGCATGCCTGAAGGACCTTCCCTCTACATCCTGCGCGAAGAAGCGGCCCGCTTCGAAGGCCAGACCATCGTCCGTGCCTCCGGCAACGCGCGCGCGATCGACATCCCGGCGCTGGAGGGCATGCCGGTGCTGGCACTGCGCAGCTGGGGCAAGCACTTCCTGATCCAGACGCCGCTGTACACCATCCGCATCCATTTCCTGCTGTTCGGCAGCTACCGCATCGACGAGCGCAAGGAGAAGCCGCCGCCGCGCCTGGCGCTGGAGTTCGATGACGGCGGCGAGCTGAACTTCTACGCCTGCCAGATCAAGTATGTGGACCTGGACGAGTACGACTGGGCGGCCGATGTGATGTCCGAGGCCTGGGACCCCAAGGCCGCCCGCAAGAAGCTGCGCGCCCAGCCGGACCTGGCCGCCTGCGACGCGCTGCTGGACCAGGCGATCTTTTCCGGCGTCGGCAACATCATCAAGAACGAGGTGCTGTTCCGTATCCGCCTGCACCCGCTGTCGACGATCGGCGCCCTGCCCGCGCCCAAGCTGCGGGCGCTGGTCGAGCAGGCGCGGACCTACAGTTTCGATTTCCTGGAATGGAAAAAGCAGTATGTCCTGAAAAAACACTGGCTGGCCCACAAGCAGTCCATCTGCCCGCGCTGCCATATCCCCTTCCAGAAAGGCTTGCTCGGCCGCACCCGGCGCCGCAGTTTCTGGTGCGAGAACTGCCAGAAACTCTACACCTGACTTTTCGTCATCCATCTTGGCAAAACCGCATGTTGCAAGGGCAGGAAAACATTTCTATTGCCGGTTGTTAATTGCAGAGGTCTCATACTACAATCGACTGAGACACTCATTCGTGCGCCGGGCAGAACGCGCGTACATATAACGGTAACGGAATCCGAACAATGTCCTTCCTGTCCTCTGGCGCACCGAAGCTCGCTCCCTGGAAAGTCCTGCTGGTTGATGACGAGCCCGATATCCATGACATCACCAAGCTGACCCTGTCGCGCTTCCGCCTCGACGGCCGCCAACTGTCCTTCCTGCACGCCTACAGCGGCGCGGAAGCCAAGCAGGTACTGGCGCGCGAGAAGGACATCGCGCTGGTGTTCCTGGACGTGGTGATGGAGAAGGAAGACAGCGGCCTGGAAGTGGCGCGCTGGATGCGCCAGGAGCTGGACAACCAGTTCACCCGCATCGTGCTGCGCACCGGCCAGCCGGGCCAGGCGCCCGAGGAGCGCGTGATCGTCGACTACGACATCAACGACTACAAGGAAAAGACGGAGCTGGACCGCACCAAGCTGTTCACCACCACCTTCGCCGCGCTGCGCGCCTACCGCGACATCATGAAGGTCGAGGAAGCGCGCCACGCGCAGGCCACCTACCGCGAGGGCCTGGAGCGGGTGATTGCCGCCTCCTCGCACCTGTTCCAGCAGCGCAGCCTGAAGGACTTCGCCAACGGCCTGCTGCAGCAGGTGGTGGCGCTGCTGCGCCTCGAACAGAGCATGCTGGTGCGCGTGGCCGGAGCGTCGGTCATCGCCGGCGAGCAGCAGTACGAAGTGCTGGCCAAGATCGGCGACATGGACGACACGCTGATCCATCCCGAACTGCTGGCGCAGCTGGACGAAGCGCGCAAGAACCGCATCTCGCAGCTGTATGGCGACGTGTATGTCGGCTACTTCCCCAACCAGAGCGGCAAGGCCTCGCTGCTGGTGCTCAAGGGCGTGGAAGAGATTTCGGAGATCGACCAGCAGCTGCTGGAAGTGTTCTGCTCCGGCGTGGCCATCGCCTTCGACAACATCCTGCTGACGCAGGAGATCACCGATACCCAGGCGGAGCTGATCATGCGCCTCGGCGACGTGGTGGAGTCGCGCTCCAACGAGGCGGGCAACCACGTGCGCCGCATGTCGCAGGTGTGCCATCTGCTGGCCGAGAAGTCCGGCCTCTCCGAAGACGAAACGGCGGTGCTGATGCACGCCGCGCCGATGCACGACATCGGCAAGATCGGCACGCCGGACGCGGTGCTGCTCAAGCCGGGCAAGCTGACGCCCGAAGAGTGGGAGATCATGAAGAAGCACCCGGAGATCGGCCTGTCGATCCTGGATGGCTCGCAGCGCCCGATCCTGAAGGCGGCCGCGGTGATCGCGCACCAGCACCACGAGCGCTACGACGGTACCGGCTATCCGCAAGGGCTCAAGGGCGAGGACATCCACAAGTACGCGCGCATCGTCGCGGTGGCCGACGTGTTCGACGCCCTGATGCACAAGCGCTGCTACAAGGATGCCTGGCCGGTCGAGCAGGTCATCGGCCACCTCAAGGAAGTGGCCGGGCACCACCTCGATCCAGCCTATGTGCACCTCCTCATCGAGAACATGGACGAGGCGCTGGAAATCAACCGCCGCTTGCCGGACTAAGCTCCCGCATGGCGCTGCGCAGCGCTATCGAATTCATTCCCTCAGCCGCGCGGATTGGCGGCGGGCTTCGCCCACAGTGCGCCCGCAGCTGATGCGCCGCGTACGCCGCTCACGATCCTGCGCCAGCTGGCCGACCGTATCTACGGGCCGGCGAGACCAATGGCAGCGCGGCTGCGATGATCGCCGCGGAGGCGGAAGCCGCCGCGGAGGTGCGCGCCACCGGTGTCACGGAGGGCCTGCTGCCAATCAGCAGCAGCATGGCGGCGTCGCGGCCGGCCTTACTCCGCAAGGGCGGCTTCCTGCTGCTCGCGGCGGTTGCGCGGGAAGCGCAGGTGGTAGTGCAGGCCCAGGCCGGGCGAAGACACCACGCGCACCGTCCCGCCCAGCGCGCCGGTCACCAGGTTGTACAGGATATGCGCACCGAGGCCGCTGCCGCCGGTTCCGCGCTTGGTCGTGAAAAAGGGGTCGAACAGCTTGGCCAGCGTGTCCTCGTCCATGCCCACGCCGTCATCGCTGTAGTCGAACACCACGTGGTCTTCGTCGTCCAGGTGGGCGCTGATGCGGATCTTGCCCGCCTGCTCGTGCTCGAACCCATGTACCAGCGAGTTGACCACCATGTTGGTGACGATCTGCGACACCGCCCCCGCGTGGCTCTCCATCCGCACTTCCTTCGGGCAGTCGACTTCGACTTTCACCGGCCGCCCTTTGAGCTTGGGCTGCAGCGACAGCAGCACCTCGTCCAGATAGGTGCGCAGGTTGAAGGAACGGATCTCGTCCGACGATTGATCGACCGCGACCTGCTTGAACGAGCGCACCAGCGCCGCCGCGCGCTGCGTGTTGGTGGTCATGATGCGCAGCGACTGGTCGACGATGTCGAAGAACTGCCCCAGCGAGTCCTCCGTCATCTCGCCATTGGCCAGCTCCTCGCGCGTGAGCTTGAGCTCCTGCACCAGGTGGCTGGTGGCCGTGACGCAGATGCCGAGCGGGGTGTTGATCTCGTGCGCCACGCCCGCGACCAGGCGGCCCAGCGAGGCCAGCTTCTCCTGCCGCACCATCTCGCTCTGCGCTTCTTCCAGCTGGCGCAGGGCCGTTTCCAGTGCCGCATTCTGCTGCTCGAGGCGCTCCTTGGCCTTGCGGATCGCGCGGTCCGCCATCATGCGGGCGATCGCCACCGCCACGTGCGAGGCCATGAAGGCCAGCAGGTCCAGGTCCGCCTGGGTGTAGACGATGGCCGGGTCGTAGCTCTGCACGATGATGACGCCATAGGGCTGCTCGTGCACCAGCATCGGGGCGCCCATCCAGCTGCAGATGTCCGTGCTGCCGTGCGGCTCCACGATCTCGCCCGCCTCCAGCAGCTTCAGGTAGCTGGCGCGGTCGTGCAGCATGGCCTGCTTCCGGGCCAGCACATAGGAGCTCATGCCCGCGCCGTAGCGGAAGCGCTTGACCGGCGCGCTCGCATCCTTCTCGTCCACGAAGTACGGGATCGAGATCTCCTGCGTCTCCGGGTGGTACAGCGCGATCAGGAAGTTCGGGGCCGCGATCAGCTCCGCGATGATGCGGTGCAGGCTGGCGGACAGCGTCTCGGCATCGCCCGCACGCCCCGCCGACAGGTTGGCGATCTGGTACAGCGCGTGCTGCACCGCCTCCGCGCGCGCCCGTTCCGCCACTTCGTGCGCCAGCGCCGCGGTGCGCTCCTGCACCGCGCGCTCCAGCCGGTCCATGCTCTGCAAGCCTTGCAGCGCCACCGACACATAGTTGGCGATCTGGGTGAACAGCGCGATGTCCTCGTCGCCGTAGGTGTGCTCCTTGTCGTAGCTCTGGATGACGATGGCGCCGAAGGTCTGGTGATGCTGGTCCAGCAGCGGGCAGCCGACCCAGTGCTCCGCGGTGGAGCCCAGGCCCCAGGCGCGCGTCTCGTGCTCGGACGCGGTCATGACCAGCCGCCTGCGGTTGAGGATCACCCACGCGGTTGGCGATTCGTCGGCCGAGGCCAGGGTCACGCGTTCCTCCGGATCCGGCGTCGCGTCCAGTTCATCGACGAAGTACACGAAGCGCACCGTCCCGTCTTCGCGGTCCTGCAGCGCCACGTAGAAGTTGGCCGCATACATGATGCGTCCCAGCTCGCGGTGCACTGCGCGGATGAATTCCGTGATATCGCTGGCCGTGGTCGAGAGCTGCCCGATCTCCAGCAGCATGGTCTGAACGGCTTCCAGCCGGTGCAGGCGGTCCATCGTGTGATTTCCTCGTCTCGTGACGCGCTCGAAGTGATGCGCAGAGGAAATACTAGCAGGGCGCGCCAGCGGCGTGTTCGAATCTTTCGATTATGGCAATCGAAAGATCCGAATGGTGTTGCTCAGTGCATGCGGACGCGGGGCCGCGCGGGCGGCCGGACGGGGGGACCCGGCGGCGGTACCGGCGGATCGATGTTGATCGCCGGGATGTGATAGCTGAACGGATTAATGATGATCGGCGGGATCGCAGGGGGCGCCGACGGAGGACCTTTTGGACCGCTGCCCTGCGCGGGCGCGAGCCAGGTATCTTCCACGTGAATCGTCAGGACCATAAGAACTCCTCCGGTCTGAATAGACATCCAGTATAGGCTTCCAGGCATCGTTGGCAATGTCAGACTGACCATGTGACTGGGCTATTCACACCATCGTTCACGCGGCCGTTCAGGCCCGCCGCGGTACCGGTCGCCCCGGCCAAAATGCAGTTCGTCGCATTCCGATGGTCCGTGTATGCAGACGCGCCTACAGTGCAGCCATACCAGCCCCGCGCTGGACCCTGATAAAGACAAGGAAGAGAGGCCGCATCATGAAAAAATTCGTCGCTATCGCCATCGTCGTCATGCTCGCGATGATCGCCTTTAACATCACCATCGATCTCGGACACTCGCACGTCGCCTGGGACGACGGCGACTTCGACGGCCCCTTCGCCGCACTGATCGGCATCGCGGCCGGCGGCATGGGTCTCGTGATCGGGGGCGTGGTGCTGGCGGTGGTCGGCGTGATGCTGGCGCTGCTGTTCGCGGGCCTCGGCATCCTGGCGGTGGCCGGACTGGTGATCGGCGCCGTGGTACTGGCCGCGCTGATGTCGCCCCTGCTGGTGCCGATCCTGATCCCGGTGGCCTTCATCTGGTACTTCAGCCGCCGCAGCCGCCGCGCCAAGATGACCCACGAAGCAGCGGTGTAAGACCCAGCCTCTCAGGCCGGCCCTTCGCACTCCACGCGATTGCGGCCGGCCGCCTTGGCGCCATACAGCGCCTTGTCGGCCCGCAGCAGGGCCGCATCTCCGGTGGGATCGAAAGCACGGATCTCCGCACAGCCGATACTCACCGTCACCGCAATCTCCTCCCCATCCTCCAGCCGGCACGGCGACGCTGCCACCGTGTGCCGCAGGCGCTCCGCGTAGGCCGCCGCCGCCGCGTGGCCCGCGCCCGGGAGCAGCACCGCGAACTCCTCCCCGCCCATGCGGCCCAGCGTGTCGATCTTGCGCTGGGTGGAGCGCATCAGCTCCGCCACGTGGCGCAGCACCGCGTCGCCGACCGGGTGGCCGTGGCGGTCGTTGATGGTCTTGAAGTGGTCGATGTCCAGCATCAGCACCGCCGCCTGGCCGTCGACGTGGCGCTGGACGCGCGCCAGCTCTTCGTCCAGGCGCGCCATGAATTCGCGCCGGTTGGGCAGGCCGGTGAGGAAGTCGGTGGTGGCCAGCAGGCGCAGCTCGGCGTCCATGCGCTGGCGCTCCGTGATGTCCAGCGTGGACACGATCAGGAAGTCCAGCTGCTCGTGCCCCGGCATCACCAGCAGCGTGACCTGGTTGGCGCGCGTGGTGCCGTCCAGCCGCATGAAGCGGCCCTCGCCCGCGAAGTGGCGCGCGCCACCCTGCAGCGCGGCCACGGCATCGATGAACAGGTCCAGCCCCGGTTCGCCGAACACCTGGGCCAGCGACAGCATCTCCAGGTCCTTGGTGCGCCCACCCACCTGGGCCAGCGCGGCGCTGTTCAGGTCCAGGATCCGCACCAGGGACGCGAGCGCGCGCACGTCGTCCGGATGCTCGCGCAGGTAGCCGCGCAGGTCGGCCATGCCGGCCCGCCCGCGCAGCACCTCGCAGGCCGCGCGCACGCCCGACCAGTCGAGCTCCCACAGCGCCACCGGCGCGTGGTCGTACAGGCTGCGGAAGCGTTCCTCGCCGGCCCGCAGGGCCTGGGCGGCCAGGGTCTGCTCAATGGCGATGCCCGCCAGCTGGGCGGCCTGCTCGATCAGCACCACGTTGGCGGGGCTAGGGTAGTGCGGCTCGCGGTGGTAGATGGCGAAGGTGCCGATGATCTTGCCCGCCGCGCCACGGATCGGCTCCGCCCACGCGGCCGCGATGCCCGCCTGGGCGGCCACGTCGCGCGCGCCCTCCCAGTAGGGGTGGGTCGCGATGTCGTCCACGATCACGCGGGTGCCCGACTTGGCGGCGGTGCCGCAGGAACCGACCCCATGGCCGATCACCAGGCCGTCCCACGCGTCGCGGAAGAACTTGGGCAGGCTGGGCGCCGCGCCGTTGCGCAGGCGCTGGCCGTCCGCGTCGAGCAGCATGATGGCGCACAGCATGCCGGGGTTGGTGGTCTCGATGCCCAGCACCACCGCGTCCAGGATGCTGTGCAGCGGCGCGCCGCGCGCCAGCATCTCCAGCACGTGGCGGTGGGTGCGCTCGCGCTGCTCCACCTGTTTGCGCTCGGTGACATCGCGGAACGACCACACGCGCGCCGTCTCGCTGCCCAGCCGCACCGCGCGCGTGAACTGCTCGAAGAAGCGGCCGTCCTTGAGCCGCAGCAGCTCGCGCTGCACGCGGCCCTCGTCGTAGTCGAGCGAGCGGCTGTACACGAAGGGCGCGGGATGCAGCAGCTGCGCCAGCATGTGCGCGATCAGCGCCGTGTCGTCTTCGGCCAGCGCCATCTCGGGCGGCACGCTCCACAGCTCGCGGAAGCGCTGGTTGGAGTCCAGGATGCGGTGGCGGCCGTTGTCGACCAGGATGCCGTCCACGGTGGAGTCCAGGATGCTGCGCATCATGGCCTGGCCGCGCTGAGCCGCGTCGTGCAAGGCCGCCAGGCGGCGCTGGCCCGCATCCAGCTCGGCGCCCAGCTGCCGCTCGCCCTCCAGCGCCCGGGCCGCGGCGGCGCGGCTGGTGGCCAGCAGCCAGGTGAGAAGCGTGAGCAGCAGCGTGGCCGGGATGCCCGCCCACAGGATGTTGCGCGCGCGGCCCGAGTGCAGGTGGTTGCCGAACGACGGCAGCGCACGGATCGCCAGCGTCCAGCGGTGATTGGCGGTGCTGATGCGCTGCTCGGTCATGAGCAGGGACGGCGCATGGGTGGTCCCGGGCGACATGCGCGCCTGCGGGTCGGCGGTGTCGCCATCGTAGACTTCCACATCGAGTTCGCCGCTGGCATCCGCGTTCATCGCCGCCAGCATGTCCCGCATGTTGAAGGCGCCGTAGACGAAGCCGCGCACCGCCGCGCGGCGCTGCTCCAGCGTGCCCGCGGGCGCGTCATGCCGGTACACCGGCAGCACGACGATAAAGCCGTAGCGGTCCGCCCCGTCGTCCTGCTGCAGCACGATGCGGCCGGACATGGTGGGCAGGCCGGTGTCGCGCGCCTGCTCCAGCGTCGCGCGCCGGACCGGTTCGGCCCAGGCATCGAAGCCCAGCATGCGCGCGTTGCTGCCGCCCGCCGGTTCCAGCCAGGTCACGGGCGCATATTCGGCCCGCTCGCCCGCGGGGCGGATCGAGTAGCGGGGAAAACCGGCCGCCTTCATGCGCGCCACATGCGCGGCCAGATCGCCGTTGCGCACCATGTCCATATAGCCGACGCCGCGCATGCCGGGGAACTGGCCGGTCAGGTCCTGGGTGCGAATGTAGTCGGCGAATTCGATGCGCGAGACGTCGGTCGATCCGGCGAACAGCCCCTGCGCGCCGCGCACCACCTGCAGATGGGTGGCCATCCGCAGCGCCAGGTTGTTCACCACTTCGCGCGAACGGTAGTCGAAATCGGCCTGCAGGTCGCGCAGCGCGTCGCGGCGGGCGACCGTCCACAGGGCCGTGGTGGCGCCGAGCCCGCTCGCCAGGATGAGCGCCGCCAGCAGGTGGGGACCCAGCAGGTGCGTGAGGCGGGAGCCAGAACCAGCAGTCATCGGACGGTCACGGTTGGGGTGGCGATCTCGCCGATACTACCCCTGGAGTTGTCATGCTGCAACGACTATTGGTCGTTAAGGCATCAAATGCCCTCGATCAGTCGCATCGCGAACACAATCGGCAGTCCGGCCGCGATCACGCGCCGGGCTGCGGCCCCATGGTCGTAGGGCACGCGGAAGCAGGTCAGCTCGCGCGTGGCGTCGTCGTAGATGGCGTAGCACGCGGCACAGTTGCCGTCGCGCGGCTGGCCGACGGCGCCGGGCAGCACGAGGTACTGGTGCTGGGGCGCCAGTGGAATGCGCACATCCGGCAGCGGCACGTGGCTGCCCATGCGGCCATCGTCCGCGCGGCGGTACAGGGCCGGGGCGTGCACGTGGCCGGAGAACACGATGCGGGCGCCGCGCGCCGCCTTCAGGCTTTTTTCCGCCTCCTCCGCGCAGTCCACGTAGGCCCAGCGCTGCGGTTCGTGCGCGCTGGCGTGCACGAAGAAGTGCTTGTCCAGTTCCGCCGTCAACGGCAGGCCGGCGAGGAAGTCCAGCTGCTCCCGATCGAGCCGGCCGCGGGTCCATTCGATCACCTCGCGCGCCTCCATATGCATCTGCGGGCGCGTGGGCTGGGTCACGGACAGGTCATGGTTGCCCTGCACGGCGATGGCGCCCTGCGCGACGTACTCGCGCACCGTGTCCACTACCCAGGCCGGGTCGGCGCCATAGCCCACGAAGTCCCCGGTGAAGGCGTAGCGGTCGGCCTTCTGGGCGCGCGCGTGCTCCAGGCAGGCCGCCAGGGCCTCGCGGTTGGCATGCAGGTCGGTCAACAGGGCAAGACGCATGACGGCTACTCGGGCGCGGGTGCTCTCGCGTTACGCGCCCTTGCGGCGCCGGTATTCGTGGTAGCCGCGGGCGCGCAGCGCGCACGCCGGGCAGGCGCCGCAGCCATAGCCCCAGTCGTGCAGGGCACCACGCTCGCCGAGGTAGCAGGTGTGGGTGCCCGAGCGGATCAGGTCCACCAGCGGCATGCCGCCGGCCTGCTCGGCCAGCTCCCAGGTCTGCGCCTTGTCGATCCACATGAGCGGAGTGTCGAGACGCAGGCGGGTGGCCATGCCGAGGTTGAGCGCGACCTGCAGCGCCTTCATGGTGTCGTCGCGGCAGTCCGGGTAGCCGGAGAAATCGGTCTCGCACATGCCGCCCACCAGCACATTCATGCCGCGCCGGTAGGCCACGGTGGCGGCCACCGTCATGAACAGCAGGTTGCGGCCGGGGACGAAGGTGTTGGGCAGGCCGTTGTCCTGCATCGCGATGGCGACGTCGCTGGTCAGCGCGGTGTCGCTGATTTTCGAGATCAGCCCGAGGTCGATCATGTGGTCCTCGCCCAGGCGCGCGGCCCACGCGGGCTTCAGGGCACGCATGTCCGCCAGCAGCTGCGGGCGCACGGCCAGCTCGATCGCGTGGCGCTGGCCGTAGTCGAAGCCGATGGTCTCCACGCGGGCGAAACGTTCCAGGGCCCAGGCCAGACAGGTCGCGGAATCCTGTCCGCCGCTGAACAGGACCAGTGCGCTGTCAGTCTGTTGCATGATGTTCTCTCTCGGTGATTCTGTAGCACGCGCCCGTTCCATATCCGGTACGCGTCCGCCGTCCCGCGTGCCGTTCCGGTAACATGCGCCAGTGATGACTTATCGGAATGACATGACTGGGTGCGCGAGGCTGGCCGGAGTGCTGCGGCGGTCCCGAATTTTGGCACAAATCCTGTTCGCCGTGGCCGCCCTGCTGGCCACTGTGGGCGCTTGGGCGCAGGGTGTGGCGTACACCGTCGCCATCGATGCGCCCAAGCCGCTGGCCGAACTGCTGCGGAATAACCTGGACCTGGAGCGCTGGCGCGGCAACCCGCGGCTGGACCGGGACCAGCTCCAGCGCCTGGTCAAGGGCGCGCCGGAGCAGGTGCAGACCCTCGTGGCCACCGAGGGCTACTACTCGCCCACGGTGGAGGCCACGCTCGATACCTCGGGTGCGCAGCCGGTCGCGCGCATCACGGTGCAGCCGGGCGAGCCGGTGCTGGTCGGGGACGTGGACCTGGAGCTGCGCGGCTTCGCGTCCGCCGAGGCAAACAACTCGCCATTCGATGCCGGCGCGCTGCGCACCGCCTGGGCCCTGCCGCGCGGCCGCGTGTTTCGCCAGCCGGACTGGGAGGCTGCCAAGCGCGCCCTCCTGCGCCAGGTGATCGCGACCCGCTACCCGCGCGCCCAGCTGGTCGACACCAGCGCCACGGTCGATCCCGAGGCGCACCGCGCGAACCTGCGCGTGGTGATCGACAGCGGGCCGGAGGCGCGCTTCGGCGGCCTGCGCATCGAAGGGCTCAAGCGCTATCCCGAGACCGTCGTCACCAACCTGAATACGATCAAGCCGGGGGAGGAGTACAGCGAGGCCGCGCTGCAGGTGCTGCAGGGCCGCTTGCAGGACACGGGCTACTTCAGCAGCGTGGAAGTCACGGCCGACATGTCCAGCGTGATGCAGGAGCAGGTGGCCACGCTGGAAGAGCAGCAGACCGCACCCGCGCCGGTGCCCCTGCCCTCCACGGCCACCCTGCCGATCCTCATCCGCG
Source organism: Zemynaea arenosa (assembly GCF_004614185.1). Taxonomy (GTDB): domain Bacteria; phylum Pseudomonadota; class Gammaproteobacteria; order Burkholderiales; family Burkholderiaceae_D; genus Telluria; species Telluria arenosa. The sequence goes on along the minus strand of NZ_SPVF01000128.1, from coordinate 978 downwards.
TCACCGAGAACAAGTACCGCAACGTGAGCGCCGGTCTCGGTTACTCGACCAACACCGGCAACCGCGCCACGCTGCAGTACGACGACCTCTCCGTGTTCGGCCTGCGCATGAAGAGCAACCTGACGCTGGAGACGCGCCGCCAGGTGGCGCGCGCCGACTTCTACTATCCGACCAAGCCGGGTGGCTACAACGACAGCTTCGGCGGCGGCATGGAGCGCAATGACCTGAACGGCGAGATCACCACCACCGCCACCGTGCAGGCCAAGCGCGCCTGGGGCACGCCGCAGCTGGAGCGCTCCGTGCAGCTCGAACTGCTCACCGAGCGCAAGATCATCGACGGCCTGCCCGCATCGCGCGCCAAGAGCCTGCCCTTCACCTATAACATCACCAAGCGGGAGCTGGACAACCTGCTGCTGCCGAACAAAGGCTACGCGCTCAACGTGCAGCTGGGCGGCGCACCGCTGCCAGTGCTGACCGACCGCGTATTCCTGCGCGGGGCGCTGCGCTTCATCGACTACCGGCCGCTGTCTGCGCGCGCCACGTTGATCCTGCGCGGCGAGGCGGGGGCGGTGGCGTCCAAGGGCAAGGATGGCATCCCGTCCACCTACCTGTTCCGCGCAGGCGGCGACCAGTCGGTGCGCGGCTACGGCTACCAGGAACTGGGCGTGCGGGTGGGCGACGCCATCACCGGCGGGCGCTATCTGCTGGCCGGCAGCGCGGAAATCGACTACTGGCTCAAGCCGCAGTACGGCGTGGCCGTGTTCTACGACGCGGGCAATGCGGGCGATGTGTTCCGCGAACTGAAGCCGCGCGCGGGCTACGGCGTCGGCGCGCGCTGGCGCAGCCCGGTCGGGCCGATCAATGTCGATGCCGCATATGGCCAGGCGATCCACAAATGGCGCCTGCACTTCTCGCTGGGATTCACTTTCTGATGGACGCGAACGATACTCCTCCCCAGTATCCTGGGCAGCCTGGCGC